>JBDNDK010000159.1:0-5660 GCA_046719185.1 Armatimonadota bacterium
AATAACTGGAGAGAATGAATAACAGATTAATTCTAATTCACAGTCAAATTGTGCATCATCATGCCATTCATGCTCTGGAGGCATTACTGTTCTAAATTTTCTCACTCTTCCTTTTAGCAGAATTAGAGTTCTGTAGTCTGTTTGCTCTTCAATAGTCCAATCTTGAGGTTCAAACCAAGCAAGTCTGCAAGTTCCTGCTCCACCACCAACAATACTTGATGCATCAGGCCACAATTGAAAGTTTACATCACCATTTATAATGTCTCCCTTTGGAGTTGAAATAGTAATATTACCGGGGTTTTTTGTTTTTATGGTATAAAATGTATTTTCAACTAATATTGAATTTGGTGATTCTTTGATTTTGAGTTTATCACCAGGTTTTGGTAATTCTGGTTTATAGTCTAATGTGAGAGTTTTATTTGATGAAAGTTGTGTAGATATTCTCACCCAAACAGTGTTTCCATGTTCATCTCTTCCATCATGCTCAATTGATGCAGGAATTAGATTGTTATTTTCATCTAATAATCTAAGACCATCTACCATATTTGTGTCAATAGGAAAAACTGGTATTCCTTGTTCTACAATGTAGGTTGCTTTAGTGTTTTGAGGTTTGAATTCAAATACTACTTTTTCCACTGTTTTATCCTTTATGCTTATTCTGAATTTGATATGATATATAATGTTCAAATTGTTGAACAATTATAATGTGATGCAATTGCCATATTTTAGAACTATTCCATAAATATTACAACACCAATTATTACATATAGTATAATGAAATTAGTATAGGCAATTTATGATAAAACTATTCGTCATTATTAATTGTTCTTACTATTTTGAGTGAAGGAGACTTTGATGAAGAGATTTCAATTGATTATTTTAATTCTTATGGTGTTTGCTTTATTGTCCACAACAGCATTTGCTACTGTGAAATGGATGAATGAGTTTAATAAGTTATACAAACCTGACAAAGATAGTGAGCTTGGAAAAGCAAGATGTCTTACTTGCCATACAACAAAGACTGGCAAAGATGGTGAGAATGCTTATGGCAAAATGCTTGAGAAAAAGCCAGTAAATGCTGATTCTCTAAAAGAAATTGAAAATAAAGATGCTGATGGTGATGGATTTACAAATATTGAAGAGATAAAGGCAGGCACACTGCCGGGTGATAAAAACAGCAAACCTAAAAAATAATAATAAAATAAAAATTCAAGATCAAGCAGCTGGGTGTTAATTTTACCTAGCTGTTTTTTATGCTAAGATTATAAAAATTACAATTCTGCAGAAAAATATGAGTGGCTATATAAATAATCTAGATCAGACAATATTTATATTTATAAATGTAAAAATGGCTAATCCAATATTGGATCCAATCATGCTTTTTGCAACAGCATTAGGCACTGGTGGCGTGAAAGCTGCTATTGGATTAGCTATGGTGTATTTTGGGTTTTTGAAATATAACACAAAACTCAGAAGGGCTGGTTATGCTGCACTGGCTGCTCATGCAACATCTGCAATTTTAGTTCAAATTATCAAAAAGATTTTTGAAAGAGAAAGACCATTATATCTGGTAAATGAAGCAAGAACAATAAAAGAAATATTATACACAAATAGTTTTCCTTCTGGACATACCACATCAGCTTTTGCATTTGCTTTTGCTTTAGGTTATTTTTATCCTAAATTTAGAATTCCAATGTATTTTTTAGCTATTATTGTTGGATTTTCAAGAGTATATCTAGGTGTACATTTTCCTTCAGATGTAGTATTTGGTGCTTTAATAGGTGGATATTGTGGTTTTGTGTTCGGAAGCAAAATGAGTAAAACAGATAATAAACCTCAGAATATTACCCAAAATGATGTTCAGCCAGAACCTTTAGAAGTAAGCAGCAAGTAAGTTAATTAGCTTGACATATAATATCTCTGGTGTTACTCTAACTCCCAATAATGTGTTTTCTATGTAAATACTTTTATATTTTCAAGGTAATAATCAATGTGGATAAATAAACATATTTTTGGATTTTATTATTTTCTATTAGTTGCTATAATTTCTATCTTTTTATCTTCGTCATCATATTCAGATGTTTGTGCAGATAAAATCGTGAAGTTGAAAAAACCAATGCCATATAGGATAGTATCTTTCTATCAGGGTGAAGCTAGTAAAGATATTATCAAGCTTGCTGCAGAACTTGGTTTTAATGGGTGTATGTTCCAGCTTGAAGGTGGAAATGTTGGACCTCTCAAAAAATTTGCAGAAAGAGATAAAGAAGAGCAATATATAAAATTATGTCACAGTCTTGGAATGGAAGTTACATTATGGGTGCATGAGCTTTCAGACATACCAAGTGAAAATGATCCAAATTATCTTGGTCCGATTAGAGTAGAAAATGAAAAGCTGTGGAATCATCTTGAAGAAAGATATGAGTGGCTGTTTTCTGAGCTTTTGCCTGAAATTGATGGTATTGTGCTCACAGTTGTAGAGACTCAAATCAATGCAACAGATACAGATGTATATCTCAAATTAGTAGATGTTCTTTATAATTCATGCAAAAAACACAATAAAAAGCTTATTGTCAGGACATTTACATGGCATCCTGATGAGCTTGTAGCTGTTATGGATGGAATAAAGAAACTCCCTGAAGATGTTATTGTTATGAGCAAATGTGTGCCTCAAGATTGGCAGATGAGAGGAACACACAACCCTGCTCTTGGTAAAGTAGGCACTAGAGACCAATTAGTTGAATATGATATTGCAGGTGAGTATTTTCTATTGGATAGTGTTGCAAATGCTATGGTGGACAGACTAAAACATCATTTTGATTATAGTGTAGCAGTTGGTTGTGATGGTATTTGTGTGAGAGTTGATAGATGGGATGCTGAAATAATAAATGAACCCAATGAAATAAATCTATGGGCACTAGGAATGTTTGCAAATGCAAAAACAGATAATTCAGATGATGTATGGAAAGCATATGCATGCACTAAGTATGGCAATAAAGCAGCTGAATATGTAATTAATGCTCTAAAGCATACCCAGCAGGTAGTTACAGAATGCCTAAATATTGGTTCATTCACTTTTGGTGATACAAGATATTTTCCTCCAAATGCAGGGATTAGTTGGTATAATGCAAACTGGCAAAATTGGAGGTGGGATAAAAATTATCTTGAGGAATATGAACTGGCAAAATCTCCAACTCCAGAATATATTGCAAAAATAGAAAAACAAAAGCAGTCTGCAATGCATCTAGCTGAGGCATCTTTGATTGAACTAGAAATTGCTAGAATATATCTATCTGAAGCTGATTATGAAATGCTGAAAGTAAAACTGCTATCAAACAAACTCCAGTTAGGTTTTAGGGCTCCAATGATGCTATCTGTATTGAAGTTTCAGAGAATGGTGAATTCCGAAAATATAAGAGAAAAACAGATATTAAAACAAGAGATAAAAAGTCATATTCTTGAAATTGAATCTGTTCTCAATTATCCACTGCCAGATGCAGAAATCATTGAATACAATGGCAAGGTGCATCAAATAGGACTGCCAAAAAGATTAGAATTAGAGCAGATTAAAATGTGGATAGACAAAATGAATAGTTACCTTGAAAATCCCGAATCAGCATTTAAGAAATAATAACAATTATTGAAATGCTTGTTTTTTTACAGCTGATTCAGTGTAGCCGTATTCATCTGTTTGATTTGTTTTTTCAGATAGCTGAGCTTTGATAGGTAATTCAACAAAGAACGTAGAACCTTTTCCAATTTCACTTTCTGCCCATACTCTACCTTTATGAGCTGCAACAAGATGCTTTACAAGATATAGACCAAGACCAGTGCCACCTGCTTTTCTTGTGTTTCTATTATCAACTCTATGGAATCTTTCAAATATTCTTTCTAATTGTTCCTTAGGAATTCCAATTCCATTATCAGAAATTTTTATCTGGACATATCCATCTTTGAATGAACCTTGAATATTTATATCACAGCCATCTGGTGAGTATTTAATAGCATTATGAATTAAATTGGTAAGTATTTGATCCACCTTATCTGCATCAGCATATATTGGAGGTATATCATCAGGAAAATCAATCACAAAAGTATGCTTGTCAGCATAACTTTTTTGTATAGAAACAACTTTCCTAACAATATCTTCCAGATTAATTTCTGTTAGATTGAGTTCCAGTGCTTTACCTGCTTCAATTCTAGATACATTAAGAAGATCATTTATAAGTCTTGTTAATCTTTCACATTCTTGGTAAATAATATTATAAAATTCTCTAGTGGTATCTCTATCATAAAATCCTTCTTCATCATTCAAAAGAGTACCAATAAAACCTTTGATAGATGTTAGTGGAGTTCTCAGTTCATGTGAGACAGTAGAAACAAATGCAGTTTTCATTCTTTCAATGCTTCTGGTTTCGGTAATATCATTAAAAATAAGCAAAACACCAATTTTTTCTTGATTATCATCTCTCACAGGACTGGATTGAATTTGATAAACCTTTTCATTTTCATCAGTGCTCATATAATCAGGAAGGATAATTTCATCTCTTACATCAGCATCTCCAGCAATTGCTTTGCCTATCAAATCTTGGACAATTGGTTGATCTATAATGATTCTGTAATCTTTATTTAATTTTAGATTTTCATCAATACCAAGAAATCTTCTGCCGGCAGGATTTATTTGCAATATTTTTCCATCTTTGTTTACCATCACAAGACCGGTATTAACACTTTCCAAAACATGAGCAAGCTCTTGTTTTTCTTGAATTACTGCTCTATATATTTGTGCACTTGCAATGATGCTAGCTGCATTGTTTGCTAGCCTTGTCAGTAAATTTACATCTTCTTGAATAAAGACATTGCCATATTTTTTGTTAAAAACATGCATAACACCAATTGTCTGTATTTCAGAGACTTGATTGGTATCAAAGTTTCTCTTTTCTACAACAAGAGGCACACACACTCCATTTTTTATACCAATTGCATTCACAATATTTTTATCTGTTCTTGGATCATTCTCAGCATCATAGATAATGACAGGATTTCTAGTAGAAAAAACTTCACCAGAAACACCTAAATCTGATTTTAGTTTTAATATAGATAATTCATCATCAGTCAAACCAACAGCTGGTTTTGAAGCATATAGGCAGTTATTTTCTTTGTCATATAGCATAACAACTGCTTTTTCAGCCTGAAGTATCATAGAGATTTTTGTAACAAGTCTTTTGAGGGTTTCATCAAGTTCAAGAAGGGGGGTAGGTCCGCTAGCATGTGCTTCAGACTCACGCAGTCTTTCTTCCAGCCTCTTGTTAGCTTGCTCAAGAGCAGAAATTGCAAGGTCTTTTGATTTAATTTGATTTTTGAGGTCTTCTATAGTAGACCTGAGCAGAGCAAGCTCAAATTCCACAATACTCACCTCATACAAGAGCTTTCACAATTATAAAAAAGCTCAATATTTTTATCATACATAAATCAATCTATTGAAAGTGAAACACAGCTTAATCATAAATTACCACTTGCTATTATACCATGCATTTTATAGGATATTTATAGTGAAGTGGTATAAAATATTTATCATACATAGTGATACTACATAGAATTTCATTTATCCTTCATGTAAATAAAAAGTATTCAAGTTTGCAGGTGTTATTTTTTGTGTGATA
>JBDNDK010000016.1:0-25341 GCA_046719185.1 Armatimonadota bacterium
CCAAATTCACAACAGCATCAAGTGGCTTGTCTATCTCGGATAACGCAACATCTAATGCTTCAGCCTGTGCAATTGTTCTTGGAAATCCATCTAAAAGATATCCTCTATCTCCAACACTAGCAAGCTTTTCTTTTGCAATTGAAATCACAACTTCATCAGGAACCAGCTCGCCAACATCCATATAAGATTTTGCTTTCAGTCCAACCTCTGTGCCATTAGCAACGGCTTCTCTTAGAGCATTGCCAGTTGAAATATGCTCAACACCAAGTTTTTCAACTAATAATGTTGCTTGTGTTCCCTTTCCAGCTCCCGGAGGTCCAAATAATACTAATCTCAAAATCTTACACCTTTCGTCTATAAATATACCAAATACTTATGCAATTTTTAGCAAACTATTATTATCTCATATTTTTATTATTTTATAAAGCCATCATAGTGTCTCATAACTAAATGAGACTCTATTGCCTGCATTGTATCTAATGCAACACCAACAACAATTAATAGTGATGTTCCACCAATTAAACTAAATGATGTAATACCTGTCCACTGTGGAACATAATACTGCATTAAAGCTATTGTTGCAAGAAACAAAGCTCCAGCTAAAGTTATTCTTGTCATAACCTTATCAAGATAATCTTGTGTAGGCTTTCCAGGTCTGATGCCGGGTATAAAACTTCCCCATTTTTTCAAATTATCAGATACATCTTTTACATTGAATGTAACTGCTGTATAAAAGTAGGTGAAGAATACAATCATACCAGCATATACAAGTGAACCCCACCATGAATGTCCAGGTGCTAAACTATTTGCTATCCTATAAAACAAACTTGTTGTATCTCCATGAGTAAACAAGCTTGCAATAGTCATTGGAAAATATTGAATCGATACTGCAAAAATAATTGGTATAACACCAGCAGAGTTCACCTTAAGCGGCAAGAAACTGGATTGCCCACCAACCATTTTATTTGTTCCAACTATTCTTTTTGCATGCTGAATAGGTATTCTTCTCTGAGCCTGCGTGATGGCACATATAAATGCTATTGTTGCAATAAACAATATGAATAATATTGCAACACCACTATAATTTCCATTAGTTAAAAGCTCAACCTGAATAGTTCTAAATACTTCGCTTGGGAAGAATGCAACAATTCCCATAAAAATAACTATGGAAACACCATTTCCAATCCCTTTTTCTGAAATCTGTTCACCAAGCCACATTAAAAATGCTGTTCCTGCAACTAGAATAATTGCAGTCTGAATTGTAAACAACCATCCAGAATCAATTAAAGCACCACTGCTAGCTAGCAACCTAGTTGTTCCTAGTGCTTGCATAAAACCAAGCACACCAGTCAACCATCTGGTGTATAATTTAATCTTTTTTTGACCAGATGCTCCTTCTTTTTGCATTTCCTCAAGTTGTGGAATTGCAATTGTTAAAAGCTGCATTATAATAGATGCATTAATGTAAGGCATTATACCCATTGCAAAAATGGTAAATTTCTTAAATGCACCGCCCGTAAAAGCATTAAAAATATCAAATAACCCACCTGAAAACCTATCTGAAAGAATAGTTGGGTTTACACCGGGAATCTGTATATGAAGTCCAACCACATACACAGCAAACATTGCAAAAAGAAATGTAAGCCTGTTTTTTAGATCTGGTACTTTAAATGCAGAAGCTACGGACGATAACATATTATAGAACCTCCACAGTGCCGCCGGCGGCTTTTATCTTCTCTTCAGCAGACTTACTAAATTTGTGTGCTTTAACAGTTAAAGCCTTTGTAATCTCGCCGTCACCAAGAATCTTTATGCCATCTTTAAGCTTCCCTACAAGTCCAGCCTTTATCAATACTTCTGGAGTAACCTCTATACCAGCATCAAATCTTTCTAAGTCTTCAATATTAACAACAGCATATTCTATTCTATTAACATTTCTAAAGCCAGGTTTTTGAGGAAGTCTTCTATATAAAGGTGTTTGACCACCTTCAAAACCAGGTCTTACACCACCGCCAGATCTTGCCTTCTGACCTTTATGTCCCTTACCGGCTGTAGTTCCCTGTCCAGAACCTGTTCCTCTACCAACACGCTTTTTTGAATGTGTTGATCCAGGAGCAGGTGAAAGATCATTAAGTCTCATTCTTTAACCTCCACAGGCTCTTGCAGCTCTTCTACATCTAGCAGATATCTTACTTTATTAATCATGCCAAGAACAGCTTCACTGTCATTTTGTATAACGCTTGAACCCACTTTTCCAAGTCCAAGAGCTTTTACAGTATTTCTCTGTCTTTTGTTATAACCTATAACACTTCTCTTAAGAGTCAATTTCAGCATTTTTTTGCCCCGTCTCTTACAATATTATTAAAAAAACAAGAACTCTTGCATTATTCATTAGTCTCTTCTGCAACTTCTTCATTTACAAATGTTGCAGAATGTTCAATACTCATCTCTTCCTGTGCACGCTTTTTTGCAAGCCAAGGAACTAATTCCTCAACTGTCTTTCCTCTTGCTGCTGCTACTTCATCTGCCCTTCTGAGGCTTTTCAAACATATCATTGTTGCCTTTGCAGTATTGATTGCATTACTTGATCCAAGACTTTTTGCAAGTACATCATGAATACCTGCAAGTTCAAGTATTGGTCTAACTGCACCACCAGCAACAACACCAGTACCTTGAGAAGCTGGCTTCATCCGAACATTTGCAGCACCAAATCTGTTTTCTGTTTCATGAGGTATTGTTGTTCCTACAATAGGAACTTCAATCATCTCTTTTTTTGCCTTTTCAACAGCTTTTCTTATAGCATCTGGTATTGCCCTTGCTTTTCCAAGACCAATTCCAACATGACCATTCTTGTCGCCAACAGCAACTAACACATTCCAGCTCAATGTTCGACCGCCTTTATGTGTTTTCTGAACTTTATTTGTTCGGATTATTTGCTCTTCCAGATCTAAAGCATCCGCATTGATTTTAGCCATTTTTCCTCCAGAACCTAGAACTTCAGCCCGGCTTCACGAGCACCATCTGCAAGTGCAGCAACTCGACCATGATACTTATATCCGCCTCTATCAAAACATACTGTTGAAATACCCTTCTCAACAGCTCTTTTTCCAAGAAGCTCGCCTACTTTTTTTGCAGATTCCTTATTTCCACCATACTTTATCTCAGACTTTATTTCCTTATCTATAGAAGAAGCAGATACTAATGTTCTTCCGCTCTCATCATCAATAATCTGAGCATATATATTTGTCAAACTTCTAAATACATTTAACCTAGGCTTCTGCTCATTACCAGAAATCTTATTTCTAATCCTTCTGTGTCTTTTTTGCCTAAGCAACTCTTTCTTAAGCATTTAATTCCTCCAAGGCATTTGGTCCTATAATTTATAGGATTGGTGTTCACCACATTTGGCATAGCCATTCGCCCGCACCATTATTGCCAATACAATACCATCTGCCACATCGCGAATAAGCACCAAATGCAGATTATAAATAAATAATTATTTAGCTTTTGCAGCTTTTCCAGCTTTTCTTCTTATAACTTCATCAGAGTATTTTATACCCTTGCCCTTATATGGCTCAGGTGGCTTTTTAGCTCTGATTAATGCTGCCTGCTGTCCAACTGTTTCTTTATCAATTCCTCTAACAATAACAAAAGGTGACCTTGTGTTAGTATCCTGACCAACTTCAAATGATATTCCATCCATTGGCTCAATAACCACCGGATGTGAATAACCTACTGATAAATTTAAGTTTTTCCCTTGAAGCTCTGCTCTATATCCAACACCAATTACATCAAGCCTTTTTTCATAACCATTAGTTACACCAATAACCATATTGTTTACAAGTGATCTAACTAATCCGTGCAAAGCCATATTCTCTTTGCTATCTGATTCACGCTCACATATAATCTTGCCATCTTCTACTTTTACTTTAATGGCAGGTATAGTCGGTCTTGTGAGCTCACCTTTTGGACCTTTTACAGTCATCATGCCATCTTTTTCTGTGAAAGTTACACCAGAAGGCAATGGTATTGGCAATATTCCAATTCTACTCATCTGTATTCCTTTCTATTCCTACCATATATAGCAAAGTACTTCGCCACCAATGCCAAGCTTCCGAGCCTCACGATCTGTCATTACACCTTTTGATGTACTGATTATCGCAACACCAAGTCCACGAAGTACACGAGGCACTTTGTCTCTCTTGGCATAAACTCTAAGACCGGGCTTGCTGACTCTTTTTAGGTTAGATATAATCTTTTCCTGTTTTGGACCATATTTTAAAACTATCTTTGCCATAGGAAATTTTGAATCCTTTAGCATATCATAGCCTTTTATAAAGCCCTCGTCCTGCAAGATACGGACAATTTCCATATTTAGCTTTGAGGCCGGAACTACTACTGTTTCATGCTTTGCTGAATTAGCATTGCGAACCCTAGTAAGAAGATCGGCCACAGGATCGGTAAACGTCATACTTGATCCTCCGTATACCGAGCAGCACAAGATTTAATGTTACCATTAGTGCTACTCGTTGTCAAACAATTTATTTTTTTATTTTTTATGTTCCTACAATTCTTAAGAATGATAGGTTTTTATTTTAAATCTGAAAAGTATTTCTACCAGCTTGACTTTGTAACTCCAGGAATTAAACCTTTGTGTGCCATTTCCCTAAAGCATATTCTGCAAAGTCCAAATCTTCTAATATAACCTCTTGGTCTACCGCACATACTGCATCTATTATATGCTTGAACCTTAAACCTTGCTGGTCTCTTTTGCTTTTCAATTAGGCATTGTTTTGCCATAACTTGCCAACTCCTATTTCTTTGAGTTATTCTTCCTGCTTCTCTACAGCTGCTTCTGCAATTATCTGCTGTGCTGTATGTGCAGGTACTTCCTCATAATGTGAGAACTTCGCTGAAAATCTGCCTCGTCCTCTAGCAATTGATCTTAAATCTATGCTATATCTTAGAATTTCACTTTGTGGAGCAAGAGCTTTTATTCTTTGTCTGCCACCACCAATTGGCTCCATTCCACCAATCTTTCCTCTTTTAGCATTTAAATCGCCAATCACATCACCCATATATTCTTCCGGAACTATCACTTCAAGCTCCATAATCGGTTCCAGAATAACAGGAGATGCTTTCTCCGCTGCTGCTTTGAATGCTAATCTTCCAGCAAGCTGAAATGCCATATCTGATGAATCAACGCTGTGATAACTTCCATCATAACATGTTGCTTTAACATCAACTACCGGGTAACCAGCCAGTATTCCCTGTTCCATTGCTTCTCTGATACCCTTATCAACAGATGGTATCCAGTTTCTTGGTATTGCACCACCAACTATTGCATCTACAAATTCATAACCTTTTCCTGTATTTGCTTCTAATCTAATCCAGCAATCACCAAACTGACCACGTCCACCTGATTGCTTTTTATGCTTGCCTTGTGCTTCAGCTGAACCTTTAATTGTCTCACGATATGCAATCTTTGGAGTTGCTGTTTCAACCTCAACACCAAATTTTCTATGTAATCTACCAACAATAATATCTACATGAGTCTCACCAATTCCTGACATAAGTGTTTGACCTGTGTCAGGATCTCTATATGTAGTAAATGTTGGGTCTTCTTCAGCAAGCTTTTGCAAGCCAGGACCTAACTTATCCTCATCAGCTTTAGTCTTTGCAGAAACAGCTAATGAATACACAGGCTCCGGAAACTCTATAGGATCCAGAATAATTATATTATTCTTATCACACAATGTATCTCCAGTTGCTGTGACTGAAAGCTTTGCAACAGCACCAATATCACCAGCTGTTATCTCAGCTGTAGCTTCCTGTGTCTTACCTCTAACAAAATATATCTGTCCAACTCTTTCATCATGATCTTTAGATGAATTCCAAATGTGTGAATCTGACTTAATACTACCACTAAAAACTCTAAAATAAGTCAGCTTTCCAACATACGGGTCTGCCATTGTTTTGAATACTAATGCACAGAACGGACCATCATGTTTTCTTTCAATCTCTTCTCCAGTAGCAGACTTACCTTTAACTGCAGCAACATGATCAGGTGATGGTGCACTTGATACAATAAAATCCAACAATGTATCAATTCCTACCATCTTTATTCCTGACCCGCATAATACAGGGAAAATTTGTCCAGAAGTAACACCAATCTCAAGACCCTTGGCCACTTCTTCATCAGATAAAGTTCCTTCCTCAAAGAACTTCTCCATTAAACTGTCATCCATCTCTGCAATTGATTCTATTAGCTCATTTCTTCTAGTCTCATATTCATCAGATATATCAGATGGAATCTCAGTCTCACTTATTTTTCCATTAGACCATGTAAATGCTTTATGAGAAAGAAGATCAACTACACCATTAAATGTGTCTTCTTTTCCAATTGGCAGCTGAAGTGCTACTACTTTATTTCCAAATCTACCTCTCAATGCTTCGAGAGTAGCATAAAAATCAGAATTTTCCTTTTCCAACTTATTAACAAAGAACATTTTTGAGATCCCTCTTTCTTCAGAAAGATCCCATGCTGTTTCTGTGCCTACTTCTATAGTGCCATTTGCATCTACCACTATAAGAGCAGTTTCAACAGCCCTTAAAGCACTTATTACATCACCCACAAAATCCGGATATCCCGGTGTATCTATAAAATTAATTTTCTTGTTTTTCCATTCACAAGGCAAAACTGTAGCATTAATGCTCATTTTCCTTGTTTGCTCATCCGGGTCGAAATCACTTGCTGAGCTTCCATCATCAACCCGTCCCACTCTGCTAATTGCACCACAAGCAAAAAGCATTGATTCTGCTAAAGAACTCTTTCCAGTACCACCATGTCCTACAAGTGCTACATTTCTTATAGATCCAATCGGATAAGCTTTCATTTAATCACCCTCCCTACCTATTTTTAAATGGTAGACCCAATGCTTTAAGTAAAGCACGAGCTTCTTCGTCTGTTTTGGAATTGGTGCAAATTACAATGTTCATTCCTCTTGTACGATCAATTTTATCGTACTCAATCTCAGGAAACACCAATTGCTCCTTAAGACCCATTGCAAAATTTCCTCTTCCATCAAACGAATCAGGTGATATTCCTCCAAAGTCTCTTACTCTTGGCAGAACAACATTAAATAACCTATCAAGGAACTCATACATTATAGCTCCCCTCAAAGTTACCTTGCATCCTATCTTCATTCCCTGCCTTACTTTAAAGTTAGATATAGACTTTTTAGCAGCTGTTATCTGAGGCTTTTGACCAGTTATTATTGCTAAATCGTTTACTGCATTATCAAGCTGTTTTGAATCAGCAATTGCAGCTCCAACCCCCATGCTAACAACCACTTTTGTCACTTTTGGTATCTGCATTACATTCTTATAATTAAACTGTTTCTGCAGAACAGGCATGACATCTTTTTTATACAGTTCTTTCATTCTAGGCATTTAGTCCACCCCTTAGTCATCTATCTGTTCGCCACATTTTTTACATTTGCGAACAGCCTTCTGAGCTCCAACTTCTCTTGAGACTTTTGTCTCCTTGCTACATTTGGGGCAAATAAGCATCACTTTTGATGATGGCATTGGTGCCGGCATCATAACTTCGCCCACCTGCTGTTTCATCATTGCTCTTGAACTTGTCGATCTTGGCTTTTGATGTTTTTTGACCATATTTAGCCCATCAACAACTACCATGCCAAATTCAGGGTTTGTCTCAATAATCTTGCCCTTCTTGCCTTTATCTTTTCCAGCAAGTATGACAACTTCATCACCCTTTCTGAGCCTTAATTTGCCTTCAAATGTTGATATTTTTTTTCTCATGTCTATTTCTCCCGTGAAACCCGAGAATATATTTTAATCCCTTATAAAACCTCAGGTGCAAGAGATATAATTCTCATAAATCCCTTTTCCCTAAGTTCTCTTGCAACTGGCCCGAATATACGAGTACCTCTTGGTTCATTCACATTGTTAATTACAACTGCTGCATTGTCATCGAATCTTAAAATAGATCCATCAGGTCTTTGAATATCTTTTTTTGTCCTAACAACCACACATCTTACTACATCACTTTTCTTTACTGTGGCTCCAGGTGTGGCCTGCTTTACAGCACCTATAATAATGTCGCCTATTCCAGCATACTTTGTATTTGATCCCTTCAATACGCGTATGCATAAAATCTCACGTGCCCCCGAATTATCGGCTGATTTTAATCTTGTATACGGATATATCATCTAGCTGTCCTCTCACATAAACCGGATGTAATTTATCCAGCACAATCTTTCATAGATTATGCAGCTAAATCTATTTTGCCTTCTCAATTATTCTGGAAACTCTCCATCTCTTCTCTTTTGAAAATGGTCTTGTTTCCATAATTTCTACTGTATCTCCAATTCCGCACTCATTGTTTTCATCATGAGCCTTGAACTTTGTTGTTGTTTTCATAATCTTGCCATACAATGGATGTTTTACAAGATTTTCAATTGCTACAACAACTGTCTTGTTCATTTTGTCACTAATAACTTTTCCACTGCGGACTTTTCTTCTGGTTCTTTCCATATTTATGACCCCTCAAGAATTTTGAGTTCTCTTTCCCTAAGCTCTGATAATAACCTTGCTATGTTTCTCTTAGCTAATACCATAGCTTTAGGGTTCTCAAGTTGCTTTAATGCAATCTGTTGCCTTAATTTATAATAAGACTCACGTTCCTGATCGAGCATTGTAAGCAACTCAGCATCAGTGGCCTCTTTAACTTTTCTTTTATACTCAGAAATTCTCACTGATATCCACCTGCTCTTTCTTGGTGATAAATCTAGTCTTAATAGGAAGTTTGTGCATAGCTCTTCTCATAGCTTCTTTAGCTAATGCCTCATCAACACCAGCAATTTCAAAAAGCATTCTGCCTGGCTTTACAACTGCTACCCATCCTTCAGGGTTGCCTTTCCCTTTTCCCATTCTAGTTTCAGCAGGCTTTTTTGTGTATGGCTTATCTGGGAATATTCTAATCCATACTTGCCCACCTCTTTTTATATGTCTAGTCATTGCAACTCTTGCAGCTTCTATCTGATTAGATGTAATCCATGCTGCTTCAAGAGCCTGAAGACCAAATTCACCAAAATCCACTTTATTTCCCGCATTTGCTTTACCCTTGCGGGAACCTCTCATCTGTTTCCTAAATTTAGTTCTCTTTGGCATTAGCATTGCCGGAGTTCCTCCTTCCGCTGCTTCTACCACCGCTTCTACCAGATCTTCTTGCACCTTCTGCTTTAGGTCTACGCGGTCTTTTTTCTGCTGCAGTAGCTTCTTCTTGCTGCCCTACTGTTTTCTCTTTCATTTGGCTAGGGAAAATATCACCTTTATATATCCAAACTTTTATTCCTATGTTCCCATATGTTGTTGCAGCTTCATAGAAACCATAGTCAATATCTGCCCTTAATGTATGAAGAGGTACTTTTCCACTCTTCTCATGTTCAACCCTTGCCATTTCAGCTCCGCCAAGTCTTCCAGCAATTCTTATTTTAATGCCTTTAGCACCCATTTTCATTGCTCTTAATACGGACTGCTTCATAGCTCTTTTGTATGAAATACGCTTCTCAATCTGTTGAGCTATTGATTCTGCAACTAACTGAGCATCTGTTTCAGGATTTTTAATTTCTATAACATTGACATGAACAGTCTTACCTTTCGTAAGCCTTTCAAGTTGAGCCCTTACATCATCAATACCTTTACCAGCACGACCAATAAGTATACCTGGCCTTGCAGTATGTATATTAACTTTTACCTTGTTTGCAGCTCTTTCAATTTCTATTCTTGAAACCCCAGCTGATTGCATATTTTTTCTTATATATTTACGTAGGTTGGCATCTTCAACAAGAAGCTCTGGAAAATCTTTCCCAGCATACCACTTGCTTTCCCATTCTTTAACTATGCCAAGGCGCAACCCTATTGGATGAATTTTTTGTCCCAATTACTTATCTCCTTTGGCCTCGTTATCTTCAGCCTCTACAGATTCTGTTTCTTTAGCCTCTGCTAGAGGTGTATCAACTGTCGTTTCTTCCTCTGCAACTACTTCTTCAGAAGCAGATTCAACAATTGTTTCATCTGCTTCTTTTTGTTCAGTAGCCTCAACTACTTCAGTTTTTACTGTTTCTTCGACTGGTTTTGTAGCTGGTGCTTCTGCCTTCTGAACTCTTGAAGCTCTCCTTCTTCTAGCTCTTGTTGCATCAGATTTCGGTTCTGTTTCTTCTAGCTCTATGGTTATGTGGCTAAATCTCTTTTTCATCATATAGCCTCTACCCATTGGAGCATATCTCAATCTTTTCATTAAAGGCCCGCCATCAACTGTAGCAACAGCAACCTTCAATGCATCACCATTCATATGATGATTATTCTCAGCATTTGCAACAGCAGAAAGAACAACCTTCTCAATTAATCTTGCCGCTTTATTAGGTGTAAACTTCAGAATCGCCAATGCATCCTGAACACTTTTACCTCTTATTTCATCTATCACAAGGCGGGCTTTACGCGGTGACGTCCTAACATACTTTGCCTTTGCAATTGCACGCATAGAATCGGCCTCCTAAATGATTACTTTATTCCAGAGGAACGCTCTGCCTTGCCACCAGCGTGACCGCGGAATGTGCGAGTGGGTGCAAACTCACCAAGCTTATGACCAACCATATTTTCCGTCACGAACACAGGTATATGTCTTCTGCCATCATGCACAGCTATAGTGTGTCCGATCATTGAAGGAAATATTGTTGACCTTCTCGACCAGCTTTGAATGATTTTCTTTTCACCCTTGGCGTTCATATCATCTATTTTCTTTAATAATTTCGGATCGGCATATGGACCCTTCTTAAGCGAACGTGCCAATGGCTAATCCTCCTACTTCTTATTGCGTCTTCTAACAATTAATTTATCAGACTGCTTATGTCCACGAGTCTTTCTTCCATGAGCTGGCTGACCCCACTTACTCATTGGTGTCTTTCTACCAACAGGAGCCTTGCCTTCACCACCACCATGTGCATGGTCTCTCGGGTTCATAGCCACACCTCTAACAGTTGGTCTCTTACCCTGCCACCTTGAACGACCCGCCTTACCTATATCAATATTTTCATGCTCAACATTTCCAAGCTGACCTATTGTAGCTCTGCAAACATTGAGAACATTTCTTATCTCACCAGATGGAAGTCTAAGCTGAACCAGCTTTCCTTCCTTTGCCATCACCTGAGCACCGCTACCTGCACTTCTAACTATCTGTCCGCCCTTGCCAGGTTTTAATTCTACATTGTGCACAATTGTTCCTAAAGGAACATTTGCAAGCGGCATACAGTTGCCGGGTTTGATATCTGCTGATTCATCAGATATCACTTTATCTCCAACTTTTAGTGCAAGCGGCCAAAGGATATATCTTTTTTCGCCGTCTTCATACTGAATCAGAGCAATTCTTGCAGATCTGTTGGGATCATACTCAACTGCAATACAATCTCCCCAGATTCCAAACTTGTTTCTCTTGAAATCTATTATTCTGTAATGTCTCTTATGTCCTCCACCCTTGTGACGAACTGTAAGCTTGCCCTGATTGTTTCTGCCACCCTTTCGCTTCAAAGGCTTCAATAAACTTTTCTCAGGTTTCTTCTTTGTAATTTCCTCAAAAGAAGAAACAGTTATATATCTCCTTGAAGGAGTGGTAGGTTTATATTGTTTTACAGGCATTATTTCCTCCTGACCCTATGCACCCTCAAAAATGGGTATAGACTGTCCTTGAGCTAAGGTAACATATGCTTTTTTCCAATCGGGGGTTTTACCCATGCCCATTCTTCCAAGCCTTTTTGATTTTCCCTTAACTATCAAAGTGTTTACTTTTACCACTTCCACAGAAAATATCTTTTGAACAGCTTCTGCAATTTCTATCTTATTTGCATTCATATCAACTTCAAAAATATATTTGCCCATTGAAGTCTGATCCATTCCTTTTTCTGTTACTAATGGTCTTTTAATTATTGAATATGGATCTCTCATTTTGAATATACCTCCTGAAGTTTATCAACTGCAGCACGAGTCATAATTATCTTGTCAGAAATAATTATATCTCTCACGCTTATTGCAGGTGATACTCTCAGCATCACTCCTGGTATATTTCTACAAGAAAGCATAACTTCTTTTGTCATCTCATCTAATAATATGAGAGCTCTCTTTTGCATACCTAAATTTTTCAATGTTTCAGCCATTTTCTTTGTGCTGATTGTTTCCATTTTCAAATCATCAACAACTACTATTGCACCATCTGCAAATTTTGCAGTTAGTGCACTCTTAATAGCTGCTCTTCTCATTTTCTTAGGCATTGACTTCGCATAAGATCTTGGTGTAGGACCAAAAACAATTCCACCTTTTTTATAATGCGGTGCTCTGATAGTACCTTGTCTTGCTCTACCTGTTCCTTTTTGTCTATAAGGCTTTGCACCGCCTCCTCTTACTTCGGCTCTTGTTTTTGTATCATGTGTCCCCTGTCTCATACTAGCTTCTTCAGAAACTACTGCTTGATGCATAAGAGGAACATTCATGTTTGCTCCAAATATATCAGCATTAAGATCCATATCTCCAGTTTGGTTGCCGGATAAATCACATACTTTTACATTTGCCATTTTTCTAACCTCCCGCCAACTGTCTGGAGACCATTACCAATGATCCTGTTGCACCAGGTACTGAACCAATTACCAAAAGTAAATTCCTCATAGGGTCAACTCTATATACTGTTAAACCTCTTTGAGTAATTCTTTTGTTACCCATCTGACCAGGCCTTCTTGCACCTTTGAATACTCTTGCTGCATCTGTTGCACCATTGGATTGAGGTTTTCTATGTATCATAGATCCGTGTGTCATATCAGCACCATGGAAATGGTGTCTTTTTACAGCACCGGCAAAACCCTTTCCTTTGGATATACCTGTTACTTTGATAGGCTCACCAACCTTGAAAATATCTGCCTTTACTTCCTGACCGGATGTTACTTCATTTATATCATCTACAGAAAACTCACGTAGATACTTCTTTGGTGCTGTGCCAGACTTTTTAAAATGACCTTTTTGTGGCCTATTTACTTTTGCCTCTTTAATTTTGCCGTAGGCAAGCTGAACTGCTTCATAACCATCAGTCTCAAATGTCTTTATCTGTGACACATAACATGGTCCAGCCTCTATTACAGTAACCGGTATTAAATTACCTCTTTCATCAAAAACTTGGGTCATGCCCAATTTTTTTCCTAATATTCCATTGATCATTTGATGATCCCCTAAAGCTTGATCTCAATATCTACGCCGCTGGGCAAGTCTAAACGCATAAGGGCGTCTATTGTCTTTGGCCCAGGACTTAGAATATCTATCAGTCTCTTATGTGTTCTAATTTCAAAATGCTCCATCGACTCTTTATCTATAGTTGTTCCTCTGTTTACACAGTAAATATCCTTCTCTGTTGGAAGGAGCACAGGACCTGATATTCTAGCACCTGTTTTTCTTACTGTTTCAACAATTCTTTCAGCACTTTGATCAATAATTTTATGATCAAATGCCTTTAATCTTATTCTAACTTTATCCTTACGCATATTCTTCACTCCGGATAGCGGCTATTAACATCATCTCAATTTATTGAAGCCGATGTCTAATGCCAAACCAGTTTATTCAATAACCTCAGAAATAACACCAGCACCTACTGTGCGGCCGCCTTCTCTTATAGCAAAGTTCAAACCTTGCTCCAGTGCTATCGGCACTATTAACTCTGCAGTGATTGTGATGTTGTCACCAGGCATCACCATATCTACTCCCTCAGGTAAATTCAACTGACCTGTTACATCAGTCGTTCTAAAATAAAACTGAGGACGATAACCTGTAAAGAATGGAGTGTGTCTTCCACCCTCCTCTTTCGTCAATACATATATCTCTGCCTTAAACTTTGTATGCGGTGTCACACTTCCAGGTGCCGCAATCACCATCCCACGCTCTATATCCTTGCGCTCAATTCCTCTTAACAATAATCCTACATTATCACCTGCCTGACACTCATCCATCATCTTTCGGAACATCTCTATTCCTGTAGCTACTGTCTTTCTTGTCTCACGTATACCTACTATCTCAACAGGTGAGTTCACTGTTAACTTACCTCTCTCAGCTCTACCTGTAGCCACTGTCCCACGACCTGTTATTGTAAACACATCCTCTACAGGCATCAAAAATGGCCTGTCTGTCATACGCTCAGGTGTCGGTATATAACTATCTACTGCAGCCATTAAATCCCATATCGGCTTTACTTCATCTGCATCCGGATTTCCCGTGTTTAATGCCTCAAGAGCCTTTAAACTGCTACCTGTTATCACAGGTACCTCATCACCAGGAAAATTATAAGTAGATAATAACTCCCTTACCTCAAGCTCCACTAACTCCAATAACTCAGGATCATCTACCATGTCTGCCTTGTTCAAAAATACTACAATGTAAGGCACATTTACCTGTCTTGCTAAAAGAATGTGCTCTCTAGTCTGGGGCATCGGTCCATCAGCTGCAGATACTACTAATATCGCACCATCCATCTGAGCCGCACCTGTGATCATATTCTTTATATAGTCAGCATGACCAGGACAGTCCACATGAGCATAATGCCTTGACTCCGTCTCATACTCCGCATGATAAATATTAATCGTTACACCACGCTCACGCTCCTCAGGTGCACCGTCTATCTGATCATAAGGAGTATACTTCGCCCATCCTTTTGTTGCCAAAGCCGCTGTTATTGCAGCTGTCAATGTTGTCTTCCCATGATCAACATGACCTACTGTCCCTATATTTACATGCGGCTTCGTTCGCTCAAACCGCTGCTTTGACATATTATTACCCTCCAAAATTTAAGCAATTTTATTTTAATATCTTGATGGCTATTTGTTGGCTGCCACCCTGCCAGTTAACTTAGCTAGAAGCTGTTCTAAAAGTTGAGTAGGCATTTCTTGATAATGACTTGGCTCCATTGCATAAGATGCTCTACCTTGACTCATAGATCTTAATACTGTTGCATAACCAAACATTTCTGAAAGTGGAACATTTGCAGTAATTATTTGGCTGCCTCCGTTACCCACTTCCATATGGACTATACTGCCTCTTCTACTATTTATATCAGCTATTACATCCCCTAAATAATCCTCAGGGGTTACAACCTCAACTTTCATAATAGGCTCTTTCAGAGTAGGAGCCCCCTTTCTAACAGCTTCCTTTGCAGCCATAGATCCAGCCATCTTAAATGCTGCTTCTGAAGAGTCAACTTCATGGTATGACCCTGATACTAATGTTACCTTAACATCAACTACAGGATAACCAGCAAACACACCTGTATTTAATGCTTCTTCTATACCATTTCTTACAGGCTCAATATATTCTTTTGGAATATCTCCGCCTCTTATCTGATTAACAAACTCAAATCCCTTTCCAGATTCAAGCGGTTCCATATCAATAATACAATGACCATACTGACCACGACCACCTGATTGTTTTGCATATTTCATATCAACATGGCTTGCTTTGGTAATTGTTTCTTTATACGCAACCTGAGGCTTACCATGGTTAGCTTCAACCTTAAATTCCCTATAAAGCCTGTCAAGAATGATTTCAAGATGAAGTTCGCCCATACCAGCAATTATTGTCTGCCCTGTTTCTTGATCTGTATGAGTCTTAAATGTCGGATCTTCGCCAGCTAATCTCACTAAAGCATTTATCATCTTTTCCTCATCAGCCTTTGTTTTAGGCTCAATTGCAACTGATATAACAGGCTCAGGAAAACTGATAGATTCTAGTAAAATTTTATGACTCTCAACACATAAAGTGTCACCTGTTGTAGTAACATCAAGTCCAACACCTGCTGCTATATCTCCAGCCATAATCTGCTGAACCTCTTCTCTATGATTAGCATGCATTCTGAGAATTCTGTTCATTCTCTCACGCTTGCCTTTATTTGAGTTATATACATGAGCACCTCTTTCAAGTTTACCGCTATAAACCCTAAAAAAGGTAAGCTTTCCAACATAAGGGTCGCTCATAATTTTAAATGCTAAAGCTGAAAAAGGTTCTTCATCAGCTGATTTTCTTGTTATTACTTCTTCCGTCTTAGGATCTACTCCCTGAACTGGTGGTATATCTACAGGTGATGGAAGGTAGTCAACAACTGCATCAAGTAACAATTGAACTCCTTTATTTTTAAAGGCAGAACCACAAAGAACAGGCACAAATTGATTACTTATTACACCTTTTCTTATTGCTGCCTTAATCTCATCAGAAGTAACTTTCTCACCTTCGATATATTTCTCCATCAAATGTTCATCAATCTCTGATATCTTCTCTACTAATTCTTCTCTTGCCTCTAGTGCTGCATCTTTCAAATGATCAGGAATTTCAACTTCATCATATGTATTTCCCAAATCATCATTGTAGTGGTATGCCTTTAGCTTAACTAAATCTACAACACCTCTAAATTCTGATTCGGCACCCCAAGGAATTTGAATTGGAACCGCATTGCCTCCAAGTCTTTCTTTAATTTTGCTTGCTACATTAAAGAAATCTGCACCAACACGATCCATTTTATTTACAAATGCAATTCTAGGAACTCTATACTTGTCCGCTTGTCTCCATACAGTTTCAGATTGAGGCTGAACACCTCCAACTGCACAGAAAACTGCAACAACTCCATCAAGGACTCTAAGACTTCTTTCAACTTCAACTGTGAAGTCAACATGCCCAGGTGTGTCAATGATATTAATTCTGCTGTCTTTCCACGTTGCTGTGGTTGCGGCTGATGTGATGGTGATACCACGTTCCTGCTCCTGTTCCATCCAGTCCATTGTAGCACCGCCATCATGCACTTCACCCATCTGGTGAATACGCCCAGAATAAAAGAGGATTCTTTCTGTAACTGTTGTTTTGCCTGCATCTATATGTGCAGCAATACCTATATTCCGTGTTTTTTCCAACGGATAATCACGTGACATATTTCTTTATTATTTCCTTCTAATTTTATTTCGACGGACTCCAGAAAGCTCGCATAACCGATGGGCGTTGACTCTTTATTAAGTCCCGTTCCCAAAATCATATCTCGGTTCTATTCAAACTTGCTATATTCCGCCCTCCTTCTTTTTTCTTGGGATAATCGTCCCAATGCGTACCCACTGCAACTTTTTACCTAAATTCTAATATTTTTATTTTATTTTCTTTCTATAAAGCTTTTATCTAATCTACCATCTGTAATGAGCAAATGCTTTGTTTGCTTCAGCCATCTTATGACCATCTTCTTTTTTCTTAATAGATGCACCAGTGTTGTTTGAAGCATCAATCAGCTCATTTGCCAGTCTTTCAATCATTGTATCTCCAGATCTCTTTCTCGCATTTCCAACAATCCATCTCAAAGCAAGAGATACTTTTCTGTCCGGCCTTACTTCAGTAGGAACCTGATATGTAGCTCCACCAACTCTTCTTGGTCTAACTTCAATAACAGGCATTACATTTTTCATTGCTTCTTCGAATACTTCTATACCCTTCTTGCCTGTCTTTTCTTCTATCATCTCAAGTGCACCATAGACAATCTTTTCTGCTACACTCTTTTTACCATCAAGAAGTACTCTATTAACTAATCTTGAAAGCAATCTATTTCCATATACAGGATCAGGATATATTATTCTTTTTTTTGCTGGCCCTTTTCTTGGCATACTACTCAAATCCTCCGCTCAAGATATATATTAATATTGAGCATACTTTTTTATCTAAATTTTATTTAGGTCTTTTTGTTCCATACTTAGATCGGCTGTTTTTTCTGTCATTTGTTCCTGCAGAGTCAAGTGCACCGCGAATAACATGATATCTAACACCAGGAAGATCCTTTACTCTACCACCACGAATCAGCACAACGGAGTGCTCCTGCAAATTGTGACCGATTCCTGGAATATAAGTTGTAACTTCCATACCATTTGTAAGTCTCACTCTTGCAACTTTTCTTAAAGCAGAGTTTGGCTTTTTTGGTGTTTCTGTTCTAACAACCAAACACACACCTCTTTTTTGAGGATTACCCTTCAAAGCAGGTGACTTTGTTTTCTTTTTTATATGTTTTCGCCCTTTTCTTACAAGCTGACTTATTGTTGGCAAATCTACACTCCCTTGATTAAAAAATTAAGGCAAAAAAATACCTCTGCCTATTGCAGAGGGTCAAATATAGCATGCACCAGAAATTATAAAATTATTTTTTCATTTAACGGTGTGCTAATCGCCCCCTTACGTTCGGCAATTTAATCAGTTATATCCACTGAGGATTTATCGAACCTGATTATTATACCCACAATTTTGAAACAATGTCAAGTAATTGAATAACTTTTTTTAAAGAACTATTACATCACTAAACATTGCATCAAGTTGCAGATAAATAGTATATAATTTTCTTCAATTCATTGCAAGTCATGTTTTTAAAATTTCTAAAATTTTTTTTCAACAAAAATTATTATAGGCTAAACAAACAAAAAACAGCAGATGTTTCCACCTACTGTTTAATTATTTTATTTATAATCAATCTTAATAAGTTGACAATGTGTATCCTGCACCAAAATATAAATCTTCAAATGCAAATGTTCCGCCTTCAATGGTTATTTTTTTGTCATGAATGTAGGTAAGGCCTGCATTTGCAGTGCCTTTTCTTCTAAATCCATTGCTCAAATATTCAAACTTTGCATCAAAGTTTTCTGATAGTGATATATTAAGGCCAGCAAACATTCCTTTGTATAAACCAGTACCAATACCAATTGTGCCATGCACAGGTTTAACTATAGAATCTGTCACATGCTCTGCAACATTTGTCAGATTTTTACCTAATAAAACAAATGTGCTTACTTCATTTATTTTAGGCTCAAATGATTTTAATTGCTGAGCTATATCCGTTGCTCCAACTGTAATAGATGGTCTTGTAAAAGTTTCATCTAAAACTCTGTATTTGCCACCAAAAACTGCTTTTGTTTTCTTACCAGGTAAATCTGAATCAAAACCTACAATTCCAACTTCAAAGTTTGGAAGCAATCCAAATGTACCACCATAACTTGTAAGGTAGTTGTTTGTATTTCCATAGTCAATAATATACTTTCCACCAAGATTGATGTTGAATGTTGGAGTAATGCTGTCATCTGGGGTTTCAATAATACCACTAAGACCATACATATTAACTCCAGCACTCACATTGCAACTTAATGCCAAAAAAATTGCAACAGTTAAAAGACCTAATCTTTTCATAATAATTCATTCCTTTCTAATTTTGAAAAGTGAAAATCTACTTTTCTTTTTACATAGAGGAAGCTGCTAACTGCGGTATTTAAGAATTTATAGCGACTTCCTCTTCGCTCTTTGTATTTTTGCTTCATGCAAACAAGCTGTTATAACTTAAAAGATTATACTACATTTGAAAATAGTATTCCTTCTAATTTTTTGATATAAACAAAAATTATGGATTATTTCTTTGTTCAGGTTTATTCTCATCACTATCTGCTGCTTCATTTTTGGGCTCAGCAGGTTTTGGAATATCTTCCAAAGTAAATGTTCTTTCTCCAGGACTTCCAATAGGTCCAAGAGGAGGCTGAGGTTCATCATTAAGCATAATTTTAACAGCACCAGATCTTCCTACCCTTATATTGACTTTTGTTTTTCCTTCAAATGTCTTTATATATCCAGATGGTATAACATTTTCTAAAACTTTCTGCCCATCAACAATTGCTCTAACCCACACATCATTTGTTGTCTCTATTCTAACTCTTATAGTCAAAGGCTTTACTGATTCAGCAGGTTTTTCTGCAGGTTGTGTCTGCATATTCTCTTGCGGTTTCTTTTCTTCGGCAGGTTGTTTAATATCTGTATCAACTTTAGGTAGAGTTGCCATATCCTGATCTTCAGATTCTTTCTCAACTTCTCTTTCTACTGCAACGATATTTGATTGTTTCTTATAATTATCATAACTCCAATAACCAATTGCACCAAGACCTGCAAAAATTATTATCACAAGCAATGTATAGACAACAGTAACCCATGCAGATTTTTCTTTTTTCTGTCTTGTTTTAACTAATTCTTTTTGAGCATTCCATTCCTGTTCATATTTTTCTAAAAGGGGAGAACTATCTATTCCTAAAAAATTTGCATAATCCCTCAAGAAAGCTCTTGCATATACTCTATTGGGAAAATGATCAAATCTTTCTTCTTCAATAGCAGTTAAATTATTTAATGTGATTTTTGTAGCTTCATGAACCTGTTGGAGTGTTAATCCTTTATTTTCTCTTTCCTCTTTTAGAATTGCACCAATTGGTTCCATTTTCACACCTTCTACAAATAATATTTATCTGCCCAAAACCTATAAGCATTATTCTAACTAAAATTTAATCAATCATCAAGAATATAATTAACACACAAGAAATATTTTCTAAAAACATACATATTAGCAGTTTGCAAAAAAACAAAAAAATCTGCTAGATAAATAATCCAGCAGATGTGTATCACAATTTTTAATAATTAATTATCAGTCTCCATCACCACTTACTATCTTGTAACCAACACCTCTAATTGTCTTAATATATCTAGGATTACCGGGGTCTTTTTCAACTTTTTCTCTTAACCACCTGATGTGGACATCAAGAGATCCACTATCTACATCAGCATCAACATCCCATACCATTTTCACCAAATCATCTCTTGTAAGAACTTTATCTTTATTTATAAGCAATGCTTTCAAAAGTTCAAACTGTTTGAGTGGTAAATGAACATTTTGCTCATCAACTGTTACTCTTCTTCTTACTAAATCCATTTCAATAGGTCCAGCTGAAAGTTTTGTTACATCTCCCTTATGATGCGTGCTTTGAACCCTTCTCAAAACAGCTCTAACCCTAGCAATCAATTCTCTAGTACTGAAAGGTTTTGGAATATAATCATCAGCACCCAGCTCCAAACCAATAACTCTATCAACTTCTTCATTTTTTGCTGTGAGCATAATAATAGGCACACTCGATTCTTTTCTAACCATTTTGCAAAACTCAAGTCCACCTAATTTGGGAAGCATTAAATCTAAAATTATTAGATCAGGTGAAAATGATCTAAATAAAGATAAGCCTTGTACCCCATCAGATGCAGTTCTTACATCAAAGCCTTCATTCTGCAATGAATATGATACAGAATCTGCTATGGGAGCTTCATCCTCAATTAAAAGAATTCTCTCACTCACAGCCATAATTAACCACCTTCAATGTATAATTTAATACCAATATATACAGATACAAGCAAATACTACCTAAATAATAGGCTTGAAGTCAACAATTCTATATATTATCTGTAAAAATCACTGTTAAAAAATATTATTTAAGACAACTATATAAACAAAAATGACAACATTCTTTAAAACACAACAGCCTTTTAATAATAGATACCTTGTAAGGTTGAACATAAAACATGAAATTCTTAATAAATGGTGTTATTTCACAAACAATATAAACACCTTAATTAAATGACAAAAAAGCCCCATAAATATGGGGCTTTGATTTTGTATTTATTTATGCAACTTAATTATTGCTTGTTTCCATTTGCTTCTTTTCCAGCTCCCGGCATCTGAAGATTCTTTGCAGCATCTTTCTTTATAGTTTCTGCAACAGTTTTGAATCTTTCAGATTTTGCTTCTATCTTGCTTTCTTCAATGAACTTTTTAAGCTCATTTCTGAAATTCTCATTTGCTGCACCTTTCTGCATTGCCATTTGCTCTTTTATGCTAGACTTAACTTCTTCGAATGTGCTTGTTTTTGCAGGTCTTTTTTGATCAGCTCTTATGATATACCATTTTGTACCTTCCATAAATGGTTCAGAGAAGCTTCCTGCACTTAAAGCAAATGCCTTTTGCTTAATAATATCTGGAAGATTTGGCATATTCTTGGATATCCAGTTCACTCTTCCGCCTCTTTCTCTGGTAGTTTCATCTTCAGAGAATTTTTTAGCTACAACATCGAAAGCAGTGCCATTTTTCAACTCTTTATATGCTTCATCAATTTTCTCTTTTGTTTGAGTTTCAATTGCACTAATTAAAACTTGTTCTGGTCTTTTGAATGGTGAATTTGGAGCAGTTAATGCTTGATCATAAGCTGCTTTAGTTTCTTCTTCGGTTATTTCAATGCCTTTTGTTACTATATTTACAAACGATCTTTGAACTTTTATCTCATTTTTAAGATCATCTATTGTCATTCCTCTTTGTTTAAGAATTGCATCGAGTTTACCTGCACTTTGTTTCTTTATTTCTTCTAATTTTTCTTCAATTTCTTTATCAGTAGGTGTTACACCTTTTTTTTCTGCAAATTGCTTTATAAGTCTCTCATTTATGAGCTGTTCCATCACATAATCACTTGCCAATTTTAAGCCTTGTGGTGATTGAACAGGTACTCTTTCTAGTCTTGCATAAAATTCATCACGGGTTATTGCATCCCCATTTACCTCTGCAAGAGTCTTTTTGCCGCATCCTGTAAGGACAAAAGGTAATAACAACACTGCAGCCAAAACTAAAAAACTAAGTTGATTTTTTCTTAACATCAATTATGCTCCTTTATACACAATGTGAAATTATGATGCTATAGGTGATTCACACACCCTACATCCAGCTTTGTGCTGGCTTAATTATGTTGCAAATAATGCTAGGTCACGCTGAAGATAACCGCGTAATCTTAAAACTGCCTGAGTATGAAGCTGATATACTCTTGACTCTGAAACCTCTAATATCTTGCCTATTTCCTTAAAAGTTAACCCTTCATAATAATACAATGCTATAACCAGCTTTTCTCTATCAGGTAATCTGTCTATGCTATCTCCTAAAAATTTCTTCATAGCACCTGTTTCAACTTCTCCAGATGTATCTGCATTATCATCATGCACAACATCAGCAAGTCTTATCTTTTCATTTCCTTCACTTGTCAATACAACATCATCAAGACTCAATAGTGAAGCTCTGCCTGTGTCTGAAAGCAATGCATGAAAAGCATCTATTTCAAGTCCCATTGCTTCTGCTACTTCTTCATCTGATGCAGGCCTTCCAAGTCTGCCTTCTAGATCCAAATATGTCCTTTCTAAAGCTTTCACTCTTTCTCTTATAGATCTTGGTACCCAGTCTTCTTCTCTTAGCATTTCAAGAATTGCTCCTCTAACCAGAGCAATAGCATAAGTCTCAAATTTTACTTCTCTTGTAGTATCAAACTGGTCTATTGCCTTTATAAGACCTATAATGCCTGCACTAACTAAATCTTCACGATCAACATTTGGAGGCAAACTAGTTACCACACGACCTGCTGTTATCTTAACAAGGTACGCATAATGTTGTATCAGGCGATCTCTTGCACGCAAATCGCCTTTAGACTTGAAATCTACCCACTCGCCAGTTAAATCAGGTCTGCTCATCTAAAATCCCATATCAGCTTGTCTACTAAATTCATATATTCCAAATTACCTAAAATATATAAACTGCATAGACAATTTTTTTATACGCAATAAAAAATAAAATAATTCCCAAAGCATACTACAAAAGAAAGTAATTATTTTCCTGCATAAAGAAAAAATATTCATATAATTTTTTGGATAATTTTCTATATGCCTACCGCATTAGTATAAATATAAAAGAAGAAAATCACAACTGCATCAAATAAACAACAATATCAGAAACTCTGTTTAATATTACCTTAAAGTATATGTTCATTCAAGCTCCCATCTTATATCGGTAGTTATGTATATACTCTTAAGCTTTTTTTAAAGTGATATATGCTATCTCAGGTTTACATAAGAATCTTATATGTAGCCTGCTAGTGCCTATTCCCCTATTTACATACAATATTGAATCTGATATTTGATTGTCTTTTAGCTTCTTTCTTAGGTATTTAGTATCATATATACCGTCATTTAGATATTTATACTTCCTCATATGAGACCATATAAGACCAATTATAGGAAATCTAACCTGACCACCATGAGTATGACCTGATAAAATTAAATTTGCTCCTTTTTTGATGGCTTCCGGTGCAGTTGATGGACAGTGTGTGAGATAAATAATAAAATCATTTGGATCAACTGAAGAAAATCCTTTTTCTATATCATCATGCCTTGAATATGCATCATCAACACCAACTACTATTATTTTATCTTGTTCCTTAAATAATTCGGTTTTTTCATTAATCAAAAATGAAATCTTTTCATTAGAAAGCATATCTGCAATCTTTTTGCTGTCAACATTTGCCTTGTGCTCAGAATTTCCAAGAGTGCAATAGATTGGGTAACTGCATTTAATAGAGTCACATAACTTGTGGAACACACATGCAGATTTAGTCGTCTTTGATATATCACCAGTAATAAAGCAATAGTCTACTTCTTTTTTTGAAATAAGATTGATTAGTCTTTTTTCAAGCAAGCCAAATTTTCTTATATGAATATCTGACATATGCAGAATTTTGCAATTGTGGAATTTTTGTGGGAGATTCTTAAACTTAAACTCATATTCTTTAATTTCAATATTGTATGGTTCATAAGCAGCTGACCAGCTTCCTAAAGCAATCAGAGGCAATAAAGCTAAATCTCTATAATCCATAAAAAGAAACTCCAATGTTTATAAAATTTTTAAGATATCAAATGTTAGCATAAAATTAAGAAATACTTTAATATTTAATATATTGTATGATAATTAAATCGATATAGCTGATTGACAATCACAGTTATTATGATATATCTTAATTAAAGACAAATAAATAACACTATTAATTTGCTCAATCATACTGCCATCCTGCACAATAAAGCTATTATAAATATCTAAAGGGGTAAAAAATGAATAAGCATAAATCAAGAGGCTTTACCCTCATTGAACTGCTGGTTGTTATCGCAATCATAGCAATTTTAGCAGCAATTCTGTTCCCAGTATTTAATAGAGCACGACAGCAAGCATATACAGCAACATGTTCACAAAACCTTAATCAGATAGGTAAAGCATTTAGGCTGTATGTTGATGAGTATGGAAAATGGATGGAAACAATGTCTTTTCCTCATAGGTGGGGTGCAGCTCCATTTTTTGGCTATAAAGGTTGGGCTGAACTTTTATTTAAATATCATAGAAAAGCTGATGTTTATGCATGCCCATCGAGAAATGTAAATTTTGGATATTCATTTAACGAATTGATTCAAGAAGGCCAAGGAGACATAACAACAAAAGCTAGAAGAGCTTCACAAGTTATCTTGGCTTTTGATGCTCCGGGATCTGGTAACAAAAGAAGATTTCCTGTCGATAGA
>JBDNDK010000160.1:0-5631 GCA_046719185.1 Armatimonadota bacterium
ATAATTTTGCCTATCAACTCATCTCTTTGTGCAGTTAATCCAAGTGAATGGCTGCCATGAGGCTTAGCCATCACATCAACAGCTCCAGATTTTAATGCAAGCAGACTTTCTTTTGCACCAGCTGTAGTTAGTGAGCTCAACATCACTACTGGAGTAGGTTTTTTTTCCATAATAACTTTTAATGTATCAAGTCCATTCAGTTCAGGCATTTCTATATCCATTGTAATGACATCAGGCTTTAATTTATCAACTAAAGAAATAGCTTCTCTGCCATTGTTTGCTGTGCCCACAACTGAAAGTTTAGGAGAACTTGAAACAATATCAGCTACTACTTTTCTAGCAAATACTGAATCATCAACTATAAGTACTTTTATAATATTTTCCATTATGCTGCTTTCAAACTCTCTAATCCTATTCCAAGACAAACAAAGAACTGTTCCACACCACCGGCATTTTTCACACAAACATCACCGGTGTTGCAATCAAGACTTACTGTTCTTCCCACTTTGCCTCCAAGATCTTCTTTAACAATTTGAAGTCTTGTTTTCGATATATGGTTCTTAATTGCAACAGCATTTTTCTTGCCTACATCAAGTTTTTCCCCTGGTCCAGAAAATGAGAAAAGCTGTGCTCCACCAACTAATGCAACCTTTAATCTAGATTCAGTGCTTCCTCTTCTAGTCATTTCTTCTATAACAAAAGGAACTGCAGTATCAGCATATTTGCCTGGTTCTACAACATCTTTAGCTCTAGATTCAGGAAGCATCACATGAGCAATACATCCTATCTTAAGCCTTGGATCATAAACACAAAATCCTATACATGAACCCAGCCCCAGTGCTCGAAGCATAGTTACCCCGGACTCTGAGAATGCAACTTGTCCCATTCGAGCTATTCCGTCGTTCAATATTCTACTCCATATCAGAGGGTGTTTATTTCAGGAACATACAGGAAAAAACCCCTCAGGATTCTATTATTTCCTGCAAATCTTGTTACAATGCTAATAGTATCTTCATCATAAAGCCCAGTGTTTAGAAGGACACTATCAATCACTGCAGATGCCATATCAATAGCAATGGCAGGTGGACTAGGCCACAATCTACATCCATAAAAATCACTTATTGAATTCAAATACGCAGAGTTTACAATATTACCAACTTCTTGAATTGTAGATTGTTCAAACTCATCCATATCAGTGTATGTACCAATTTCTTTCCCCATCAATAAATCTACAAGTGCTAATGCACTATTAATTGGGAATATAAGAAGAGCATGACCTGGTATATCACCTTCAACAGATATATATACACCAACAACAATATCTTCCGGACTGCCTGATATTTCAGCAAGTCTTGAGGTAGGTGCAATTCCAGCAGATATTACATCCATTCTGATATTACTGTTAGACATAATATCTATAGCTTCAGCAGCCTTTTTAACACCAGACTTTGCAGCTGTTAAAAATCCCCTCAATGAATCATCAGTTTTGTTTTTATGAGCAATATCCATAATTACTGCCCTCCAAGCAGTTGATCCGTATCCAAATCATTGGTTTTTCTGGTTATCTGCACAGCAAGATTTCCATCACTTGAGCCTAGTATTCCACAAAATGCAGATATGTCTTCCACTCTAACCTCAACTTCACCATTTGATTTGGTAGGCAGTCGAATCAAATCTCCTACCTCTAAATTTATAATATCTTCAAAAGATAGACTAGTGCGTCCTAAATATGCCTTCACATTAAGCTCAACTTGTTCAAATGACCTCTTTAATGCTTCATTTGCTTTTTCAAATTGTTTTGATGATGTATTAGCTGCCCTAGTTACAGACAATTTAGGAAGCACAGTTTCAATTGCAACAGTTGGAATACATACACTCATCATACTCATATGTTCTCCAACTGTTATTTCATAACCACAAACCAAAACCGCCTCAGAAGGCAGCAACACCTGCCTTGTGGTTGAATCTGTTGACATACTCAAAATTTTGAACTCAATATTTACAAACTGAGACCAAGCATCAACATATTTTTTCAATGCAAGCTCAACAACAGGAACTACAATAGCTTTATCAATATCTGTAATTGATATGGCTCCGGTATGATTTACAACAGTACCACCTGCCAAAAGATCAACACAAGTTGCTACAAATGAAGGATTAAACTCAAATATAGCTAATGGGCTCAAAGGCTCAAGTTCCACTTCCACAAATAATGTAGTATTAGGAACAGAAGCAGCATACTCTCTATATGTGAGCTGATCCAAAGCTAAAAGTTCAACTTGTGATGCTACCCTCAATAAACCAGCTAAAGAACCTCCAAAAGCTGCACCATGTTTTGAATGAATCATATTTAATGTTCTAAGGTGATCTTTAGAGAATTTATCTGGTCTTGCAAAGTCATATAGTCTTACGGTTCTTTCAGTTCCTTTGTCTGCACCATCAGCTGCATTTGTAGATTCATATGTCTCTAATAATGCGTTGATTTCATCTTGGCTTAAAACATCCGCCATAATCTTTTCCTTCTATTTAAGTATTTTTATTGTTATACTTTTATTATTTCGGCATACTAGGGCAATCTTTAGAGTGCTTATATTGCTTTTATGCCGCTTTTTTTGCAACTTCTAATAATGCAACATTAACTTCTATTCTGCCAAATGCTGTGGTAACAGGAACTACTAATGCAGGAACTTTAGTTGAAACCTCCAAATCAACTCCTCTAATAACAGATGGAGGTGTGATATCTACAGTGTATCCTTTTTGTGATAGCAGTGTGATAGCATTACCTGTTATCATATTTCCAAGTTCTGATAATGCACTCCAAGCCATTTCATCAATAACATCAATTTCACTACCAATCATAGCACCGGCAATTTTTTGTGCAGTACCCAGTGACATTCCATATAAAACATTTCCTTCAATATTTCCATTTACTCCAGCCATTATATTTATGTGTTGTGTTGTAAATGTACTTCTACGAAGTGCTAAATCACCTCTTGTTGGTTCCTGACCGCTGAAAGTCTGGAAAATATTAAATGCTGCACTTAAAAAAGGTTCTATAAATTCTACTCGCATACTGTCTCCCCTTATTATTTAAGACATTTTATAAAATATACTAAATGTCATATTATTTTTTATGCAGAACCAAGAGCTTTTTGCACACCTTCCAATACTCTCTCAGGTTGGAAAGGTTTCACTATATAGTCTTTTACTCCAGACTTAATTGCCTCAACAACAAGATTCTGCTGTCCAAGTGCAGTGCACATTAATACAGTTGCTTTGGGATCACTCGCAAGTATTTCTTTTGCGGCTTCAAGCCCATCTTTAACAGGCATTGTTATATCCATAAGCACAGCATCTGGTTTTAATTCAGAATATTTGCTTACAGCAACTTCGCCATTTTCTGCTTCACCTACAACTTCATAGCCAGCTTGTTCAAGAATCCTTTTTACAGTTGTTCTCATAAACATAGCATCATCTACAACTAATATTCTTTTTGGCATCGGCTTTATCTCACTCCTTAGTGCTTATTTGGCTTTCTATAAAAGAATGGAAAGCTATTTTCAAAACCTATATCAGAATAATCTGTAATTCTCTCTGTTCCACCAACAAATAAATATCCCCCCGGCCTCAGAGAATTAAAGAACTTCCTATATAGGTCATATTTAGTTTCATCAGTGAAGTATATAACCACATTTCTGCAAACAATTAAGTCATATCCAGCACTGAATCTATCTTTTAGTAAGTCATGTTTTCTAAATGTGATAATAGATTTAATTTCATTTGTAGCTTCAAATCCATTTTCAACAGTTTTGAAAAACTTAAATTGCCTTGCTTTAGAAACATTCTTCATTTCTAAATCTGAAAATATTCCTGCCCTAGCCCTTGCCAACATTCTGTCATCTATATCAGTTGCAAGTATTGAATGTTTTCCAGATGGTGATGCTTCTTTTGCAAGAATTGCAAGAGTATATGCTTCAGCACCCAATGAACATCCTGCAGACCATATATTCAAATTTTTATTGCTAGCTAAAAGCTCCGGGAGAACTTTTGTTCTTAATACTTCAAACTGCTCAGGATTTCTAAAAAGCTCAGTAACATTGATTGTTACTCTATCAAAAAAATCATTTAGCAGTTTCTCATCTTTTTCTAAAAGCAAAAAATACTTAGCAAATGAATCAACACCCACTTTTTCCATATTTGCTCTTAGTCTTCTTTCCATCTGAGGCCTTTTATATGCCTCTAAATCTAGTCCAAAAGAAGCTTTGACTTTCTTTTTGAAAATATTAAAATCATTATCAGAAGTTCTATCACTATTAGATAATTCCATAAATTATTGAGCCTCCACCAATTCATACATTTCTTTTTCTGATTTTCTTTTGTTTATCAATCCTTGCAAACCAGCAACATCAACAATCAATGCTACTCTACCATCACCAAGAATTGTTGCACCAGCCACACCCGGAATATCTCCAAAGAATGATCCCAAAGGCTTGATAACTACTTCATGTTCACCAATGAGTTTATCTACAATAAGACCAACTTTCATTGAGCCAGTGTTTACAACAACAAATGTTATCCATTCATCATCTATCTTTTGAACAATATTCTCATAGATGAATCCAAGTTTTACTAGTGGAAGCACCTGACCTCTAAAATTGATAGCAGGATGACCATCAATGCTGTGTATATCTTTCTTATCACATCTAAATGTTTCAACAACAGCAGATAATGGAATGACTATTATTCTTCCGCAAACATCGGTAACAAGAGCTTGTATAATTGCAAGAGTGAGAGGCAAGCTTATTCTAAATCTAGTGCCTTTGCCAAGTTCTGTCTGAACATCAACACTGCCTGAAAGACCCTGAATGTTGTTTCTTACAACATCCATACCTACTCCTCTTCCAGATATTTCAGTTATCTGTTCTTTTGTACTTACACCAGAAGCAAACAATAATTGAAGTGCTTCATCATCATTCATTCTGGCTACTGCCTCTGCTCCAACTATACCTTTTTTCACTGCAGCAGCCCGAATTTTCTCAACATCAATACCCTTTCCATCATCTTCAACTTCAATAAAGATTCTATTTTCTTCTTGTTTAGCAGCAAGAGTTACAGTTGCAGTTCTTGGCTTCCCTGCTGCTTCTCTTTCTTCTGGAGTTTCTATTCCATGATCAACAGCATTCCTCAAAAGATGAGTGATAGGATCCACAATATCCTCAAGGATTGATCTGTCTAGTTCAGTTTCTTCTCCAACTAGAACAAATTCTATTTCCTTTCCAGCTTTTCTTGATAAATCTCTCACCATTCTTGGGAATCTATTGAATACTTGCCCAACTGGCAAAAGCCTTACTTTCATTATATGTTCTTGAAGCTCTGTTACTACTCTTCCAATGTGGATAGCTGTTTCTCCAAGATTTTGCACAAGATCTTCATTTTCATATTTGAATGAAAGATCACTTTCTATCTTTGATATTCTAGTTCTATCAATAACAAGTTCTGCAATTAAATTCATTAAAGTATCTAATCTATCAACACCAACTCTAACAGTTTGAATTGCTTTTGCTTCTGTTTGCTGTTCAGCTTTTGAAGATTCATTATTAGATTGTGGTTTTGATTTTTTATTTTCAGTTT
>JBDNDK010000161.1:0-5514 GCA_046719185.1 Armatimonadota bacterium
TCTTTTGCTACATCACTAAGATATATATCAGGGAATGAGAAAGATGTCCTCACTTTATTCCACTTCTTAGCATAGAAAATACTTGTCATCTTAGGAGTTCTATCTTCCTGCAAAGCAAATATAGATTCATCTACCACTCCCACACTCATCTCAGCTTTCACAGGATTACCATCTGAATCTAAAGCCTTCAAATGACAAACCACACTCTCACCAGGTTTGTATGATTTCTTATCAGTTTCTATTTTTATATCAAACTGTTTTTCTTTTATAGAGATGTTTATTTTCCTCTCTCTAGTAAAGAATTTTTTTTCATTAACATAGCAAACAGACACAAAGAAATTGTTTCCATATATCTCTTTTACAGGAATTTCTATCAAACTGCTGCCTTTATCTAAGCTTAATATTTTATGCTCAAACAGCTTTTCACCTTCTATTGTAAATAGCATATCAGCAGTTTGATTTGAGGAAGATATAAGAATTTTTGCTGTATCTCCCACACTATATTCTTTTTTGTCCGGCACTATCTGAATTTCTGATTCAGTATAGATATATTCTGATGATGCTCCGCTATACACATAGACATAATCACTTGATGTTATAGTTCTTCCTTTTTTATCTAATGCCTTTGCAATAATCTCATGACCTGCTTCTTTGCTTGATGAAAATTCATATATTGCTTTTCCATCTTCATTTGTGGTGATTATCTTTTTGTCTATCAGATTGAAGTTTCTTGTGTTGCCTTCATAATCAATCCAGCCTGATTCTATTTCTATCTTCTGATTTGCAATAGGTTTATTATCATAATCAAGAGCTTTTATTGTAACTTTTGCAGTTTCAGCTTTATCCAATACATATTTTTCATTGATAACTGATAGATAGAAATCTCCAGCTGTTACTATCACATTTCCAGAGCCATAAGCATATTCATTTGCTCTATCCATCACATTAGCAGATAGTGAAAACTTTCTATCATTTCCCCAATAGCTCATATATTCATCTTCTTTTGAAGAATCCCATTTTGCAACAAATGATATAGTAGCCTCACCATTCTTGTCTGTTTTCACACTACCTTGGGTTATTGTATCTCCATAGCTGTATGAATAGTCATCATAATACTCATCATACATATCATCATAATCTTCATCTGATTCATAGTGATAATATTTGTTGCTAAGTACCTGATAATCAACCTTGGCATTTGCAACAGGTGCTCCAAAATAGTATTCAGCCTTGATTTTTGCCTCTACTCTATCACCAACTGAATATCTATCTTTAGAGAATTTTACAGACACACTAAACTCAGGTTTTCTATATTCAGCAACAGAAATATAAGCATAACTGCCTCTTGTCTGTCCCTCAAGTCTTGTTATAATGCTGCAAGAGCCAGTTGCTGATTCTTTATCAAGTTCAAAATTGCCAAAATAAGAGCCAAATTCATTTGTTCTAAGCATTTGTTTGGATATTAGTGTATCCCTTGCATCTCTTACTTCAACCCACACATCTTCAGGGATAGGTTGAGCATATCCTGAATCAGTTTTCTTTCTGATAATACCTTTGAAGAATACCATATCACCTGGTCTATAAATTGGTCTGTCTGTATAGGTATGAATAATAGTATTTTCATCTTCTTCAGAATAAAACCATGTTTCATCAAATGCTAATGAATCACCATATTTTGCTATTATATTCTTTTGCCAACCATCTTGATTATTCTGAACAGATATTCTAGCCATACCATTTTCATTTGTAGTGCCTTGGAAGATGTTTTTATTTTCCACAAATGCTGATATGTTTACTCCAGCAAGCTTTTTGCCAGTGGAAAGGTCAACAGTGTATATAAGAGATTCTTTTCCTGTTGTTTTCACTATCATTCCAAGAGAGGTTATCATCATCCACTGAGCATCTTTCATTCCATTTGCCTCTGCAGATATAAAATACACACCAGCAGGCAGCTTAGGAATATTTACTCTCTGAGCAAAGGTGCCTTCAGATTCTCTATTGTTAATCTTTGCAGAGAATGATTTAACTTCTTTTACCATAGAGGTCTCAGATAATAATTTTATAGTTTTCACTCTATCATCTGAGTATGAAAGCCTACCCAAGATGGCATTTAAGTTCATATTATTTTCAACTAAGAACTCATCTAGATTAACTCTATAAACCACACAATCTATCTTGTCTGCTTCTGTAAATCCCTCACACACAAACCTTGATATTTCATCTGGTGTAAATACTCTTTTAGGCATACTCATTCTAAAATATGGAGGGTCTGCTTTTGCATATATTTCTGTGGTGATAGTTTTCCCTTCAGATATTGTTATTATTACAGAATCCAGCTGATGAGCTTTTCCATATACAGAAAGTTTGTATTTTCCAACAGGAAGATTTGCAAAAGTGAATTTACCCTTTGATGATGATTTAGTTTCAAAAAATAAAGGCTCACCATTCAGTTCAAAATCTGAGATTAAATACACTTTTGCAGAAAATGGCTTCAAAAATTTTTCAGAAATCACAGTTCCTTTGAGGGTTCCTGTAGGCTGTTCAGATTTCACAGCATAGGCTAATATTGTGCCTGTGCAGAGTATGCATATTATCACTGCAACCCATAAGTTTAGGAAAATATTATATGATTTCATCATTGCCAGCTCCTTGGGAAGACATTCTTTTCTTTGCTGAAATGTTTATAATTATGAACCAAATTATAGAAATTACAACTATCACAGCAAGCACAGCTGCCCTGTTAATTCTTGTTAAATCTAATCCCATAAAATATTTTGTAAATTGAACAGCTACTAACTGTGCACCTATCACTAATAGACTCACAGAATAGTCTGATAATGCTGCACCCCTCAATTCACAAGGGCATTTTTCTTGAAATATAAGAGTCATCAATAAAAATGCCTGAGAAGCTATCAAACCAAATATAAATCCCAATGTCGCATTCATTCCCCATATAACAAATAACACAATTGGAGATACTGCAGCAGCCAAGCCAATAAATGAAATAGCAATTATTGTCCATATACCATAGCTTTTAATATCAGGATAATCTGCAGAACCTCTGAAGTTGAATATGCTGGAAGTAAAAACAAATGGAAGAACAGCACCAAGCAAAGCACAAACAAATGTGTAGTGTACTCTCAAATCAATAATTCTCACTATATCAGAATATTCTTCAAGGAAAAGCCTCACAAGTAAAATAGATATTCCCAATGCCACACATCCAATTAAGGCTTTTGAAATAGGATTTATACCTATCATCATAATTTCATTTTCTTCTTTTTTAATCTCACATTCAGTATCATCTTCAGAACATTGGCTTTTTGAAGCTTCTCTCAATCCTATTGCAGGAAATATTAAATACCAACCAGCAATAAGTCCAACAGCAATACCAAATCCTGCCCAGAGTTTGAATGTAATAACTACAAATGCTAACACTAACAAAATTGATATTGCTGCAGATTCCACTCCCACAAAATCTGTTTGATTCTTAGTTGAGCAAGCAAATAACCAGCCAATTAGAGTGAATATCACAATTCCAGCAGCAGCAGTGTAGAAAATTGTCCAGTTTTGATATGTCAGATATGAGAATAAAGCTGTTAATCCTGCAATGAGAACTGCAGATATAATTGTGTAGGTGATAAAACTTGCACCATGCCTATTTTTAAGGTTTTTAGATGATGCAATTTCACTAGTTAGATAACCAGATATTGATAATATAGTTCCTATTAAAAGAGGCAGTGCCCACCAAATTCTCATTTCAGGCATGTCAAATTTGAATATTGATATCACAATTCCAGCAGATATAGCAACTGAGAAAAGTGACCAAGCTTCCATCATCATTGCTGATCTGCTGAATGCTGGATTTTGCATAAGAGTAAATAAAATTCCTGCCATTGCAGCACCTATAGCATAACCCATCAAAGCAGGTTGCGGATTCCCCTTGAATATAGTAAACACCAATCCAGCTCCAAATAGAGCAAAAAATGCCATATTGTTTGCAGATAGATAACCTGTTCTAATAGAATGGGATATAGAAGATGCCACACCAAGCTTCAGAGAAGTCAAACAGACAATTGCACCAGCAAGACCACCAATAGCAAAACCATATCCCAGAGTTTGACCAGCAGAAAAAGGTGTTGTTCTCTGCATAGCAATAGCCCAAATCAGCAAACTGGCAAACACAATAAGCCCTGATATGAGCCATGTTCTTCTGCTTTCTAGAGTTATAACTGGGTATTTATCTTTGGATACAGAACTGCTTGCAAGCAGATATGTCAGCAAAAAACCTAATCCACCTGCTCCAATTGCAATATAACCTAATGTGACATCCATTGTCTTCCCTCCAACACTGAGCTATCTGAATATATACACAAAAACCAGTTAATCTGAAACAACTTGAAAAATATATATTATTAAAGTGTTATAGAGGGGATTATTATTTCCTGCAATAATAAGAAATTTATACATCAAATAGAAAACATTTTTAGGTTTTATTAACTTAAAACCATTTTACAAGTTCATCCATTGGCTTGTATGAATCAATGTAATTCATGCAGTCTTTTATATCATTAGCAAAATGATAGAGGATTCTATATTTGGGTTTTGCAAAGTGGTTTTCAAATATCTTTTCAAACATATTTATCATATCATCATAAAATCCATTTTGATTGATAAATACTATAGGTTTGTTGTGAAGTCCAAGCTGTTTTAATGTGATGACTTCCAGCATTTCCTCAAGAGTACCAAATCCTCCGGGTAATGCTATGAATGCATCTGCTCTACTTTCCATAACAGCTTTTCTATCTCTCATTCCTTCAGTGATAACAAGTTCATCAGCATTTGTATATTCAATGCCTATATTTTGCATAAATGATGGCAATACACCAATCACCTCACCACCATTCAATTTCACAGCATCTGCCACAGCTCCCATAAGTCCCACTGTAGCACCACCATAAATTAAAGTATGATTATCATCTGCTATTGCCTTGCCAAGCTCTGTTGCCACATCAAAAAATGATGAGTCTATATTGTTGCTTGAAGAAGAATAAACACAAATTATCATATATATCTCTCATATTAAGCAGCTCTTATTGCTGTATATTTTTTGAATGGGATACTGTTGATATCTACTCCAGATAAAAATCTCACAATATCTTCTCTTCCATAATACAATGCTTTTCCATTTTTGTCTCTAGTCATCAGAATAACTACCATTTTAGGAAATAGAGGCTTATATTTGCTTATTGTAGCATCAGCCATTATTGTATGTTGAATTATATGGGGTTTTACTTCTACTATTGCAAAGTTCACATTGCCTGCTGATAATAGTGCTGCATTTAATTCCACTTTTTAATCCTCACATTATACATATTAAGCAGGCAAAGGCTTTACATTCCCGGCACTTCGTGCCACCCCCTTTTTAAGGGGAATTATTGAATTCAGCAATAATTACATATTCCCCCTTTGAAGGGGGCTCTTGAACAAAGTGAAAGAGGGGGATGTTCTGTG
>JBDNDK010000162.1:0-5447 GCA_046719185.1 Armatimonadota bacterium
TTCTTAATAAAGAAATAAAAAATCAAAAAGAAGATCTTATTAAACAAAAAGATGTATTAAGACATCTTCAAGATAAAAAGTTAAAATTAAATCAAAACATAACAGCAAAATCATCAAGGTTAAAAACTCTTAATGAAATGTCAGAGGCACATGAGGGTTTCTATGAGGGTGTTAGAAATGTAATGAATGCTGTTAAAGATGCAAAATTAGAAAGCGGCTATGCGGTTGTTGCTGATGTAATAAGTGTTCCCAAAGGTTATGAACAAGCCATAGAAACTGCATTGGGTGCAAGTTTACAAGATATAATAACTGATAATTTATACAGTGCTAAAAAAGCAATAACATATCTTAAGGAAAACAAACTAGGCAGGGCAACATTTTTGCCATTAGATAATATGAAGCCAATTATTTTTGATTCTAGCTATAAACTAAAAAATATAAATGGAGCATTAGGTATTGCATCAGAAATCATTTCATATGATCTTAAATATAATCCAGCAATAAATACACTACTTGGCAGAACGATCATAGCTGACAATATAGATAATGCTATAAATATATCTCATAAATTAAATGGTTGGAGTAAAATAGTTACAATTGATGGTGAAGTGTTAGTTCCAAGTGGTGCATTAACAGGTGGATCAGCCAAAAGCAAAGGTTCTGGATTATTGCTCAGAAAACAAGAAATTGAAACTCTTGGAATTGAAATAAGAGAGATTGAAACAGAGATACTAAAAATAAATATTGAGATTGAAAATAATATTCAAGAAATAAATGACACTGAGCAAAAAATAGAGTTTAATGAACAAAAATTAAATGAAAACAAATCAAAATTTTCTGATAGCACAATACAAATTGAATATCATGAAAATGAAATTAGCAGAATAATAAGACAAATAGATTCTATAGAGCTTGAATCAGAAGAAATTAGCTTAATGTTAAAAGATGAGAAAGATAAAATTGAATCACTAGAAAAAGAATTGATTATATCTGATAAAGAAAATACTAACCTTGATCAAATTGTATCAGATGCTGAGAGAAAAATTGAAGAGCTCAGCAAAATAAAGGAAAATTTGATTGAGAAGCAAACAGAATTAAGAGTAAAATTAGCAGAATGCAAAGAAAGATCAGCTTCTATTGAAAATGGGCTACATACTTCAAATGAAACATTAAATCAGTTAAAAAATGATTTGGATGAAAGGAAAAGAAAAAAATCTGATTTTGCAGATGAGATTGAAAAGCTTGAATTAGAGCTTTTATCAATAACCCAAGAAATGAATACTCAAAAAGCATTATTTAATGCATCTGATGTTTCTTTAAAAGATATTTCAGAAAAAAGAGCTACACACTCTGAAAAATTTATGCATCTGCAAAAACAATTAAGAGACTCACAAAACGATCTTATTAGAATATCACAAGAGATGCATGATATAGATGTCAAAGAAGCAAGATTGGATATGCAACTGAGCCAATTGACAGAAAGATTATACAATGAGTATGAAATAAGTCTGAATGAAGCTTTGGAATTTCCAGATAATGAGCTGGTAGTTGAAAGAGGGGCTAGTGTAGAAGTTGCAAGACTTAGAAAAGAAATAAGAGATATGGGTGCAGTGAACACTGGTGCTATTGGTGAGTATGAAAGAATTAAAGATAGATGGGATTTTCTTACTGAACAAAAAATAGACCTTGAAAAGGCAAAGATACAGGTAAATGAAGCTATAACTGAAATTGATTCAGGTACGAAAGAAATATTTATGGACACATTCAATAAAGTATCTGAGAACTTTGACAAGATGTTTAATATTCTATTTGGTGGTGGAAAGACACAGCTTAAATTAACAATGCCAGATAATCTTCTAGAAACAGGAATTGATATTATTGCTCAGATGCCGGGGAAAAAATTCCAAGATATGTCTCTTTTATCTGGTGGTGAGAGAGCATTGACAGCTTGTGCTTTAATATTTGCTCTGCTTCTTGCTAAACCAAGCCCATTTGTTGTTATGGATGAAGTAGATGCACCTTTAGATGAGAGTAATGTTGAAAGGTTTGCTGATGTATTAAATGAGTTTTCAAAGAACTCACAGTTTATAGTTATAACTCATAATAGAGCCACTATGGAAGCTAGTGATATGCTGTATGGTGTTACTATGCAGGAGCCTGGTGTAAGCAAACTTATATCAGTGAAGCTTACATCTGAGGATGATGCTGAGAAAAATAATAAATCAGAAAGAGAAGTTATTAAAATAAAATAAATTTCAAATAATTATTTTTTCTATAAAATGGGAATAAGCCTGTGAATCATTTAGATTCACAGGCAATAATGTCCCTTTTATATGTTTGTGGCTTTATTTATTTTTTCTATATTTTCTTATTATTGGTATTGCAGTTAATCCTGTAAGCAATGCTAGCATTGAGGATGGCTCAGGAATTACAGTAAGAGTTGTTCCTCCACCTCCGCCTGCTGATCCAGCAAATGCTAGTAGTCCTCCAAGAAGACCACCTATTGCCAATGGTGGGAATGCAGTTACTGCCGGAGCAATAATTTCTCCAGCTAATGGAGCTGCTACTATTGGTTCTGTTGCAAGTGCAGGTATTGATTCGATTAATCCTGGAGGTGCAACAACTGCAGTCGCAGCTACTACTTCTGGACCTATTGGCAAAACTTCTTCTTCTATTCCTTTTGTTTCAATGACTACTTCTTCTGGTAATGATTTTCCTAGAGGATTGCCACAAGACCATTCAAGGACAGGATTTCCATTTTGATCTGCAAACACAAGTGTTCCTTTAGGAAGCACTTTTTTCTTGGACTTAACAGTATTGTTTTTGCTAACATACCAAGCTGTTACAGTTGTAGGTTGTTTAAGAGTAACCAAAGTTAAAGTTTGTTCCAAATTAGATGCAATCAAATCTGCAGGTTTACCATAATGGTTTGCAAATCTTGCTTGCACTGTAGGATCTTTTCTAACTTGGCTAACCAACTCTTCAACTGTGCTTGCTCTCCACTTCAGGAATGAACCTGGAGGGGTTTTTTGAGCAGCAAACACTGCTGTTGAAGCAAACAACAAACTGACCAAGATGGGTAATGTAAATACATATTTTATTTTCATTCTTTCATACCCCATTCTTTGTAAAAATTGTAATTTGCCACACTATTGTGACTAGCACTTCACACTGGATATTAGATAACCATCTTTGCTCCCCATAGTATGTTTTCTAATATTATTAAGTGCTTCATTTATAACTATTGCAAATACCGTGCCAATTGAATGGGATTTATTTATATAATTGAATTTCAATAAGATAGTATTAAAATTAAATATATTTTTTTTCATAAAATAAGAATCGGTTTTGCTTAATTATTTATAATGATGTAAATAATGTAGTAAAACTGAGGAACATACTTGTATAATAGAATCGTATGTAAATATAAATTGAAGTTATAAAACAGTTTAATTGAGCTAAAGACATCAAAAAATATGTCAATAATGAATATATGGCTATATATAGCATAAATTGGAGGCTGGTTGAGTTGAAAACATTTGTAACAATTATAATTGTTATTTATACAATTTTTACTTTTACAATAACCCTATTTGCACAAGATGATTCATCTACACAAATTCTGCCTGATTATTCATCAAAAATCGATTCTCAAACTTCTGAACAAGCTGTGAATGCATATGTTGATGAAAAATATAAAATTACAGAAGAAGATGTTATAAGAATAGATGTATGGGGTGATCCGGTACTATCAAGACTAGAAGTTCAAGTAACTCCTGATGGAAATATAAACATACCTTATCTTGGAATTGTTAGAGTTGTAGGCATGACTCAACTTGAGTTGACTGATCATATAATTAAAAGATTAATTGAAGAAGAAATTTATTATGAACCAAGAGTACAAGTTACTCTATTAAAAATTCACGATAAATTAGTTAGAGTATTAGGTCAGGTTAGAAATCCTGGTGCAATAAAATTTAGAGATGGCGATACTTTATTGGAAGCTCTGGCACAAGCTGGAAGTTATACTGAAAATGCATGGCTGGAAAGAACAAGTTTTACAAGAAAAGAATCTGATGATTTAGGAGTGCCTGCAGGTACACCTGTAATAGTTAATTTGAAAGATTTATTAGATGGTAAAAATTTAACTCAAAATTTTCTTTTAAAAAATGGAGATACTATTTATATACCACCTGAAGATTATAATAACAAAATATATGTGATGGGTTATGTTATGAAACCTGGGATATTTAGTTTGAAAGATAATACAACTGTGGTGGATGCAATCACACTTGCAGGTGGACAGAGTCAAAGAGGAAGTCTGAGTAATATAACTATCATAAGAGGTGGTTCTCCTGAAAACCCTGAAAATAGAATAAAAGTAGATTTAAATAAGTTTTATAAAAAAGGTGACTTTTCTCAAAATATAACCCTTGAAGCTGGCGATGTGATAATGGTGCCAGAAACAAAAGCAATTGATTGGACAAAGGTATCTCAGATATTAAACTCAGCATTAAATGTATTATATCTTGACAGATATTTGAACAGATAATTTTATTGTAAATATTATGGAGGATTTAGTTAGTGGAATTTTGGCGTTATTATAGAATCATTCGCCGCAAAAGATGGCTGATATTGCTAGGTATGTTAGTTTGTGTTGGTTTTGTAGCATATCACAATTCAACTTTAAAGCCATTATATGTTGCAAAAACAACACTAATGGAATCAAAAGGAATGGCTCAGCAAGGTACTCCATTATTTCAAGATTTATATAGCAGGGTCCAACAAACTGATGTTCAACTGCAGCTATCAAATCTTGGGCAAATAGCAACTAGTCAAAGAGTTTTACAAGATGCTGCAAGAATGCTTGAAGACTACAACATCTCTGTTACACCAGAAATGATACTAAAAAATACCCAAGTGAAACCAGAAAAAGATACAAGTATTATTGGTATATATGTAACTTTAGAAAATCCAGAGGATGCAAGGATAGCAGCTGAAGTTGTTTCTACTGCATTCAAAAGAGCATATAATGAATTGAATAATGCTGCTGTTAGACAAAGTAGAGAATTTATAGAAGCTCAAATTGAATCTACAAGATTAGCAATGGAAAAAGCTCAGAATGATCTTAGAAAGTTTAAAGAAGAAAATGAGCTAATTATGTTGGATCAACAAAGTTTATCTGCAATTCAAAGACTTGCAAATATAAAAACTACAATAGACTCTACTGCTGCTTCTTCCAAGGCTGCATCTGCTAGAGTGAAAAGAGCTGAAAGTGAGCTAAGAGGTATCTCAGAATTTGAAGAGACAGCTAAGCATGTTTCAAGAAATCCTATATGGCAAAATTTAACAGAAGAATTAAATAGATTAGAAACAAAAAGAGCAAATGAAATGGGAGGACCTGGCAAAACAGGTAAAGGTCCAAATCACCCAGATATTTTAGCTAT
>JBDNDK010000163.1:0-5314 GCA_046719185.1 Armatimonadota bacterium
CCTCTTCACCACCAACAACATTGAAAGCCTCACCAACTGCAGTTCTCACAGCAGGAGCAACTTGAGCAATCACAACTTTATCTGGATTGTGAATAGCTTTCCAAACATCATCAATGTTTGTTTTGACAGTAAGTGCACCAGTTGGACAACAAGTTGCACATTGACCGCAATAAACACACTCTACTTCATTTAAACTTTTACCAAATGCAGGCAATACTTTAACATAAGAACCTCTGCCAACAAAATCTAATACACCAATACCCTGCACCTCTTTGCACATTCTTACACAGTCTCCACAGAGTATGCACTTGTTAGGGTCTCTTATTAGGCTTTGATTGGTTGTGTCAATTTCATCATCTCCACAATCAATAGGAAATCTTACATTCTTAACACCAAGCTTTTCAGTGAGCTCTTGAAGTCTGCAATTGTAATTTTTCTCACAAGTAGTGCAGTTACTTTCATGCCTTGCAAGTATAAGCTCAAGAGCCATCTTTCTGATTCTAAGAGTTTTCACTGTATTTGTTTTTATCACCATTCCCGGTGCAGGTGGTGTTGAGCAAGTAGGCTGAAGTCCTCTACCCTCAATATCACAAATGCACATTCTGCAAGAACCATACACAGAAAGTTCAGAATGATAACAAAATGTAGGAAGATCTATTCCTGCTTTTCTTATCACCTCAAGAAGGTTTGTTTCACCCTCAAGAGGGATTTTTATACCATCAACTGTTACATAATTGTTTTCCATAGCCTACCTCTCAGTTTATGAAAACTTTACTGCATCAAACTTGCAAACATCTTGGCAAACACCACATTTCACACAAGCTGCATGATCAATATAATGTGGTCCTTTTAATTCACCCGTAATAGCACCAACAGGACATTTCTTAGCACAAACTGTGCAGCCTCTACATTTGTCAGTGTCAATTGAATATGTCTTAAATGAATCACACTGACCAGCAGGGCAAACTTTATCTCTGACATGGGCAATATATTCATCTCTGAAATATCTAAGAGTTGATTTAACAGGATTAGGAGCTGTTTTTCCAAGACCACATAATGAACCATCACTCACTGTTTCTGCCAACTCTTCTAAGATATCAAGGTCTTCCATTGTACCTTTGCCATCTACTATCTTTTCTAATATCTCAAGCATTCTTTTTGTGCCCTCTCTGCAAAGAACACATTTTCCGCAGCTTTCATATTGTGTAAAACTCATAAAATATCTAGCAACTTCTACCATACAAGTTTCATCATCCATAACAACAAGACCACCGCTGCCAACCATAGCACCAACTGATCTTAAAGAATCAAAATCTAAAGGCAGATTTAGATGTTCTTTTGTAAGACATCCACCAGATGGTCCACCAATCTGAACCGTCTTAAATCCTTTTCCTTCTCTAATACCGCCGCCAACTTTGAATACAACATCATAAAGAGTTGTACCCATAGGAACTTCAATAAGACCAGTATTTACCACATCACCTGTTAAGGCAAATACTTTTGTGCCCGGTGACATTTCAACACCATATTTTCTAAACCAATCTGCACCATTTCTCATTATCAAAGATACGTTGGCAAAAGTCTCAACATTATTAACAACAGTTGGCTTACCCCAAAGTCCGCTCTGAGCAGGGAATGGAGGCTTTGGCTGAGGCATACCTCTTTTACCTTCAATAGAGCTAATTAAGGCGGTTTCCTCACCACAAACAAAGGCACCAGCCCCTTCTTTGATGTGAATGGTGAAAGAGAAAGGACCTCCCAGTATTTTCTCACCTAGCAGATTTGCAGCTTCAGCTTGTGCAATAGCTGTTCTGAGCCTCTTTACAGCTAGTGGATATTCTGCTCTTACATATATATAGCCTTCATCAGCTCCCACAGCATACCCTGCAATAATCATTCCTTCAATTACTGCATGAGGATTGCCTTCTAGAAGGCTTCTATCCATAAAAGCTCCTGGGTCACCCTCATCTGCATTACAGATGACATATTTCTTAGAGCTGTGAGCCCTATGGGTGAAATCCCATTTGAGTCCGGTGAGGAATCCACCGCCACCCCTGCCTCTTAGGCCGGAAGTTTTTATCTCATCAATCACTGTTTCAGGAGTGAAACCAAATATAGCATCAGCAGCAGCCTTGTAGCCATCATGAGCAATATACTGTCTTATATCTTCTGGTTCTATAACACCACAATCACCCAACACGATACTCTTTTGGTCTCTATAAAATGGAATATCATGATGCTTTACAAATCTTTCTTTAGTTTTTTCGTCTTCAAATAGAAGTCTTTCAACAGGTCTTCCACCTAAAATTGTAGTTTCAACTATTTCTTTAGCATCTTCAGCTTTGACATGAACATAAAAATAATCAGATGGAAATATTCTAACTAAAGGACCAACCTGACAAAAACCAGAACATCCACCAAAACCAGCAGACACAGCATCTTTTTCATTATCTTGAAAAAGATCACATCTAATTGGCACTTCATGTTTTTCCAGTTCTTCTCTAATAGCTTTGAGAACATCTAAAGACCCATTGGATGTGCAACCTGTTCCACCACAAACAACAATTCTAGTGGCTCCATTTTCAAGTGCAGTATGTGCTTTTTTCTTAAGGTCATCCAATTCTTTTGGAGACTTTATTTTATCTACAATATTGTTTAATGTAGTTGTAGTCATTAGTTATCCTCCGCCTTGCTTACAGCTTCTAATTCATCAAAAACTTTTGCCATAGATTCAGGGGTCATTTGTCCATGCACTTTGTCATTTACAACCACAGCAGGAGCAAGTGCACAAGCACCAATACAGCTAACAATCTCAAGAGTGTATTGCAGATCTTCAGTAGTTGATTGCCCATCTTTTAATCCTAGTCTTTTTTTTATGGATGTGATTAGAGCTGTATTATCCCTCACATGACAAGCTGTGCCATCACAAACTTTTATTATATTTTTGCCTTTTGGCTGCATTGAGAATTGTGCATAGAATGTGGCAACTCCATATACAGTGGCAGGAGGAATATCAAGAGCAGTAGCAACAAAAGCCAATATCTCTTGAGGAAGATATCTATATTCATCCTGAACTTTCTGTAAAATAGGAATTAGAGCACTTTCACTAGCTCCACATTCTTGGATAATCTCTTTGACTTTGGCAAACTTTCTTTCATTTCCTTTTGGCTTTGCCAGCTTTGTTTTTGTCAATTTTCAATACCCCCAACTATAGAAATATTTATTAATTCAAGATTTCATTTTATGAGACAGAGTCATTAGACCCTGAGCTAAATTTTGATTTTCTACTACAACATAATCTGGAACATTAATTTTCACAGGTGCAAAATTCCAGATACCCTTTATTCCAGCTGACACCAGTAAATCTGATACTTCCTGAGCAGCATTAGATGGAACAGTCAGACAAGCAGCATCAATTTCTTCACCTTTAATAGTTCCAATAAGCTCAGTGATATTTCTAACTCTGATACCATTAAAATCTAATCCCACAATATCAGGATTGGTATCAAAAATTGCAACCAGCTTAAAACCACCTTCATTCCAAAGGTTACTGCTTGCAAGTGCTCTGCCAAGATTACCAAAACCTATAAGTGCAATTTTTTTGATATTGTGAACATCAAGAGCTTCAATAATTCTTTTTTCAAGATCATCAATTTCATAACCAGCTCTTGGTTTACCAATAGCACCCAATGCAACAAGATCTTGCCTCACTCTGGAGCTTGAAATACCAAAAAGGTCTGCAAGTTCCTCACTTGTGGCAGTGGTTTGTCCTTTGCTTTTAAGATGTCCTAGATAGGTAAGATAGCTTTCTAATCTTAGAATTACTGCTTTAGGCACTTCATTCACCTCTTCAAAGAAATAATTGCATTCGTTAATTATTTAACAATAGTAATATACCACCTTTCAAAAACAGTTGTCAACGAAATTTGTAAAAAAATAAAAATTTAATTGTTAATTATTTGTCAATTAAATTCGGTTGCTTTGTTAAATAATTATTGTCAATATTTTTACATTACATTTGTAAATACCTCTTGACAAACTGTAATTAATGGTACATAATGCACTTAGTGAGAAAAAGCAAAAATTATTTTTTGCTTCCATCAAAAACAAACTCCATTAGAGAGTTAGAGGGAGAAAAGTATGAAATATAGTAAGTTATTGGTTTTTGTTCTGCTTGCTTTATTTTCGGTTAGTGCTGTATATGCAGCCTCTGTATCATATTCTGATACAATATCTTTATCACAAACAAATTGGAATTCAACAGTTACAATTCCTAAGTTTGACTCAAGTTTAGGAACTTTGACAAGCATTGAATTCTCACTGATTGGCTTTGTTTCTGGCTCAACTGCTTTTGAAAACCTAGACGCAAGCCCAGCTACAGTAACTACCAACTTGTCAGCTATGCTTAAACTGACAAGACCAGACAGTTCTACATTAGTTATTTCACTTCCTGTTGCTAATACATCTGATTATGCTTCTGAATATGATGGCATTACTGATTTTAATGGCACATCAGGTAAAACATACTCAAATTTAAGTGCATCTGCAACTGAATCATTTATTTCAACATTAGCATCAGACTTTGCACTTTTCACAGGAACAGGAAATATAATTCTTCCAGTAACTGCAACAGGAACATCATCAGGTTCTGGAGCTGGCAATCTATTACTTCAGTTTACTACTAATGCATCTGCTGATGTATTTGTTAAATATAATTATGAACCAGATGTTATACCTGAACCTGCAAGCATTGTAGCATTATTAGGTGGAATCGCAGGAATTGGAGGAGTTGCTTTAAAAAGAAGATTTATCTAATTAAATAGATAAATAAAAAAGAATTATAAAAGCATCTGCATAATATTGCAGATGCTTTTTTTTGCATCACTCATAAAGCAGCAAATATGTTTACTGGTATATCTCATTGGATGAAATTTATTATGAAGTCGATATTATTGGACTATATAAATAGTTATATAGTCTGCCTTCTAATTATAAAGGAGGAGTGCCATGAAAACAATAGATACTTTAGCTTTAATATAGCTTGCAATTGGCGGCTTAAACTGGGGGCTTGTAGGTTTATTTAAGTTTGATCTAATTTCTGCAATTTTTGGTGCTGGTTCAATGTTGGCTTCAATAGTATATGTAATTGTGGGATTGGACACCAATGCACCAAAGGTGGTGCAGAGTTCATACAACTCACACACAACCGAGTTAAAATTAATTATATAGATTAAAAAGGGGGGTCTTATGTTCGGCAAGGACAACCTCCGGCACACCGCTGCGCGCGGCGCGTCCCAGGTCGAGGTTGGCAAAC
>JBDNDK010000164.1:0-5265 GCA_046719185.1 Armatimonadota bacterium
GCTTGGAGCAGTGCCTTCAATGAGGGAATTTGTTGATGAAAGAATGCCTCTAGGATTATTGGAACATTCATATACCATAAAGAACAAAACTTGGGAATCCTCAATAGCTGTTGAGAGATCAGCCATAGAAGATGATAAATATGGTCAGATTAAAATTAGAGTTCAGTCTCTTGCAAGTGAAGCAAAAAGACACATTGATGAGATTGTGTTTTCTCTTTTATCATCTGGCTTCAGCTCAAAATGCTATGATGGAAAAAACTTCTTTGATACACAGCACCAATATGGTGAATCTGGTGTGCAGAGCAATAAAACTACATCTGCCCTATCTGCTGAATCTTTACAAGAAGCTATCACAACAATGATGAAATACAAAGATGACAGAGGAAAATTTTTAGGAATAACACCGGATATCTTAGTTGTGCCTCCAGATTTGCAATGGACAGCAATGGAGCTCTTAGAATCAACATACTATCCTGAAGAAGGAGATATCACATCAAAGAATGCTAACAATGTATTAAAAGGCAAGCTGGATTTATTGGTTTCTCCATATCTTGTAGATACAAATAATTGGTTTGTATTATCAACAAAAGGCACTGTAAAGCCATTTATCCTGCAAAGCAGAACTCCAATAGAATTCTCAGCTCTACTTGAAAACTCAGAATCAGGATTTATGAGAGATGAATTTATATATGGTGTGAGAGCTAGATACAATGCTGGATATGGACTCTGGCAGATGGCTTATGGAAGTATGGTGGATTAAAATATGGCATTCAGCATATCAGTAAGTGATGTAAAAAGAAAAGCTATGATTTCCTCAACCTATGCTGGTTATGACACTGCCATATCAAACTTAATTAGTGAAATACAACCTGTATTAGAATATTCTATCCATCCAAATTTCTTAGAAGATATATCAAACTCCGGACTTCAGGCAACCTTAAGATTAGGAATACTTGAAGTGATAACAGGTGAGTTTATAGAGCAGTTGAAAAGAGAATTTGGAAAAGGTGATATGGTGGAAATTGGAGGAATAAAATTGGGAGAAAGCACCACAAACGGCTTATCTCTTATTGAGCAAGGTTTGTTTAGACTATCTCCCTATACAAGAGGAAACATATCAAGCATAGGTGAAACATACTGCCACACTAGCACAATGGAAGATCCTATCTTTTCAGAAAAGGAGAATTGGTGATATGCCAATTTCAGACAGAGTAGACACTGCAGTTGATAGAGTTGGTGAGAGTTTCAATCTAAACGGCATCACCTATAAAGGTGTTTTTAAGCTGCTAGATTCAGGCACAATGAGGACATATCTTGATGATATAGAAGTATTAGGTTTGGCAAAACCTGCATGGTTTCTCACCACAAAGGCAAATGTTCCATTATCTATTGGAGATACTATCACAAGAGGCAGTGTTAATTATCAAGTGCTCAAGTGTATAAAAGTGTATGTTTCTGGAATAGCAGTAGCCTGCAATGCTGTATTAGCATAGCAGGCTTTTTTATAATCAAAGGAGAATAGATGATTGATATAAAAGTGCCAATAAATGATTGGATAACTTTAATATTTGGCTTGGCTGGTTTTCTATCAGCCTGCTATGCACAAAAAAGCAGACTGCCGGCTTGGGTAAGGGTTTGGCTCAAAAGAATAGGTGATAAAAAAGTGCTTGATGCAGTGCAAAGAGCAGCCTCTATCACAGAACTATCCTCAGAAGAAAAAAGAAGATATGCAGTATTATGCCTGCAGAAAGTATCAATGAAACAGCTGGGATTTCCTATCCCATCAAGTATCGCAAATCTATTAGTTGAGCATATATATCAAAAATGGAAAAGGACAGCTAGAAAATGAAAGTTGCTCTTGATGCAGGACATGGTGCTTATGGAAAATATGCCTACACAGGTGCAAGTGCAAATGGTTTAGTAGAAGATTATCTAGCTCTTGATATTCAGATAAGAATAGGTCATCATCTAAGAAAATTGGGAATAAAGACTCTCTATACAAGACCAGATAACAAGTATATTCAGCTTGGAGCTAGAAGCCAAAAAGCCTTAGCAGAAAAATGTAATATATTTATCAGTCTGCATTTTAATGCCGGACCATCAGCAGCAAATGGAATTGAAGCATATTGTGCATTGAATGACACAAAAAGCAGAAGTCTTGCAGAAAGTCTGATAACTGCAATTCAAAATATAGGCTTTAATTCCAGAGGTGTTAAATGGGATAGCCAAAGCCAATATAAAAGACTCAAAGTATTGCAAGATCTAAAATGGAAAATGCCAGCAGTGCTGTTAGAATTAGGGTTTCTAACAAATAAAAAAGATGCAGAGATGATAGGAGACAAACATTTCCGTGAGAAGCTTGCAGTTCTGATAGCAAATGACATACTTTGCTGGAGTCAAAAAAATATCAGCAGATAGAAGCATTATACGGGCCGGGCAAGTCCCGGCCTAAATGCTCTTTGCTTCTCATTAATTGCATATAAAATTGTTGTTTACAGCATCTTCAATATGTGCCACTGCCTCAGAAACATAGTTTCTAATCTCAGATGAACTTTCTTTTTCATCATAAATTTTTTGACCACACCATGGACAAAAGCCCTGCTCCGACTCAACCAAAAAATCTCCAATCAATGTGGTACCGCATGCACAACATCTATGATGCCATTCAGCTTTAATCTTAAGCATAGTCCACCACCACTGGTTTTATGACGACCAATTCTGCTAAATTGTTCATTGAGATTCCAAAACACCGAAAAGTTCAAGAAAAACAGGTAATTTATAACTGCAAAAACCTTTTTATAAAGAAAAAAAAGCCATTTATGGTATCAATTTTTATTTACCCGAAGAAATACTATCCAAACAAATACATAAGGGAAGTTGAACTAAGACAGACAGCAACACAAAAAAACAGGTAATTATACATAAAATAAAAACTACATATAATAACCCGTTTTTTAATTAAATGCTTATTTAGATATCTGCAGATTGGAGAATCTCATCAGGAATATCAAAATTTGCATGTGCTTTCTGCACATCATCATTATCTTCCAAAGCATCCATCAGACGGAGTATCTGTGTTGCTTCTTTTACATCTTCCACTCTCACAGTTGTCTGCGGTATCATAGTAACTTCAGCAGATGTATATTCAATTCCAGCTGCATCTAATGCTTCTTTGCAGGCATTAAGGTCACTTGGTTGAGTGGTAACTTCAATCACACCCTCATTAGTTGTTATATCCTCAGCACCAGCCTCAAGACATGCATCCATCACAGACTCTTCATCACTGTTTTCTGCTGGAATTTGTATAAGCCCTTTTTGATTAAACATCCAAGCCACACATCCGCTTTCACCAAGGTTTCCGCCTATCTTAGAAAAGATATGTCTCAACTCAGCAACAGTTCTGTTTTTGTTGTCTGTCAAACACTCTACCAAAACAGCAACTCCAGCAGGTCCGTAGCCTTCATAGGTGATTTCATCAAAGTTTGAACCTTCTCCAGATTCTCCTGTTCCCCTCTGAATAGCACGCTTTATGTTATCCTGCGGCATACTGGCTTCGCGTGCTTTTTGTATAGCCATTTTTAGCCTTAAATTAGTATCAGGGTTTCCACCACCTGTTTTTGCAGCAACAATTATCTCACGGGCAATCTTGGTAAACAGTTTGCCTCTTATAGCATCTTGCTTGCCTTTTCTAATTTTAATATTATGCCATTTGCTATGCCCAGCCATATTTTATACCTCAATACCTATATAGTACATTATATATTAAACTCAAAAATATCTGAGAATTTACCATAATTTGAAAAAACAACAGAATAGAATAAGTTTATCACAGCAAGATATTGTGGGTCAATTTTAGAATTATTATTATAAATACTAGTTTTTATTTTTTGACTTATAAGTATCTTAGAATTATACTTTAGAATATATAAATTATCACGGAAGATATTATATCATTATGCCCTCTATCAGCTTTCCAAATATGTTTATGGAAATGACTGCACTACTATTTATATGTGCAGCTGCTGGTTATTTGTCTATAAGATTAAAACAGCCTGTGATTTTAGGCTTTTTGGCAGTTGGTATTCTTATAGGTACTCTTCCTATAGGAAAAGAGACTGCAGAACATGTAGAATTGCTTGCAGAAATGGGTCTAGCACTTCTTCTATTCATTGTTGGACTCAAATTAGACCTCAATCTTATTAGAAGAATGGGAAAAGTAGCTCTAGCTACTGGCTTAGGTCAAGTTTTATTTACCTCAATAGGTGGATACATACTAGGTATTTTGCTTGGATTAAATCATATCACCTCAATATATGTGGCTGTTGCTCTAACTTTCTCATCTACTATCATAATTGTAAAACTCTTATCAGATAAAAAAGAAGTTGATGCTTTGCATGGTCAGATTGCTATTGGTTTTTTGATTGTGCAGGATATTGTGGTTGTTTTGGCAATGATTGCTCTTTCTTCAATATCTGGAGACAACTCCCATAGTCTCGGTATGCAAGCTTTATATGTTGTAACCAAGGGTGCAGTCCTGCTGACAAGCATTGCAGTAGTCAGTTTATTTATCATTCCAAAATTAATAATTCAGATTGCAAGATCAATAGAGCTGTTGGTGCTTTTTGCAATTGCTTGGGCTTTGCTGTTGGCTAGTTTAGGCAGTGCTTTAGGATTTAGCCATGAAGTGGGTGCATTTCTGGCTGGTGTTTCTCTTGCATCTACTCCATTTAGAGAAATAATTGGTGCAAGACTAGTCAGCCTTAGAGACTTTTTATTGATGTTTTTCTTTATCAAACTTGGCTCAAGCTTAGATTTATCCTTGCTTGGTGCACAAGTAGGCACAGCTGTTCCATTGTCATTATTTGTTTTAATTGGAAACCCTATTATAGTAATGATAATAATGGGTTTTATGGGATACAGAAAAAGAACAAGCTTTATGGCAGGATTGACGGTTGCCCAGATAAGTGAGTTCTCACTAATGCTAATGGCATTGGGATACAAAAAAGGACAAGTTGATGAATCTGCTGTAGGTTTGGTAACTCTGGTTGGATTAGTAACAATAAGCTTATCCACCTATATGATATTATACTCACAAGCAATATATGATAGGATTGGAAAATATCTACAGATATTTGAAAGAAAAACTCCTCATAAAGAACAACAAGATGACTCTACCAGCAATGAATCAGAACATGCTGAAATTATATTGTATGGTTTGGGAAGATATGGAAGTGGTATTGCTCTAAATCTTAAAGAAAAAGGGAA
>JBDNDK010000165.1:0-5264 GCA_046719185.1 Armatimonadota bacterium
GTGTTTTTGCCTGCATATCAGATAATAGATAGAAGGCTGAGTCCTGGTGCTGCAGGTTCTGTTGTTAATAATTTAACTACTTTGGGAGTAGGATATGTTCCTTGCATAGGTGTGATTGGTGATGATGGTGAAGGATATGAATTGAGAAGGGCTCTGAATAAAATCCATGCAAACACAGAACATCTGATACAGTTTGATGAGTGTTTTACACCTTGTTATACAAAACCTATGCTAATGACTGCTGGAATTGAAAAAGAAATTGAGAGACTTGATATAAAGAATAGAAAGCATCTTCCAGAGGAAGCTGAAGCTGAACTTATATTGATGCTTGAAACTGTAATAAATGAAGTTGATGGAGTGATTATTTCAGATCAGGTTCAGGAAAGAAACTGTGGAGTGGTGACAGATAAAGTAAGAAATGCAATAGCAGAAATTGCTGAAGAGCATTCTGATAAACCTTTTCTTGTAGATTCAAGAGTAAGGATAGGTGAGTTTAGAAATGTGATGGCAAAGCCTAATATCTATGAGACTCTTGATGCTGTTAGTGGTGATACAAGACCAGATAAAAAGACAATTTCTGCAGATGAGATTAATATAAAACATGCTTGTGATTGTGGCAGACAGCTTGCTAAAATCATTGGTAAGCCTGTTTTTATGACTGCTCAGCAAAATGGAATATTTATTTTTGGCAATAGTGAAATTAGGGTACAAGGTTTTCCTGTTGATGGTGAGATAGATCCTGTAGGGGCAGGGGATAGCTGTGCAGCAGGGATAGTATCTTCATTATGTGCTGGTGCAAACCTTGAAGAGGCTGCAATTATTGGTAATTTGGTCGCTTCTATAACAGTTCAGAAGATTGGTCAGACAGGAAATGCTAGTCCTGAAGAACTGCTTGCAAGATATGATGAGTGTTTCAAATAAAATTGAGGTGTTTAATTGAAAACTGGAATATCAACAATAGCTCTTAGGAAATATGATGTTTTTAAAGCCATAAAACTTGCAAAAAGTGCAGGATTTGATGGTGTTGAGATATGGGGAAAGCCTCCTCATATAACAGAAGTCTATGATGAAAGCCATATAAAGAAAGTCAAAGATGCTGTAGATGCAAATGGTTTGGTTGTTTGTATGTATGGTTCTTATGTGAAACCTGGAACAGATGGCTCTGATAACTTATTTGATGATTCTATAAAGATAGCAAAATTACTAGATACAAAGCTTATCAGGATTTGGCCTGGTGCTAAAGAACCCCAAGATGCTGATGAAGACTATTGGGAAATGGTGATTGATAAGCTAATTGAATATGGAGATATTGCAGAAGATAATGGCTTGATACTGTCTCTTGAAGTTCATGGTGGCACTTTATCTGCTACAACTGATGGTGCAGAAAGAATTATTGATATGACAAATCACAATGCCATCAAGTTAAATTGGCAGATAGACCTTGAAGAAGGTGATTTTGAGAAAGTATTAGGCAGATTAGCAAAATATACTGCTAGTGTGCATGCACAGAATTTCAAAGAAAATGCTGAAGGTAAAATGGAACTCTCACTTATTAGTGAGGGTGTTGTTGATTATAGAAAAGCTTTAGATATTCTTAATAAAAATGGGTTTAATGGATTTGTGGAAGTGGAATTTTTGAAGGGTGAGTTTGATGAAGATGAAAATATTATGCTTAATTCACTTAAAGCTGATGCTGAATTCTTAAGGGAAATTACTTCCAAATTTAATAGTTGATGTGGTGTTTTTGCTATGCCTCTTTTTGAATTTATGTGTAATAATTGCAAAAAGAAATTTGCACAATTGGTTGGTATGACTGCAGATTCAAAACAACCTAGATGCAAATATTGCAATAGTGAAGATATATCAAAACTTATTAGCAGATTTAGAAAAGGTGTGAGTGAAGATGATTATCTAGACTCACTTGAAGACAAAGCTTTATCAATGGATATGGATGATCCTAGATCAGCAAGTAGATTTATGAAGGAAATGAGCAAAGAACTTGCTGATGAGGCTGATGATGAAGATATTGAAGAATTTGTAGCTGAAGCAGAAAAAGAACTATATGATGGTTCAAATGATGATTATGCAATTGATGATGAATAGCTATTAGCAAGAAAAAATGAAATATGTTTTTGAAATTTAATAATAAGTATCGTAAGAATTGCTGGTTTGTGCTATTATATTCAATTAGTAGAAATATTATGCGTTCGAAGCACACTTCGGCCGTTTTATAAGGCGGATTATATAAAATGGGAATGTTCTCTAAAATATTTAAACATTTTTCTAAGGCAATTGGAATTGATTTAGGCACTGCAAATACTCTTGTACATGTTAGAGGTAGAGGTATTCTTCTGAGAGAACCTAGTGTGATTGCTCTAGATTCTCAGTCAAGAAAAGTTTTAGCTGTTGGTGAGGAAGCAAAAAGAATGCTTGGCAGAACACCGGGCAATATTGTTGCTATCAGACCGCTAAAAGATGGAGTGATTGCAGACTTTGATCAAACTGAGCAAATGCTTAGAGGCTTTATCAGAAAAGTACATAGATCAAATGGTTTTATTCAACCGACTGTTGTTATTGGAATTCCATCTGGTGTTACTGAAGTTGAATGGAGAGCTGTAAAAGAAGCTGCAATAAAAGCAGGTGCTGCTGAAGCTTATACTTTGGAAGAGCCTTTTGCTGCTGCTATTGGAGCTGGACTGCCTGTTAGTGAACCAACTGGCAGTATGATTGTTGATATTGGCGGAGGAACATCTGAGGTTGCTGTTATTTCATTAGGCGGTATTGTTACCAGCAGATCTATAAGAGTTGCTGGAGATGAAATAGATGATTCTATTGTTAGCTATATAAGAAAAGTTTTTAATCTTTTAATTGGAGACAGAACTGCTGAAGAAATTAAACTTTCTATTGGTTCTGCATATAAGCTTGATGAAGAAATGACTATGGAGGTAAGAGGCAGAGACCTTGTAACAGGTCTTCCCAGAGGAGTTATTGTATCTAGTGAACAAATTAGAGAAGCAATGAGTGATCCAATTTCAGAAATTGTAGATGCTGTTAAACTCACACTTGAGCTTACACCTCCTGAGCTTTCTGCTGATATTATGGAAAGAGGCATTGTTTTAGCTGGTGGTGGTGCTCTTATTAGAGGACTTGATAGACTGCTGAATGTTGAAACAAATATGCCTGTTCATATTGCAGAGGATCCTTTGAGCTGTGTTGTGAACGGCACTGCCAAAGCACTTGAGGAATCAGAGTCTAATCCTGCACTTAAAAAGGCATTAGTTGGATATACTGTTAGAAAAATTCAGGCTACAAGCTGATTATAATTAAATAAATTGAGTGTATAAATGGGAGATAAATTCAAAAACAGCACTATTGTTATACCTATTATATTAGTTATACTAGGGATGTTTATTGGTGCTGGATATAATCAGTTTAAGAGCTCTCAATATGGCATATATACACAAGATGCAGCCACATTTCTTTCTGCCCCAACATCATATATTTTTAGTTCTGCATTTTCTTTTATAGCTCAAGCATCAGATGCTGTAAGACCAAGAAGAGCTATTTTGAGAGAAAATAAAGAACTAAAAGCAAGAGTTGAAAAACTTTCTACTGAAAACCTCATTCTTAAGGACTGTAATCATGAAAATCAAAGATTAAGAAATCTCTTAGGACTGCAGGAATCTATTGAATATAAGAATATAGCAGCTGAATTGATATCCAGACAAGAGAGTAGCTGGTTTGATACATTTAGAATAAATAAAGGCAAAAATTCAGGTGTTGTGGTTGGTGCTGCTGTTATAAATCAAGATGGGTTAGTTGGGCAAGTTGTTGCTGTAGGACATCATACATCTCAGGTTGTTGCATTAACTGATATGAACAGTTCTGTGGCTGCAATGGTTCAAAGATCCAGAAGTCAGGGAATGCTTTATGGACAGGGCACTGATTTTATGATACTTACATATCTTCCTAAAGATGCTGATATAAAAGAAAAAGATATAATAGTTTCTTCTGGAGCTGGGCAAGTAATACCTAAAGGGATATGTATTGGTGAGGTTGTGAGTATTCAGAAAAATGCTGTTGCTGGTACGACAGCTGCTTTTATCAAACCTTATGCTAAGATAGATCAGATTGAACATGTATTAGTGATCAATCCAGTAAAGAGGGTTTCAGAGTGAGATATATAACACTTGTTATATTATTGCTAATTGCTGCTGGTTTGCAGGGTAACTTTCCTAGTTTTCTTTCTCTATTTGGAGCAAAGCCAGATTTTATTTTTGTTGTTCTTATTACATTTTCACTTGATGAGGAACCTGATTTTGGTGCTATTTTGGGTTTTATTTCTGGTCTAATTCATGGGAGTGTGGTGGGTTTTGCACTTGGTTCTTTTATTATTACAAGAACAATTATTGGTTTTATATCTGGTTTAGTTACTACAAGAGTTTTTGGAGACAATCCTTTGGTGCCTGTGGTTTCGGCTGCATGGTTGACATTGGTATGTGAAGGTTTGTTTATAATATTAAATCCACCCTCTAGTTTTTTCATGGCAGTATCCACAATTATAGGTAAGTGTATATACAATGCTTTCTTTACTTTGGTTTTTTATGCAGTAACAAAAGGCAGAGAGAGTAGAAGAAAAACATTTCAGATTCAATCTAAATATATTTAGTATGTTTTTTATCTTCAAATAATTACCCCGAAGAATGCTGGCACGCAAATTGCTGTTTAGTCTCAGACTTAAAGTGTATTATTCAAAATATATAGTTAATTATTCATTATTAAAGAGAATAATTTGAGTTTGAGAGGTGAAACAGTATGATTGCAGATTTCCTATCTGACATTACCTCCAAAGTTATTGTGAAAACACTTGATGCTTCAACACTTAGGCACAAGGCAATTGCAAACAATATTGCAAATGCTGAGACACCGGGTTACAAAAGAAGTCAAGTAGTGTTTGAAACAGAGCTTGCAAGGATAATGTCAGGTTTATCTAAAGAGAGTATAAATGAAGGTGTCTCAAACCTTACTCCTGTCAGACAGACAGATCTATTTAGTCCAAGTAATTTTAACGGAAATAATGTCAATATTGATGCAGAGCTCACAGATCTTGCCAGAAATGCAATGCTGTTTCAGGCAGCAACTGTTCTTCTTGAAGGGAAGGGAGCAATGATAAGAGCTGCAATTTCGGAGGGTAAGAAATAATGAGTAGTTTTTCCACATTTGATATTGCTTCTTCGGGTATTTATGCCCAAAGAATTCGTATG
>JBDNDK010000166.1:0-5257 GCA_046719185.1 Armatimonadota bacterium
CGTAGGAGATCGGAGACCCTCTGAATATTCAGAGGGCAAGTAGAAAAAATGTGCCACCATTAACAACGAGGAGGAAAGACTTAGCCTTGCCATATAAACAGTTTGGCTATGTCACAATAACAAGAAACCTACACCTGTAGTTTATCACAGAATTTCTAGATGACAAGGGGCTTAACGCAAAATTACAGGAAAATTTTTCAGGTAATTAATAGATTTCTTTATGTTTTATTATATAATTAGCTGCATCAAGAAGATTTTCTGCAATATATTCAGGTTGCGGTTCTATTTTTGATGCTTCTTCAGCACTTACAAACCCTGACAATACTAAGATCAGTCTTGCACCAGCATTCTTTCCTGCTACCATATCAATTTCTCTATCACCAATCATAAAAGTATCATCAAGGTCTATATAATAGTCTTTGGCAGCATTAAACAAAAGTCCTGATTTAGGTTTTCTGCAGTTGCAGTTATCTTCTTTAAGGTGGGTGCAGTATCTAAAATCTTTTATCTTTGCATCATATTTAGCAATTTCATCAATAATCTTTTGATTTATTTGATTGAGTGTTTCTTCAGACATCAAGCCTTTAGCTACTGCTTGTTGGTTGGATATGATGATTACATCTATACCATTATCATTTAGAAGTTTTATTGCTTTTCCTACATAAGGGAAGATTTCAAGTTCATCTAATGACTTTACATAGTCATCTCTATCTTTATTGATTACGCCATCTCTGTCTATAAAAACAAAATTCATATAAACTCATCTATTTCTGACTGTTTTTGTAGCAATATGATAGCATAAATCAATCATAAAAAGCTAGTGAGTTGCAAAAAAAATGTCGAAATATTAAAAATATTAATATTTCGATACCATTGAAAAGAAAATGACATGAGCTAATATCACATGCACATCTTCTATTCTCTGCATATTATCACTATTTATTATAAGAGGATGTTTAACCACTTTTGCAAGTTTACCACCATCGAATCCAGACCAGCCAACAGTGATGAGTCCCATTTCATTTGCTTTTTCAACAGCATTTATTATGTTAGGTGAGTTTCCACTTCCACTAATTGCTATCAGCAAATCACCACTATCCGCAAGACTATCCAATTGTTCTGAAAAGATATTGTTATAAGATGTGTCATTTGCCCAAGCTGATATAATGGGAATGCTGTCTGTTAAGGCAATAGCTCTGAGTCTTTTACCTGAAGCCATTTTTAAGCCTTTCTGAAGATCACAGGCAAAATGGCTAGCCATTGCTGCACTTCCTCCATTGCCAATAAGAAAGACTTGCTTGCCATTATCATGAGCCGATTGTATAAGATTTATATTCTCTTCTATTTGTTCAACAGAAAGCTCTGATATGGTTTCTTGTAATTTTGTTAGATAATCTTTTACAATATTCATAACTTATCTTCTCACATTAAATATTATTTTTGAACCATCTCTTGAAAGACCAATTGGCAATTCTCTTAGGTGTGAAAGGCTTTCTCTTACTTGTGATCTATTTTCTGGAGGTGTGCATATTAAGAAAAAGCCGCCTCCACCTGCACCAGTTACTTTTGCTCCTGCAGCACCTGCATTCATTGCCAGTTCATACATTTCATCTATTGTTCCATTTGTGATGCCTTCAGCAAGCTGCTTTTTCTTTTTCCAGCCTATTTTTAAAGCTTCACCAATAGCACAGATATCACCTTGAATAAGGCTCTGTGCTAGATTGTCTGCAATATCTCTCATTTCTTTTAGAAGATGAGTGGTAGCTTCAATATTGTTTTTTTGTTTGATCAGCACATCATCGGCTTTTCTGGTGGTACCTGTGTAAAAAAGAAGCAGGCTTTCGCTTAGTTGATGTCTTTTTACTTCATCAAGTTCAATATTCTTTACAAATACATCTCCATTGCCATAAAAACTAAAATGTTTCAATCCACCGTAGGCAGCTATATATTGATCCTGCTTGCCAATTGGTTTGCCTAATATATCAATCTCAATTTCACATGCTTGCTTTGCCAGTAGCTCAGCACTCACATTCTCACCTTTATGAGCATAAAGAGCATTCAACAAGCCAACTGTAACTGTGCTAGATGAACCTAATCCAGAACCCTCAGAAGGAATATCAGCCATTGTTGCAATTTCAATTCCATTTGTTATTCCTACCATTTTCATAGATTCTCTAACAAGCTCGTGTTGGATATCATCAACACTATCAACCATTTCTGTTTTTGTATAGCCTACTCTTATCTTGTTATCAAATCTTTCTTTCACAATAACATATATGTATTTATCAATAGCTGTTGATACAACAGATCCATATCCTTGTTTGTAAAAATCTTTAAAATCTGTTCCTCCACCAGCAAAACTGATTCTAAGAGGTGTTTGAGTGATAATCAAAAAAATAGCCTCCCAAACTTAACAAAGGTGTATATATTATAGTTCCCTAGTATGGTGTTCATTATTCAATATTAATGAGTTTATATTCTAAATATATTTAGCAATACTGACTAATATATGCATAGGTTATTTGATTTGTAATCTTTATATGTTTTTGTGGAACAGTATCATTTCCTGTTTCGTATCATTCAAAAAGATAAATATTTGAGGTGAAATAATGAGTTTTAAAAGAATTGGTTTTTTATCAATAATACTTTTGATTTCTGTAAGCATATTATATATATCAGGGTGCAGCAACACTCCCAGCAATGAAGAAGCTTCAAATTATGATGGTGATGAAACAAAAATTCCCTCTGGTGATTTACCAGTACTGCTTGAGTTTTATGCTGATTATTGTCCTCCATGCCAGCAAATGAAACCAATAATATCTGAATTGCAAAGAGAATATAATGGTAAGATAGATATAAAAACTATTGATGTTCAAACAGAGCAAGAACTAGCAAGTCATTACAAAATAGAATATCTTCCAACTCAAGTTTATTTAGATAAAAATGGTAAAGAAGTTTTCAGACATGTTGGTTTTGCTAGCAAGGAAGATATAATATCTCATTTTAGAGTAAATAAATTTGAGTAAGATTCGATTAATTTACCCTTGTAGATTTTCTTTCTTCAATTACACATTTAGAATAAGAACCTATAGTTTCAGATAAAAACTCTGCCATTCTATTTTCATCTCTATGGTCTAGAATAGTCTTAATCTTTGTTAGGATATCTATAATTTGAGAGCTGCTCATACATCCATTTCTTCTTATTACAGACATTCCTTCAGACTCAGCAGGTTCTATTTTTTCATCTTTGCTTACAAGTTCTTCATGTACTTTTTCACCAGGTCTTAAGCCAGTAAATACAATATCAATATCTTTATGAGGTTCATATCCACAGAGTTTTATCATATCTCTTGCAAGATCTAATATTTTAATTGGTTCACCCATGTCAAGAATATAAAGCTCACCAGAGCTTCCTATTGCACCTGCTTGCAATACAAGCTGAACTGCTTCAGGAATTGACATAAAGAATCTTGTCATTTCTGGATCTGTGATAGTAACAGGTCCACCTTTTTTTATTTGTTCTTGGAAAATAGGAACCACGCTTCCTCTGCTTCCCAATACATTACCAAACCTTACAGTAATAAATGATGTTTCTGGATACATATTAACTAAAGATCTGCATATACATTCACATAAATATTTAGTAGAACCCATCACAGATGTTGGATAAACTGCCTTGTCTGTTGATATTAATACCATTTTCTCTGTGTTGTGTCTTCCACAAGCCTCTGCTACTATACTAGTGCCTAATACATTATTCTGAACAGCCTCAAGTATGTTTTCTTCCATTATAGGAACATGTTTGTGGGCTGCCGCATGAAAAACAACCTCTGGTTTGTGCTTTTCAAATATATAATCAATCCTATTTTCATCTGCTACTGATGCAATTACAGAAAAGATTTTTGAAGATAGATTTGGATATGATGATTTTAGTTCTTGTTGAATCTTATGTATGGAATTTTCACCATGACCTAATAAAATCATTTCAGATAGTTCTAGGGCAGCAATTTGTCTGCATATTTCAGATCCTATTGAACCACCAGCACCTGTGATTAAAACTCTTTTGCCTGTCAGAAAGTTGCCAATTTGGTCTAGGTTAATGCGTACAGGAGGTCTTCTGAGAAGGTCTTCTACACTGATTTCTTCTATATCAATTGTTTTGTGATTCCCATTGAGAATATCTTCAATTTCAGGGATAATTTTAACAGGTATTTTTCTGGACTTGCACAGCATTACATGCTCTCTGATTTCATCACCACTTGGATTTGGCAATGCAATTAATACTTCATCAATAATGCCATCATCAAGCATTTTGGGCAGTTTTGATAGAGGACCTAGAACTTTGATGTCTTTTATATATAAGCCCTTCTTTTCTGGTGAATCATCTAAGAAACCTAATATATCATAATTTCGTGAAGGATCTTCTCTGAGTGCAGTTACTAATCTTGCACCATTAGAACCTCCACCTAGAATAATAGCTTTTGTTGGTGTCAAGTTAGTTTTAATTAATTTAACTGCTTTCCCACCATAACTTTGGCTCAAGCTTAATAATCTAAGAATAATCCTTACAGAACCTACAGATACTATACTTAGTATCCAAAAGTTGAATAATACAGATAATGGAAGTATCTTACCTTCAATAATTCTTTGACTTAACATTAAGATTGCAAAGGCAAGACTATTTGCAGATACAACATCTCTTACTGTTTCAATGCTTGCAAATCTCCAAGCACATCTATATAATCTAAAAATTGCATATATTGTTATATAAATTGGAATTGATAAAAGTAAGCTTGTTTTGTGGTCAATTAAATAATAAGAAAAAATTTTTGCAAATGAAAAATTATCAAATCGCAATTTTAATGATAGCAACATTGCTATTACTAAAGCTATAACATCTCCCATAACAAGAAGATGAGTTGCATAATTAGCATATTTTTTATGAGACAATCCTTTGGATATTTTGTCCATCCTGATTATAATTCCTCCTGACCTGAGCTTTTTAGACTCATCAGAAAGCTAAAAAAAGCTGTATAAATATTTTTACCTGAATTATTATCGGTTACAAATAAGATAAATTATAATTATTTAAGAAAAGAAAAAAAAGAATTCTAGCACTTGTGTAAGCTAAAGTCAACAACAAAAGATTATATGTGTTATATTATGTAATGTTATAATAATATTATACGATAATTGTGAACAATACTGTGTTTTGGATCACATAAATTAATTTTACCAATTGAACTATTGTTTGAAA
>JBDNDK010000167.1:0-5130 GCA_046719185.1 Armatimonadota bacterium
CATATTGATGGTCAAAAACAATTCTGCCTCTAACAGGACCAGAATCCATAGTTACCACTTCACTGTCATTTAATATTTCTTTACTGCTTCCATCACCAAAAACTAAAGATATGACTGATGACAAATCTCCACTATTGATTATATGTCTTTTTCTTTTGATGTCATACATACTTGATACAGCACCTATATTTGGTGCTATTCTAGTTCTATAAAATTCATTTTCCAATGTGGTTATATCAGAACTTACAAAATCCTTTGAACTGAGTGCTCTTTCTTTTGCCCAAAACATCTTAAATCCCATTGGAGGAACATTCCTTGCTGTAAACATCAGCATTTCACCCCAATGCTGTCCCTGATACACCCTAGAATGCTGATCAATAACTGTAATTGCAGATGCCTGAGACTTAAATGGAGATTCAACTATCACAATATCAGTTCTTGGAACAGAAAGCGGATTAAAAACTAATATTGGAACACCATCTCCACCAGTTGAGACAGTTTTTCCAACATTTTCAATGAATTTATCTATTGTTAGTGCATTTAATGGGATAATTATTGCAAATAAGAGGGTAAAAATACAAAATATTGTTATATATATTCTATTACACTTGTATTTCTTCAAAAATTCTTGCAATTTCATCTCTTTCAAATTCTGCAACTTTTTCTCCATTACTATATTTCACACCCAAAGAAACATCAACAGCTCTTCCAATTACTCCAGCAGTTATGTCATTTGAATTATAACTTTTTATAAGTTTTTGAGTGTCTGATGAATCAACAGATACCAAAAGACAACCAGATGATATTAATCCTAATGGATCTATATTCATATTCTTGCATATAATATCAGCTTCTTTAGTGATTTCTATGGCATATTTATCAATTATAAATCCAACATTTGAAGCTTTTGCCATTTCATAGATGGCATTAGCAATTCCACCTTCAGTAGGATCATGCATAGCTGAAATATTTGCAGATTTCACTGCCTGTATTGCATATTTTAATATACATATTCCAGGATTCTTAATATAGTTCTGAGCAGTATGTATTATTTTTTTATCAACACCAATTTCAATTAGTTTCTCTTCATAGTGTGTTGCAATTATTGAACATCCCTCATAAGCAATAGATCCTACTAGAACTAAATCATCACCTACATTCACACCAGCAGAGCTATATATTTTTTCTCCAATTGGAAAACCTATCATACATCCATTGACTATAAGTGAATTTACAGATTCAGTAAATTCTGTGTGTCCACCAATTAGTGATATATTCCATTTTTCACATTCAATTTTTATTTGGTTTATAACATTTTGAGCATCTGATTCACTAGAAGATGGAGGAAGTAAAACAGTAGCCAGAAAAAATCTTGGCAAGGCTCCGGCTACTGCAATATCATTTATGTTCACACAAACACTATAATATCCAATGTTATCGGTTGTAAATGTGATAGGGTCAGATGCAACTATAACAATATCATTGCTAACTCTAACAACTGCAGAGTCAACTCCAACCCATGGACCAATAATAACATCATCAGATATTTTTATATCCTGAAGTAATTTTTCTAATATATCTGAATGAAGCTTGCCAGTCTTCATTTTATTTATTAAATACTTCCCCAGTTCTATATGCAGTCCAAGCAAGCTCAAATGCTTCATCTCTATCAGGTATTGGTCTCACTGGGACTCTTTGTATCTTGAATGTGCATTCTTTTTCAGAATCTAGCTCTATTTCAGCAATGGTTTCCCTAAGAGATATGTTCTCTTCAATGAAAGCAAATGGTGAGTTTGTAACAGGATTGATTAAATCTTTATGGATAACATCACCATTTTCTTTTAATACCATAAATGAACCTCTGCTTCCACCACCTGACTTTAGATATTCAACAATACTTTCCATAAATGCCACTTGAGTAACCGCTAAATGCTCAGCTTGAATTGCTCTTGAAAGCTCTGAAGGTTTATCTACTTTAATAGCTCCATTTATAAGCTTCTTTGCAAATTCCCTTGCTTTATTTAGAGATTCTTCTGCAGTTTCAAGCTGTCTAATATAGCTTCCATAGGCAGACATACTTTTTTGAATTTGGCTCACAGCATCCTCTGGCTTTATTCCATCAAGATTTTTTTGCCAATATGCAAATTTGTTATATATATTTGTTAATTCATTTTTAATCTTAGATTCATTAATTTCTGGAATTTTTTCTGCAGAGTAAACATTTACAATATACTCAGCAGCTCTAATTGCTCCAACCTGACCAGCATTTAATGCAGAGCCTCCCGGTCTTTTAACTCCATGACTTCCAGCCATCTCACCAATTATAAATGTCTGAGGTATATTTGATTGCCACCATTTATCAATATAAAAACCACCATTTAAATGCTGTGCACATACATTTATTTCTAATGGCTCTGTTCTAATATTAATTCCATTTTCAGAATATATATCAATTGCAAGAGGATTCATAAAATCTAATCTTTCAATTGGAGTTGATTGCAATGCATTGTTTCTTTCAAGATAAATATATGCTTCCTCATCCATCTTTGTTAAATCAAAAGGTTCTTTTCCTTCACCCGGTATAGGATTTTGTGTAAAATCCATATATACTTTTCTGCCAAGTATCTGAGTTTCATAATAGACAAGAACATCAATCAAAGATGACAGTTGATTTAACACTCTCTGAGCATCAAAGGGCCATTGATACCCCTTTAAGAATATATTTGTTGCCATTTTGGCTGTAGTATCAAAATATGGAGCAAGGAATTCTCTCTCATCATTTCCATCTTTATCAGTAGAAAATATTCTTGGTACAACTTGCATATATGTTCCAGAAACATTCCATCTAAATTTTGTTGATGCAAGACCAAATTGAGATTCAGTTAAGTTGTGTGCTTTAAGACCAGCCTTAAATGCAAGACCATGAATTCCAGTTTGCATTGGAGGATACACACTTACTTCATAAAGCTCTCCAGGTCCACCAGCTGCAAAAACTATATTTTCTGCACAAAATACAGTTAATCCCATACAAGGTTTGTCAACATTCTTTTTATCTAAAGTGATAATACCTATTATTCTCTTATCATCACCTGAACCATCAGTGATTATATGTGCAAGTTCTTGATGGTCAAATATTCTAATCCCATATAACTCAACTTTTTTTTGTAGGCATTCACTCATAAATTTTGAAGTTTTAGGACCTGCAGATGTTGCTCTTTCATACGGGTCATGATCTGTTTTGTATCCAATGAATGCACCTTCTGGATTGTGTGGAAATGGAACACCAACCTCTACCAGATGATAAAATCCTCTTAGTGATGATATACCTTCAGCTAATGCAACATCACCATGACAACAGCCAAAAGCTGTGAGAGTTTTTGCAAAATCTACAGCAGAATCAGCAACTGTTGGACTTGTGCCCATTTTATAATAAGTCTGCTTGTCTGAGCCGCTCATTCGTGATGCACCTAATGGCAATCCACCAGTAACCACAGCTATTTTCTCTTCTGGGTTTTTGACACCCTTAGCAGACATAAACTCCCATAGCTTAACAGCACAGTTCATTCCTGCTGCACCAGCACCAAATATTATAGTATTAAAACTAAAAACTTTTGCCTCGGCATCACATGTGATTTTAATTTTCTCTGTCATACACACCTCTAATAAAATATTTTATATTAAGCCCTCTACTCTTTTTTCATAATTTGCTATTGGAGATAAATCACTTGTTGGTGTGTTTAGATAGAAATAGCTAACTGCACACCAATCATCTTCTCTTTCAAAAAGAAAGAGTTTTGATTCCTCTTTTAGCTCATCTTCAGTAATAAATGAGTTTCCATCGCCACATTTCACTATTTTATCTACTGTTTTTTCCAGCACAGATTTCAATAAATCCCAATTTGAACCACACCCAATCTGTTGAATAGTAACTCTTATGTCGCTATTAAAATATATTGGATCAGGGCCATGAAGCCTATAAAAACTATATCTCATATTTTGAGCATCAGCTACAGGGCAACCATGCCACATGCAGGAATATTGACCTTGTCCCCAGCCTGTTGAAATATAATCTTCAGTGCCAGTTCCACACAAAGTAGGATAATCTGTATCTCCATCAAGATATATTTTTACTTCACCTTCACCCCACCATGTTTGTCTGTATTTTTTAGTATCTGCAATTACACCAATACTACATCCAAGATACCTGCCTTTGCCATTAACTTTTGGTAATATCTCAAAGTCTTTTCTTAGTGTAGTTGGATTTTCTCTTCTAAAATGTGAATGAAAATAGCATGTACTATCATCATGCTCATCACCAAGAGTAAAATTGACATCATAAAAGAACATTGATAAATTTTTTGATGATTCATTTGTAACTGTCATTTTGAATGCTTTTTTGAAAGGCATTGGAATTCTGCAATTGAAACTTCTTCCCTCCGGATTATCAAACCAAGCATTTTCAAATTTTTCTAATCTTCCTGTGGATTGACAGAAGAAATCTGCAATAGGAACTTCTACAGCTGGTTTCTCTGAATTATCCCAATATATTCTCAAAACTATTCCTCTTAATAATTCAGGGTCTCTCTCACTTATGGTAATCCAAAATCTTCTTATAGTTCCCATGCCTTCAGCATGTGCCATTGTAAAAGAATCACCTGCTGGAAGACCTCTACAAGCAGAGCCTTTTCTGCCGAAGTTTGCTTTGCCACCTTCACCAACTTTTGCATCATAATTTTCTGCAGATGCCCATCTTGTTTTTATATATTCTTTGTGTTTGAACATGTCATTATCAACAAACATCACTCGTCTCCAACAAATATTAATATTAAATATATATTTTCTTGCTAAGGTTATCATAGAAATAGCTAAATATCAATTGGTTTTATATAATAGTTTGCTGTTATAATGTTATTATGAATAAAATTGAACTATTGTCCCCTGCTAGAGATATTGAATGTGGAATCTCTGCTATAAACTGCGGTGCTGATGCTGTATATATAGGTGCTGAATCTTTTGGTGCCAGAGAAAAAGCATCAAACTCCATAGAAGATATTTCAAAACTAATAGAATATGCTCATAAATATTGGGCAAAAATCTACATTACAGTTAACACTCTCTTATATGAAGATC
>JBDNDK010000168.1:0-5101 GCA_046719185.1 Armatimonadota bacterium
CGCCTGTGCAGACATTTCATCATCAGGCTGTATTTCGGGATGAATGAGCCGTACCAGCGGGTGCGCCATGAATTTCGTGTTTTCAATATCTTCAGCCCATCCCATGCCTTGTTCAACTACCCACTTAGCACCTTTAATCATTACTTTCTTTAATTCTTTATCATCAACCCTTATTTTGCCTTCACCACCAACACCACAAGGAACATTTGCATATATTTTATCTACCAAATCAGAAATTTTATTTTTCACTTCTTTGATATTAAGATCACTTCTTAGAAATCTTACTCCACAATTTATATCAAATCCTACTCCACCCGGTGATACAACTCCACTTTTCATATCCATAGCTGCAACACCGCCTATTGGAAATCCATATCCCCAATGTATGTCTGGCATTGCCATTGAAGAGCCTACAATCCCCGGTAAAAAAGCAACATTCATCACTTGATTTAATGACTCATCAAGATCAGCCATTGTTTTTTCAGAAGCATACACAATGCCATCAGTTAACATTCCATCTTTACATTTAGATGGAATCTTTATTCTATATTCATCTATTCTTTCTATTTTACAAATATTTTCAGACATTTTTGCCTTCTAATTATTTTGCTGCTGTTTTTCTCTTTTTTTAGCAGTGATAAGAGTTTTTATTATTTTCTCTCTCAAATCATCAAATTCTATTTTTTCTGCTTTCTTTCTTATTTTCTCCATTTCATCATCATTAAGTATAATATCTGTAATTTTACTCCTATCTTCATCACTAATGCCATATTTTCTATTGGCTAATAGTTGTTTATAACCCCTTGATGTAAATTTTATATCTTTTATTATTTTCTCACCTACATAAGAATTCATTTTTTTAATTATCTCATTTTTTAATAGGGTTAATTCATTAGACCAACTGCTGCTTTTGCAACATACAAACAACACTCCATCTTGTATCTTTTCTGGTATAGATGCGTCAGCTATCTGTTTTCCAACCACCTCCTGATAGCCGGCAATAGCTTTTGCTTCAAGAAAAGTTTTTTTCATACCTTTATCTTTTAGTGCAGTATGAATTATGCCTGAAACACTATTAAGTCCGAATCTGGTATTTATATATTCATCATCATAAAAATTCAATATACTTAATCCATATAAATATGTTATGTTATTTAATATATTTGCCGACATTTCCTATGTTCAGATAATAATTTTATAATTATAAATATGTATAAATGATACCAAAGAATGATACAATTTCAAATGAGTATGAGATTATATCTAAATAAACAGTGAGTAAATGGCTGTATTATCAATTCAAAACTTAAAAAAAAGAATGAACGGCAGATGGATACTCTGGGATATAAACCTTGAGATATCTTCAGCTGAGATTATGGCTGTGTTGGGAAAATCTGACTCAGGCAAAACTACTCTTGCCAAAATAATAGCTGGTCTTGATATGGCTGATGGTGGAGATATTAGAATATTAGATGAAGACAACCATCAGATAAAATGCCCTATTGCTCTTCAGAAACCAGCTTATGTTCCTCAACTAACAATCTATCAAAATCTTGATATGTTTGCTTCCTTATGGGGAATACCTAGAAGAATAAAATCAAAAAAAATTCCATTTCTGCTTGAATTGCTCAATTTGTCTGACTCAAGAAGTTTGAGACCAATAAATGTTTCAAGTGGAGCATTGGTAAAATTAGAACTTGCAAGAGCACTTCTTCCAGAATCTCAGTTTGTGATAATAGATTCTTTATTAGACAATCTAGACCATAATGTATATGAAAAAGTATGGGATTATATATTAGAAACAAGAAGAAACAACGGAAGATCATATATAATTTTCACATCAAATGGAAAAGTGAGTGAAATGTGCAACAGATTAGCAGTGATACACAAAGGTAGATTTGGATTTATTGGCAGACCAGATGATTTAAGAAGACTTGCAGGTGAGGATATGGTTGTTCTCACAGATTTGCATAATCCTTTGCTTAGAAATAAACTCCAAGAACAGTTCTCTATGGTAGTAAAAGAAGAGGATGGCTATCTGTCTGTTAGAGTATCAAATGGTGAAAAAGCCTTAACTGATTTAGTTACAGAATTTGGCTCTGAATTGGGTTGTGTATATCTCAAAAGACCAACTCTTGAAGATGCTCTTGATATAATATCAAATGAAAACACCTCAGTATTAAACACAAAGGCTGAGAAAAGGTAATATAAATGGCACTCATTCAATACTCTATTGTTGAACTCAAGAGAATATTTACAGTGAGAGGATTATTTACAGCTATAATCCTAGTTCCATTAATTCTAGGGCTTTCCAGCTCAATATTTCCAACTCATATAAAAAAGTCATTTATGTTCCAAATAAATTTAATACTCTCATTATCTCTTATAATACTTCTGCAAGTAAATAGATATATATCAGACAAAAGCTCAGGTTTGTGGGATGGTCTTCTTTCTTGTCCTATCACTCCAGCTACTATCTTTGCTGGCAGAATATTTGCTTCACTATTTGTGCTGATGTCTCAAATAATAATTTTCTTCCTAATCATCTCCATAGGATAATTTACAGCTACCCTAAATTTAAAAGATGTGCTAAAATCTTCTGACTTTACATATTATGTCAAAATTTTATGATTTAGGTGGAAATTAGATATGGTAAAAGTTGGAATTGTTGGCACAGGTATAGGCGGAACTCATGCAAATGGCTATTCAAAATGTCCGGATGCTGAGATTGCAGCTATCTGTGATATAGACCAAGAACGATGTGGAAAACTGTGTGAAAAATACAATGTGAAAAAGTTTTATACAGACTATAAAGAAATGCTTGCAGATGATGAGATAGATGCAATAAGTGTATGCACTCCAAACTCTCTGCATGCTCCATTCACAATTGATGCTCTCAAAGCTGGAAAGCATGTATTATGTGAAAAGCCAATGGCAACAAATGCAGCTGATGCTAGAAAAATGGTAGATGTTGCAAAAGAGACAGGCAAAATTCTGATGATGGCTTTCAATAATAGATTTAGAGGTGACACTCAGCTATTGAAGAAAAAAAATTGAAAATGGTGATCTTGGAGACATCTATTATGCAAAAGCAGGCTGGCTAAGAAGAAAAGGTATTCCCGGATTTGGTGGATGGTTCACAACAAAATCAATGAGTGGTGGAGGTCCTTTAATTGATCTTGGTGTGCATATTTTAGACCTCACTCTTTGGCTTATGGGCAACCCAAGACCAGTATATGTTTTGGGAAGCACTTATGGAATATTTGGACCTAGCAAAGCTGCTGCTGTTGGAAAAGTTTATGATGTTGAAGATCTTGCATGCTCAATGGTAAAGCTTGAAAATGGTGCAACAATATTCCTTGAAACTAGCTGGGAATCTCATGTTCCGTGTGAAAAATTATACAATCAATTAATTGGCACAAAAGGCGGTGCTGAGTTTGATCCGCTCAGAATCTACACAGATATAGATGGCAATGATGCAAATATCGAACTCAAACATCCAAATATCAGCGGTCATGAAGGTGAGATATTCCATTTTGTGGAATGTGTAAAAGAAAATAAAACACCAATAGCAACTGGTGTGCATGGTCTTCATATTCAGCTTATTTTAGATGCTATATATGAATCATCTCAAACAGGCAAAGGTGTGGAAATAGACTACACAATCACTAAATAGGAAAAGTATTTTGTCACCCTGAACTTGTTTCAGGGTCTAGTTAAAATCAAGAGGTTAGAGTAGTAATTATAATATTATACAGACTCTAACCTCTTACTTCATATATCTAACTTCTAGACCTTAGCATCAGGGTTTACATCAAGAATAAGTTCTTTCTTTCTATCATTATCAACTTCCGCTCTTTTTGCCACTCTATCTATTCTGTCTGGAGTATCTGGATGTGTGGAAAAATATTTGCTAACACCGCTAACTCTATCTAATCCAAGTTTAGCAAGAGCAATGATTGCTCCTTCTGGATTGTATCCGGATTTGATCATAAAATCCACACCATATCTATCAGCTTCAAATTCATTTCTTCTGCTGTAACCTCTACTATGGAGAGTGTAAATAATATCCACACCAAGTCTAGCTGATTCATTTGCATCTCTTAAAAGTATAGATGCAATTCCAGATGCAATCAAAGCTTCATTTATAGCTTTTCTACCATGCTGAGCTTCAATGTGTCCAACTTCATGAGCAAGAACAAATGCAAGTTCATCATCAGTATCAAGCTTTTGTGCAAGAGCTTTTGTGATGAGCACTGGTCCTCCGGGTGCAGCAAAAGCATTTATTTCCTTAGAATTTAGAACTTTGAAAGTAAATTCAATGCCCTTTCTTTTTGAATTTGCAGCAACGGAACTTCCAACTCTTTCCACTCTCTGAATTAAATCTCTATCTTCACTTAGTCCGCCGTATCTTTTTATAACATCTTCTTCCACCTGCTTACCAATTCTAATCTCATCTTTTTGGCTAATCAGCATCAAAGCTTCAGCATTTGGCACAGCAGCGAATGTGAATAATGTTAAAAGAATAATAGCTGTAAAACATCTAAATAATAGTTTTGCTTTCATCATTCCACCTCCATTGTGATATGAATATCACAAACAATGAAATTAACCTATATATATAATAGACGATACCCACAATCAAATCATTCCAAAATTTTAGAACCTAAGGCATAATCCATGAATATCCAGCATTGAAACTCAAAGCATTAATACCTCTATTTGGTGGAAATATACCTGCATTAGAGATGTGATTTATCTTAAATCCAAAAGTTAAGGCAGAGTTTGTATCAAACGAATAATGATATGTCAAACCAGCATTCTCAATAAAATTGAACTTGCTTCCCTGCTCATAAACATTTTTGAAAAAATATGAAAACCCAATACCTAAATCCACACTAACTGCAGATTCTTTTTCTATTAAAAAATATTTGCTGTATGTAAATGCAGCAATTATTGCATTGTTATTAGGTGTATTTAACACATCTCCATATGTTACTTCATAACCAGCTTCATCTGTTGATGAGCTAAATTTGGTATCTCTATATTTTAAACCTAAAATATCATATTTTGATGTTGTTGCTTTTCTCAAACCAGTAGC
>JBDNDK010000169.1:0-5056 GCA_046719185.1 Armatimonadota bacterium
GCGTCTGTTCATGTTTGTTGCAGCACCATATATACACATACCATCTGCAACATTATACATATTGCTGTTAGCATTAAACCAAGACCAGCAAGGAATTAAAAATGGATACACACCAAAATCATTGTAGAAAGCATTTTTAATAGCTTGCCACATATTGTGTGCATTCCAAAGGTCTTTGTAATAATAGCTCACATAAGTGAATATTATAGGTCTTCCACCATTAGCAACAGGCAATCCATTATGAGTTGCCCATAAATCTCTAGGAATCAACTGGAAGAATGGTTTTATTTTATCATCATAAAAATACCATGTTGCATTACCAGCAGCACAGGAAAGCTTTAGATTATCATTACTATCAGACCAAACATAGCCTCTGCCATTATCAGCATTCCAAGATGCAACTTCTGAGGTTGTATCATCATAGCATGCAATTTTGATTGGTGAGTTGGTATTTCTGATAGCAGTTACCATTCTTGAGAGAACACTCTGTTTGAAGAAGTTTGGCTGATGTCTCTCTCCCCAAGTTACCACAGCAGCAATATCAACACCTGCAGCTTTCATATCAGCAAGCTGCCATTCATACCAAGGAATAGATAGAGAGCTGTAGTATGTGCCATTATATGGAGTGGAGAGTCCGGGTGGATGGAATGCCATTTGTGATTGATTGACATTATTATTTGGAGCATCATACCAATAGAAGAAATGAGTAGCAAGTCTTTGTGCACTTGCAGCAGACACAAGCACCATAATCAAAACAATGACCATGGCTAAACAAACACGATAGTTGGTTTTCATAGTATTGCCTCTCCCCCTTTATGTATTTTTAGCAAACCAACGATTTCAAATACTACAAAAATCTACTTACATACTTATTCTACTTATAAACATCACCTCTCTAAAAATATTATTCTATCTCACACTACCAAATGTCAATGTTCAACATATATTTTTTACATATTCTAACACTTAAAACTATGGAATATTGTTGTTGAATTCTGTTTGACAATTTTCACTTATTAAATCAATTTATGGCATGTTTTTTTAGTTTGTAAAGTGGTATCAAAAACAATTGCAGTAAGTTAAATCACCTGATTTTATATTGAAAGAATATCATTAAAGGAACAAAAAAGTGATTCTACACACTTGCCTTTTATTCTGGACAAGATTCTCAAAAGTGTGTTTTTTATGGGTGTTTTGAACATAATTTTAGTAGTAATTAATGAAATAGTTCAAAATTCAATAATAATCAGCTTCGTAAAAATGGTTATCTATCTTCTGGAAAAGTAAGATGGAGATATGTAAATTGCGGTCATTCATTTTGTCGTAAAAGTCCAGATAAAAAACAAAGTAATGAGAATATATGCTTTAGACTATGGATAGAGCAAAATTATACTGTAAATCAGCTTATTAGACTTTCTGGTCATATCAGATGTAAGTTGCAACGCATAATTATTAGAGAGTTAAATAGAGAACCACCTATTCAAGATGATTTAGATAGCTACCAAAATGTAATATTCGATTGAAAAAACTCTCTATTGTGGACTGCATCAAATTTGACAAAGTAAATATATCTATCAAATCGGATACAGTCCAGAGTAACATTTAATATTATATCTATCTTCTAAACTGTCAATTCAACTTCTTCAGGTTCTGGTGCTTTTTCTTTGAAAGCTCCCATGTTTCTGAACTTATCAAACCTATGCTGGGCTAGTTCTGTTCCGCTTAATACAGACAACTCATCAATGTGTCTTAAAAGAGCCATTTTTATGTTTCTAGCTGTTTGTTCAGCATTTCTATGAGCAGCTCCCAAAGGTTCTTTTATAATTTCATCAATAACACCAAGTTTCAATGCTTCTTCACTAGTAATTTTTAGTGCTTCAGCAGCATCTTTACCTCTTGATGGATCTCTCCACAAAATAGCAGCACAGCCCTCTGGTGGAATAACAGAATAAATGGCATTTTCCAGCATAAGCACTCTATTTGCAACAGCAATGCCAATAGCACCGCCGCTTCCACCTTCACCCAATACAACAGCCACCACAGGCACCTTAAGAGTGGACATCTCCATCATATTTCTAGCAATAGCTTCACTAATGCCTCTTTCCTCAGCACCAACACTGCAGTCTGCAGCCGGTGTATCAACAAAGCAAATCACAGGTCTAGAAAACTTTTCAGCCAGCTTCATAAGTCTAAGAGCTTTTCTATATCCCTCAGGTCTAGCACTGCCAAAGTTTCTATATTGTCTATCTTTCAAATCTCTTCCCTTTTGCTGACCAACAAACATCACCTGTCTGCCGTCTAATACACCAATCCCACCAACCATTGCAGGATCATCAGCAAAAAGTCTATCACCATGCAGTTCAGTGTAATCATCAAATATCAATTTTGCAAAGTCCAGTGTATATGGTCTTTTAGGGTGTCTTGCAAGAAGTGTTCTATCCCAAGGTGTGAGATTAGAAAATATTTCTTCAAGAAGTTTATCTCTAGCACTTTCCAAGCTTGCCACCTCCTCAGACCTATCTTCTCCAAGCTCAGCAGTGATCCTTTTAATCTCAGAGATTTTATGGTCAAGTTCAGCTATCGGTTTCTCAAAATCAAGCACATTCAAAGTATTATTTGACACCAACTTTCACCTCCCTGCAGGCAAACTTCAAAAGCTTCACTAGAGTATTTCTCAAATCTTTTCTAGCAACCACCTTATCCACCATTCCATGCTCAAGCTGGAATTCTGATTTCTGGAAGTTATCAGGTCTGTGAATCACTCCAGCTTGCTGTGCAACTCTAGCACCAGCAAACCCAACCAAAGCATTCGGCTCAGCAATTATAAAATCACCAACAGAAGCAAAACTTGCATGCACACCAGCAGTTGTAGGATCTGTAAATACAACAATATAAGGCAGCCCGGCTTCAGCCAATTTAGCACAAGCAGCAGTAGTTTTAGCCATCTGCATCAAAGATAATATACCTTCCTGCATTCTAGCACCACCAGAGGCAGTAAATAATATCACAGGCAGTTTCTTTTCAATAGCAAGCTCCATAGCTCTAACTATCTTCTCACCAACAACTCCACCCATACTGCCTCCCATAAATGAAAAGTCAGCAACACCCAACACAACAGCTATCTGTTCAATAGATGCAGTTCCTGTAACAATAGCCTCATTCAGACCGGAGGTTTTGATTCCCTTTGCAATTTTTGCATCATATTCAGGGAAATCAAGAGGATTTGCAGGAATAAGATTTCCATTTATCTCTTCAAAACTACCCGCATCAACAGTAAAATCAATTCTCTCATAAGCTCCAAGCTTATAGTGAAAATTACACTTACTGCAAACCTTCAGATTCTTTTCAAGTTCTTTAATAAATAATATTTCTCCACATGAAGGGCACTTAGTCCACAGACCATCAGGAAGAGCATCAATATTTTTTCTAGCAGCTCTTCTTTCTGCCTTAGATTTTATGCCAAACCAACTGGCGGCCATAAACTGCCTCCTTTATATGTCCATACAATAGAATAAGATATTTTACCCAATCAATACACAAATACAATAGCACAGTATTTTAACAGGCAATCAGCTTGTTGTGCTATATTATAACAGAATTCTTTATTTCTGCTTAATTTTATATATCATACAACTCTTTAATCATCTTAATTAGTGTGAAAATAAAGGCTCTAGAGTGATAATAGCAGGTGAATATGGCTTTATCTCTAGGTGTATATTCACTTTCCCATCTGCAATTTTGCCTTCTGCACCAGTTAATACAACTTCATCTAACAAACCAATCTCACTAAGCACAATTTCAATATCCCTAGACACAGTAGCATCTGTGAGATTATATGCATTTATCACAGCTCTGCCAATATCAGGGAGAGTATGTATATGAGTCAACTCATCCAACCCATAGAATGTGCCTCTAGTATATAAATCTTTTAATTTAAGATACTTAGAAACTGCCTGCTTGTATGCTTCATACTGTCCATCAGAAGATTTAACACCTCCAATGCCAAGATGTCTTACAGTTGATGCATACCACCAAAAAGCAAGGCAATCTTGATTGTCCTTATTCAAGTTAATATGAGTAAATAGTGGTATATCATAACATAAATTATAATAAAATAAACTTAATGCTTTACCACTCAATAAGTCATCAAGAGGATTTCTAGCAAACTTAAAAGACCAAATAGCTTCAAAAGTATCTCCACCTGAATACATATAATAAACAGGAAGATATCTGACCCCCCAAGACCATACAGGATCATGAGTTTCAATAAAAAGATAAGGATATTTAGTTTTTAGTTCTTCAATCATTCTAAAAATAGCCTTTGAATGCATTCCTGGAGTTGTTGGAATTTTATGATTATGACTTTCATCAAAACATCTTCCTCTCCAATCAAAAGCATCAAACACTATAAAATCCATTCCAGCATCAACAAGCTGAGAGACTCTTTCAATTTTTTCCTGCTGATATTTATCAAAGCAATAACAAGGTTCATAAAATGGCCTTGATTTATATGGTGCAAAATATCCAATAGCATTATCATACATTTTTCTGTACATACCGGGATATTCATCACCATAGCTTCTACCAATACATCTAAAGCCTATCTTCAAGCCAAACTCTTGTTTGATATTTCTAATAGTTACATCAGCTTGACCAAGCTTTTCTTCATCCCATCTTGAGCTGCCATCTTCATCTTCCCAGCCTGCAGATAAAAACAATGCCTCACATCCCATCTCTTTTGCTTTTTTTGCTTCTCTTTCTATCCCATCAAGATCATATCTGGATATTGGAGCATTTCTATTTGGCTGAAGACCAATATCATATTCAGTTGACCATACCAAAGGAGGATTATAATTGTCCGGAATCATATGTCCAAGAGAACTGATATAGTCTCTAAACATATAAGAACCCCTTCTCCACAATCCCTCATAGAAATGGTATCTAGTTTGTCCAAATGCTATCTGGGAGCCGCTGGCTAATATTTTGCCTTCTAAAGGTTCACTATATAAAACAGGTGCACAACCACCAAAGTTTAGAAAAACATCATCTGCAGATC
>JBDNDK010000017.1:0-25252 GCA_046719185.1 Armatimonadota bacterium
ATGTGGTAAAAATAGCATTTTCACACCAAGACACACTTTGCTAAATAGATATATTTACATGAGACCTATTTTGGCTGATGATGAAGATGGTCAATATATTCAGTCAACAAGTGTTTCAAGTGATGATGATGAGTATGATCCATTTCGTGATTAATTATAAAATTTTCAAATTGAAAGGTTTATTTATAAATGACTTCAAGAGAAAGAGTGCTGAAGGCAATAAGACATGAAGAACCAGACAGAGTACCTCTAAATGTTTGGCTATATAGATCTGATTATGCTGAAATAGTATCAAAAAAGTATGGCAGTATTGATGGATTTTTTGATGAGTTTGGAATAGATATTTACACTGTATTTGTGGCTCCACCTTGGTCAACCATTGAAAATAGACCAATGACTCTAGATGAAGCTTTGGCAGCTAAATTACCAGACCCATGTGATGATTCATTATATGATGGTGTTAGAGCTGCAGTTAAAATTTATGGCAAAGCAAAAAACATGTGTGTTTTTTGCCAAACAGGTGGTATTTTTGAATCTGCAAATGGATTTTTAGGAATAGAAAATAATTTAGCCAACATGGCTTGTGAGCCTCACAAAACAAAAGATTTTTTCAAAAAGCTGTCTGAGTGGTTTGCTGCTCAAAGTGAAATGATTATAAAATGCGGTGTTGATGTTTTGCATCTTTCTGATGATTGGGGAGAAAACAATAGAATGATGTTCTCACCCAAGATGTGGAGAGAGATGATATTTCCTTATGAGAAAACAATTGTAGATGTGGGGAAAAAGGCAGAAGTGCCAGTTAGTTTGCATTCCTGTGGATATATAATGGATGTTTTGGAAGATTGTGTTGATATGGGGCTTGATGTATTAAATCCAATACAAACATCAGCAGGTATGGATGCTTATGAGGTAAAAAGAAGAGTTGGAGATAAATTATGTTTGTATGGTACTCTTGATACTCGAGAGGTTTTACCAAGATGGGCACCAGAGCAAATAGATGCTGAAGTAAAGCAGTTAATGGATAGATTAAAACCTAATGGTGGATATATTTTCTGTTCTGCTCACACAATAAATCCTGATGTTCCGCTTGAAAATCTTGAAGCAGCATATAGGGCAGCACTAAAATATGGAAAATATGAGAAGTAATTAATAAAGAGAAGTTGGCCGAAGGAAGGCTGCACTGGGGTTACCTTCGGCCATTGAACGGTGTGAGGTGGGCTTTGTGCAAATTAAATCGTTTATCTTATGGGTAGCACTAAGATAAACATCATCGTGCACTGTTATTATTATTGCTTATTTGCAAAAAATCTTAAGGGTAAAAATTATTATTTTCATAAATATTTTTTATTTCTTGCTGTTCTCTTAGGATTCTACGAAACAACTTACTCATTAAATTGTTTTATCTTGTTCAAATATTACAAAAAACCAGCCATAATATAATAAAAATGGCTGGCTTCATATTTTTTAAGGTTAATTATACCCTTTCCCAGATTGGAGGAATTATGTTCTTTCCTGCTTCACCTGCTATAATAGGAGTGATTCCTGCTATTTCACATAAATATCTCAGAGCCTCAACTTTATCTCCAAGAACTCCCTGCACATGGTTGCATGGGAATAATGCAAGAAATTCATCAAATGAACAATTCAATCTTGCATGAACATGAGGCCATGTTGGATCTGTTTCTGCATTAATTCTTTTTCTTTCTTCAGCAGAAAGCTCCACAGCTTCTCCCTTGCAAACAAACATAAATGGCTTTTCATCCCAAATACCCATTCTTGCATAAGTCATTTCACCGGGAGCTGCATCAAATTCTACAGATGCTCCACCTGCTTTGAAATAAAATTTTAGTGCAGGATGGAATGTAATTTTCTTGAAGTTTTCTTCAGCATTAAATGACTGAGCAGCATAAAAACTTGAATGGTTTCCAGAATTGCACCAATCCCAAATATCAAGCTCTGGATGATAAAGTCTTACATCCATAAATAATGTTGGTAGCCCACCAGAGACATATTTTAATAACTGCATTGTAATAGCAGCAAATGCATCAGCTTCAGTAGAGCAAACAAAAGATTCTTTAGGACCCCTCCAGTCATAAGGATCATTCATCATCATTTCAGGCACATCACCAAGTGTTACATGCTCTGTTAATTCTCTTTGTCCTTTTAATCCACAAAAATCAAACCCTTCTTCTTTGTTTACTTGTTCCATAGCAAGATAGATTCTGATTTGAGTTTTAAGTGTTTCTGGAGTAAGCATATCTCCATCATAAAGTATTCTTCCGGGCATCAAAGACTCAAACCATTTGAGACCCTTTTCAACTTCTGCTTCATCAACTTGCTCTGCTTTTTTAACAAGCCAAAGCTGATCTATCTGATAGCAGTTGCAGCCTAGTGATTTGATTGTAGGTGTAAGATGGAAAAATCCTGTTTCCATACCCATTGAATGACCACCGTATAAACCAAAAACTTCATTTTTGATTGTGGTAACAGCATTAGATGCTCTCACCCAATTCATAACATCTTGCTGTGTTTTAGGATCATCAATCTGACCTACTATTCTATGGGTTCTTCTTCCTGCTTGTCTTAAAGCACCATCAGTTGCTAAAAGACCAACATTACCGGGGAATTTTCCATTGTTGTTTGAAAGTGAAAGAATAGGAGTATCAGCTCCAAAGCTATTTACAAAGGGCCAAGCTAAATATGGGAAATTCCACACATTGTAGCACATAATTATTTGTTTACATCCTTTGTTAGCCAGCTCTTGTCCCATTTTTTGGGCAAGTCTTACAGAAGTAATAATCTCAGAAGCTACTACTACTTCCAAAGAGCTGCCATCAACATTTTTAGCATTGTTTCTGATAACTTCTGCCCATTTGTTAACCACTTCCATGTTTATTGCATTGTTTTGTTGATAAACATGCTCTCTAGCATCATTGAGCATTGCTATACCAATTGGTGTTGATCTCATAAGTGTCCTCCTTGTATGTTTCGGACTACCGGATACTTTTATATTATCCAGTATTCTATAAATATATTATATTCAAACATATAATGCTTTAGAGATTATTATATGTCAAATCCAATCTTCTTTCAAAGAAAAAATATAACTATTTTAAGCAATTTACTTTATCATTTAGTTGTTGTTAACAATTATTGCCTGAATATTACAATAATATTTCCTTTGAGTGTTTTGATTATGATTAAATATGAATGTAATTAATTCATAATATATATATTTCAATATTTAATGAAAATTTATGTTTGACATTCCTTGATTTGTGAAGTATACTCGATATTAAAGGCAACAAAGGCGTTGTCCGGTTGCATGGCAGCAACAATAGAATAGTTCAGGCAAAGAAGCCTCTTCTAAACTTTTAGAAGAGGTTTTCTGTTATAGCAGAGTTGCTGTAAAAGCCTGAAAAAGTATAAATCAAAGGAGAACTGTCAAAGTGAGTAACCAGACAACAGTAAATGCAAACCCATTTGAAGTATCACAAAGGCAGCTTGATATAGCTGCTAAAAAGCTGGGTCTAGACCCATCAGTTCATGCAATTTTGAGAGAACCTCTAAGAGAGCTACATGTATCATTGCATGTTAAGATGGATGATGGCACGACAAAAGTATTTAAGGGATTTAGAGTGCAATACAATGATGCAAGAGGTCCAAACAAAGGTGGAATTAGATTCCATCCAGATGAAACTATTGACACAGTGAGAGCATTAGCTGCTTGGATGACTTGGAAAACAGCTGTTGTAGATATCCCTCTTGGTGGTGGAAAAGGTGGAATTATCTGCAACCCTAAAGAATTAAGTGAGGGTGAACTTGAAAGATTAAGCAGAGCCTATATTGATGAAGTTGGAAGAATTTTAGGTCCTGAAAAAGATGTGCCAGCACCTGATGTATACACAACTCCTCAAATTATGGCATGGATGATGGATGAATTTTCAAAAATCAAAGGCTTTAACTGCCCAGGTGTTATTACAGGAAAACCGCTAGCAATTGGTGGATCAGAAGGCAGAGGAGATGCTACCGCAAGAGGTGGTGCATACACAACTAGAGAAGCAGCAAAACATTTAAACATAGATCTTAAAAATGCAAAAGTTGCAATACAAGGTTTTGGCAATGCAGGACAATATGCAGCAACATTATTCCAAGATTTATTAGGATGTAAAATAGTTGCAGTTAGTGACACTAGAGGTGGTATATATTCACCATCTGGATTTGATGCTCATGAAATTGTAAAACATAAACTCAAAACAGGTGCTGTTGGCGGATTCCCTAACACTGAAATGATAAGCAATGAAGATTTGCTTGAATTAGATGTAGAAATCTTAGTTCCTGCAGCTCTTGAGAATGTTATTACTGCTCAAAATGCAAATAATATTAAAGCGAAAATTATTTGTGAGCTTGCAAATGGTCCAACACTTCCTGAAGCAGATGAAATTCTCTTTAAGAATGGCGTATTTATGATTCCTGACTTCCTTGCAAATGCAGGTGGAGTTACAGTTTCATATTTTGAGTGGGTTCAAAACTTAATGAACTTTTACTGGGACGAAAATGATGTTCATGAGAAATTAGATAAAAAAATGACTAAAGCTTTCAATGATGTTCTATTGATGGCTAAAGACTATGAAGTAGATATGAGAACAGCTGCTTATATGGTAAGTATTCAAAGAGTAGCTGATGCTATGAAACTTAGAGGATGGGTGTAATTTAACACTATTCTAAAGAAATATTAGATTGAGACTGTCTCAGAATTTATATTTTTGAGACGGTCTCATTTTTTTGTTGACTCAGTTTTTATTAGGTGTATAATTAATTGCACACTATTTTTATATAGCTCTCTGAAATTGAAATTTATACAAATAGACATATTAAAAAAGCATACTGCATTACTAATTGTTGCGACTGCTTCATTTTTGGGGCAGTTATCTTATGCTACCTTAAATTATTCTGCTCAGCCGATGTATGTTACCTACTCCATCAAACAGGGTCAATTTCTTGGGTTAATTTTTAGTGTGTTTCTTTTATCAGAAGCTGTATCAAGGCTCATATTTGGTACTTTAGGAGATAAAAAAGGTAGAAAACCTTTGCTTCTTTTAGGTCCCACTATAACGATATTCACTGCCACTCTCACAGTTTATTTTCATTCTCCTATTGCTTTAATTGCTCTTAGGTTATTAGATGGAATTGGTGCTGGTGCATTTTGGCCAACCGCTTTTGCATCTGCAGGTGATTTGGTATCTGAGAAAAATAGAACTTCTGCAATGAGCATTATAAACTTTACATATTTGGGAGGATTAGCACTAGGATTTTTGGCTGGTGGATATGTAAATGAAATATTCCAAACTTTCAATGCATCATTTTATTTAGTGTCTGTTTTAATGTTCATTTGTGCATTAGTAATTTTGATATTTTTGAAAGAAAAATACTTCCATAAAACAAAACATACAGCATTTGAAAATGATGAAATGGCCTCATCTATAAAGAAATTCAAAATATCAGATCTATCATATAGTTTCAAAAAACATCCTCAGCTTATGCTCTTAGCTTTTTTCACTTTTGCAGGAATTGGTCTTCTGATGCCTGTATGTAAGCTTTTTGCTGTTGAAAGACTAGGTCTTAGTGAAACACAATTTGGTCTTGCTGTTGCTCCACTAGCTGCAGTTATGGCATTATGTGCAGTGCCTATGGGAAGATTTTCTGATAAGTATGGTAGAACATATTCCCTCAGCTATGGTTTAATTAGTTGTGCTATTGCAATATGGCTTATAGTATTATTTCCATATGTATCAATATATATCTTGGCAAGTATAATAGTTGGTATTGGTTTTACATCTGCATTTCCTGCTTGGATGTCTATAGTATCATCAACATCAAATGAGGAACGAAAAGGAGAAATGCTGGGAGCTGTTGGAATGGTGCAAGGAATATCTGCAATTCTTGGAGCAAGCTTTGGAGCATATATGTATGCAACTGACACATTCAGCATTCCTAGGCTTGGAATTGCTAGTTCATCAATGCCATTTTGGTTGTGTGCACTTTTGCTTAGTTTATCAGCAGTTTTATCCATACATTGGTCTGCAAGAAAAGTATTATCAAAAGAAAATGAAAAGTCTCCAAGCAATTTACAATCAAGCATAATAAAAATTATGTCAATTTTAGGACTTGCTTGCATTATCTATTGGATTAGTTGGAAATATATAAAGCCTCTCCCACCAGAAAGAGTAGCTTGGGATTGGGTGCATATGCTGATAGAACAAGATTATGACAATGCAAAAAAAATAATAGATCCAAAATCTGAAATTGCAAAAAATAAATTATACATAGAAAACTATGGAAAACTGTATAATTATTGGCAATCTAATAAACAAGCTAGATATACAGTTCTTCCTGCTAAAAGATTAAAATCTGATTTGATTGAAGTGCCAGTAAGGTTCATATTTCCCGGTCATGTAGTAAAAATTGAAAAAATTTATCTTTGCTCTAAGGATGAAAAAGAATGGCTTGTTTGCAATATTTATTCACAAGCAAAATAAAAACATAGGAAAAGAAAAATGACTTATCTTTATCTTGTAATTGATCTATTTTTAATTTTCCTTGCTGCTGAGCTTTTTACAAATGCTATAGAATGGCTTGGAAAAAGATTAAAACTTGCAGAAGGTGCTGTTGGAAGTGTACTTGCAGCAGTAGGAACCGCTCTGCCTGAAACAACGATTGCAGCTATTGCAGTTCTTGGTCATGATGAATTGCACACAGAGGCTGGTATTGGTGCTATTTTGGGGGCTCCTATGATGCTTAGTACACTTGCAATGTTCATCACTGGCTTTGCAATATTGCTCTTTTCTGCAGCAAAAATTAGAAAACCAGAAGTTTCTGCTAACTTTATAGTTGTAAAAAGAGATTTAAGCACATTTTTCTTGGTATATCTATTGGCACTATCTGCTGCATTGATTCCAATGAGAGAAATAAAGCTGATAATTGGTGCAGTGTTAGTATTTATATATATCTATTATGTAAAAAGAACTTTTTCTTGCAGCTGTACAATGGATGAAGAAGAGTGCAGACCATTACACTTCACAAAAAATTCTATTCAACCTAGACTAAGATGGGTGTTAGTACAAATATGTGCAGGACTTGCTTTAATGATATTTGGTGCTGATGAGTTCATAAAGCATGTAACAGAAATATCACTGCACTTGGGAGTATCACCTTTAGTTCTCAGCGTTATTATCACTCCAATTGCAACCGAACTACCTGAAAAATTCAATTCAATTACATGGGTAAGACATAGAAAAGACACTCTAGCTCTTGGAAACATTACAGGAGCAATGGTGTTTCAAAGCAGTATATTACCAGCTATTGGCATCACATTTACACATTGGCATCTAGATTCAAATGGCATTGCATGCATAATAATTGCTTTGCTTGCATCTGGAATTGCATGGGTTGATATCACAATCAGAAAAAAACTTAGTCCATATTCAATGCTCACAGGTGGTGCATTATATTTACTATATCCAATATGGGTGTTTTGGTTAAGTAAAATTATTATAAAATAGCCTGAAAATTGGATACAATAAGATTTTTTCAAAGTCTATAGATATTATTAAAAAAAACATACTGATTAATTTGGGCATCTTATGAATTTAAAACTGAATAAAGAAGAGCAATTTGTAAAAACTGCTGAAAAAACAAATGATTCTAGTCAGAAAAAAGAAATTGTCAGATTAAGAGCTGTAGTATTAGGTATTATATTAATCTGGTTCTCAGCAAAGTGGATTTTTTGGGGTGAGATGACTCAATACACTTTCTCCACTTGGGCAGCACCTTTTGCAAATGCAATTTTCTTTTTATTTGTTGCAAGTATTATAAATCTATTTTTCAAAAGATATATAAAATTTCTGGCATTCAATAGGCTGGAAATGATTGCTTTGTATGCAATGGTATCTGTAGGCTCTGCAATAATATCATCTGATATGCAGGGAATACTAATAACTCTGATGGGATACCCTACTTACTATGCAGATGAGTTTAACAGTTGGGATTCACTATTCTATGGTGTGCTTCCAGAATGGTTAATTGTAACAGATAAAGCTGCTTTGGAAGGTTTTTATAAAGGCAACAGCGACTTTTTTACACCTAATCATATTTCTGCATGGATTAAGCCATCAATTGCTTGGATGTTTTTTATTTGGGCACTTGTAACTATGATGCTCTGCATAAATGCTATTTTAAGAAAAGCATAGGTTGAAAGAGAGAAGCTCACATTTCCAATTGTTGCATTGCCAATAGCAATGACAGAAGAACCCCAAAAATTCTTTTCAAATAAACTAATGTGGATAGGCTTTGGAATATCGGGAATTATCACTCTCATTAACGGAATTCATTTTCTGAACTCATCTATTATGCCTTTTGAAATACCAATAAAAAGACATCCTTTTGCATTTGAAACTGGCGGTCCAATTGATGCGGCTAGTCCATTCACAATATCCTATTATTTCTTTGCTATAACCCTAGGATTCTTAATGCCTGTAGATTTGAGTTTTTCTCTATATCTTTTCTATTTACTGTATAAATTAGAAGCAGTGATAGTAAGGGCAAGTGGAGTTAGCACAACATCTGGATTCCCATATCATGAATCTCAGGCATTTGGAGCATATATGGCAATATTTGTTGTTGCAATTTATGGATTAAAAGGACACCTGAAAACTGTTTGGCAGACAGCTATGCAGGGCACTTCATCATCTGAAGATGAAAATGAACCTATAAGATACAGATGGGCTATAGTTGGCTTTTTTATCACTTCATTAATATTAATTTTCTTTGCAAAAGCTGCTGGAATGAGCCCAATAGTTATAATATTCTATTTTGCAATATATATTACTCTTGCAGTTATGATAACAAGAATAAGAGCAGAGTTTGGCTTTCCTGTTCATGATATGCATTTTATGGGACCAGACCAAACAATTACAAGAATGTTTGGAACAAATATGTTTGATAAAACAACTCTTGGCACTTTAGCATATTTTAGATGGTTTAATAGAGTATATAGAAGTCACCCAATGCCTCATCAGCTTGAATGTATTAAATCAGCTGGGATTGAACAAAGTGCACAAAAAAGTATGTTCAACGCAATTTTAATTGCTGGTTTAGTTGCAGTACCAATATGTTTTTTCATCTATCTTGATGGATTTTATAAACTTGGAGCTTCAACTGCAAAAGTAAATATTTGGGGAACTGGGTATGGAAGAGAGGTATTTCAATCAAGTCTAGAAAACTGGCTAACAAGAGAAAACAATATTCAATCAGGTCACTGGTTTGCAACAGGGTTTGGTTTTGGCGTAGCTTTGATTTTAGCAGCAGCAAGAAGACAATTTGTAGGATTTCCTCTTCATCCATTAGCCTATGCTGTTGCAAATAGTTGGGGAATGCATAACCTTTGGCTTCCTATAATGATTGGAAGTATTTCAAAATCACTATGCCTTAAAATACTCAGCCTCAAAGGCTATAGATTAGCACTTATGCTTTTCTTTGGTCTTATGCTAGGTGAAATAACAATAGGTGGATTCTGGATTCTTCTAGGAATTCTATTAGATAGACCTATGTATCAATTCTGGCCATAGTAAGAATTTTAGATTCTTATTCTTCAGAATCATCTTGATTCTTACTTTTCTTTTTAAGAGAAGTAATTAGAGTTCCAAGAACTGCAGCTGCAGTTGTTGCCTCTGGTGAAACAGCATTATCAACTTTTTTTGAAACATTCTTAACTGTGCTTGTTACACTTTCAACAGCTTCTTTTGAATTAACAACTATACTATTAACAGCATCTCCAGCTGTATCAACTACTTCTTTTGATTTTTTTGTTATACTCTGAACACTATCTAATATGGGATCAACTTTACTTTTGACTTCACTAACACTCTTTTTGATGAGCTTTTTAATACTTAATATAGCCACAACAACTGCTATTATCGCTGCAATAAAAAATAACATTTGAAGAATTATTGCAAAAGCTATGATTGCTAACGATGTTTCAATAGACATCAGCTGACTCCCATCCTAGGACTTTTTATATTATTCATCACTGGTCAAAAGATTGTCTTCACTGTTATCTGACTCTATTTCTGCTTCGGATTGTTCTGGAGCATCTGCAACAGGAATCCTTGCAAGAGCAGCAACACTATCACCTTGTCCCAAATTGATAAGTTTCACTCCCTGTGTGCTTCTTCCACAGCATCTAATATCTTTTACTTTAATCTTGATAATTATACCCTGAGAAGTAATTATCACAACCTTATCTGTATCATCAACAACAGCCGTTTCCACAATATGGCCTGTTTTTTCAGTAAGATTAAGAGTTTTTATTCCTTTACCACCTCTTGTTTGTCTTCTATAGTCTGAAAGTGGAGTCCTTTTTCCAAATCCAGTTTCAGTAGCAACCAAGAGCTCACAATCAGGTTTAGCAAGGCACATACCCACAACCTTGTCACCAGGATTAAGTCTTATACCTCTAACACCACCACTTGCTCTTCCTGCACTTCTAAGGTCATCTTCATGGAATCTAATTGACAAGCCATTTTTTGTAACCATTATAACATCATCATCACCACTGCTTATCTCAACCCATTTAAGGGAATCGCCTTCTTCAATATCAAATGCCCTCAAACCATTACTTCTCATATTATGGAATAGGCTTAGGTCTGTCTTTTTAACCTCACCCATCTCAGTAGCCATAACCATATATCCTTCATTCATATCTTTAACAGGAACTGTGGCAGTAATTTTATCACCGGGCTCAATTGATATTAAGTTTATCACAGCAGTACCCATTGCCTGCCTTGATGTTTGAGGGATTTCATAAACTTTTAGTCTATAAACTCTACCTCTATCTGTAAAAAACAACAAATAATGGTGTGTAGTTGCTACAAATAAACCAGCAAGCTTATCTTCTTCTTTAGTATTTGCTCCAATCACACCTCTTCCACCTCTTCTTTGGCTTCTGTAAGTGTCTATTGGAACTCTTTTAATATATCCATCTCTTGTGATGGTGATGATTGTTTGTTCATCTGGTATAATATCCTCATCACCTATTTCATTAGCTTCCATTGGGATGATTCTAGTTTTTCTATCATCACCATATTTTTCTTTTATATACTTAAGCTCTTCTTTTATGACTGCTAGTATTTTAAGAGGATCTGATAATAAATCTTCTAATGATGCTATTTTCTTTAACAGCTCTTTATATTCATCTTCAATTTTATCTCTCTCAAGAGCTGTAAGTTGTCTTAACTGCATATTAAGAATTGCTTCAGCCTGCAACTGAGAAAGACCAAATCTCTGCATTAAATTATTTCTAGCTTCTTCTGAATTTTCAGAGGCTCTTATAATTTGTATTATTTCATCAAGGAATCCAAGAGCTACTCTCAATCCTTCCAAAATATGAGCCCTTAATCTGGCTCTTCTAAGCTCATATTTTGTTCTTCTTTCAACAATTTCAACTCTATGATTCACATAATGCTGCATTATTTCTTTAAGATTAAGCACTTTTGGTCTTCCATCAACTAATGCAAGCATTATCACACCAAAAGTTTTTCTAAGGTCTGTATGTTTAAATAAGTAGTTTAATATTCTTCTTGGTTGAGCATCTCTTCTGAGCTCAATAACCAATCTCATACCTGTTCTATCTGTGTAATCATTAACATCTGTAATGCCTTCAACTTTTTTATCTTTGGCTAGCTGTGCAATTTTCAAAGCTAAGTTTGCTTTATTAACTTGGTATGGTAGTTCAGTGATAACAATAGCAGATTTTCCACCTTCAAGCATTTCAATATTTGTTTGTGCCTGCATTACAATCTGTCCTCTTCCGGTTTCATAAGCAGATTTGATTCCTTTTGTGCCTAATATCATACCTGCTGTGGGAAAATCTGGACCTTTTACATGCTCCATAATATCAGACACTTCGCAGTCTGGATTATCAATCAAATAAATAAATCCATCACACAGCTCTTTAAGATTATGCGGCGGTATATTTGTTGCCATACCAACAGCAATTCCAGAACTGCCATTTGCCAGCAGATTTGGAAACTTTGCAGGCAAAACTAGAGGCTCTTGTCTTGTCTGATCATAATTGTCTTCCCAATCAACAGTTTCTTTATCAAGGTCTTCAAGCATTTCAACAGCAAAATGAGACATTCTCATTTCTGTATATCTCATAGCAGCTGGTGGATCACCATCAATTGAGCCCATGTTACCCTGACCATCAATAAGTGGATATTTTGAGTTGAAATCTTGAGCCATTCTGACCATTGTTGGGTATATAACACCCTCACCATGTGGATGGTAGTTACCAGAGGTATCACCTGCAATTTTTGCAGATTTTCTATGTTGAGAGTTAGGTCCAAGGTGGAGATCATTCATTGCAACTAGAATTCTTCTTTGAACAGGTTTGAGTCCATCCCTCACATCCGGCAGTGCTCTTGATACAATAACACTCATGGCATAAGCCATATATGATTCTTTTAACTCATCTTCTATTCTAATAGGGATGACTTCTTTTCCAATATCTCCCAAAATTAACCACCTTTCCTAACAAAAAACATAGGTTCAAAACAACCTTTATTATACTGCTTTTTTTCACCTATGGTCAAGCATAGGTTCCATTCAACTAAACATACAAAGCTTACTGAATTATTATATTCAAAACAAAAAAATTAGCTCTGGGAATATCCCAGAGCTAGAGTAAAAGCTATTAATTTATTTGCACAACAGGATTATAAGCTTCAATATTAGGTAAAAACAAAAATGGCGGTCCCAAGGGGAGTTGAACCCCTCTCCCGGCCTTGAAAGAGCCGTGTGCTAACCGATGCACCATGGGACCGCAGCAAATGTTATTATATCAAAACATACCATAAAATTCAACAAAAAAACAGAAGGAATTTATTCTCAATTGCCAATTATTATAAATAGCATAATAAAACACTACAATTTTAGAAGATATTACTCTTCTTTTATAGCAAATAGACAGAAATATTTTTGCTATTTTTTTATTGCTAAACAGACTGGTAGATATACTGTGTTTTATATGATACTATTTATCTAATAAGGATTTTTCTATGAAGCATAATTTTATCTTAATTATTGTTTTTTCTGTAATTATAACCTCAATAATTGGTTGTGGTGGTGGAGGTGGTGGTTCATCTTCCCCTTCACTAACAACACTACTTTCAGTTGAAGAAGCAAAACAGCATGGCAAGTGGACAATTCTTGTCTATCTTAATGCAGACAATGATTTAGAATCATCTGGAATCCATAATATGAATCAAATGGAATCTATTGGTTCAACAAGAGATGTAAGAATTGTTGTCCAAATGGATAGAATTAATGGTTATGACACAAGCAATGGCAATTGGACAGATACAAGAAGATTTTTGATAATAAGAGATAATAACCCAAATTTAATCACATCTCCAAGACTTGATGAGTCTAATCCGCTTGGTGAACTTGATATGGGCTCAGAGCAAACCCTTCTGGATTTTGTTCAATGGGGAATGAATGAATTTCCTGCAGATCATTATGCTCTTGTGATATGGGATCATGGAACCGGCTGGCAGATAAGAACTTTGTCTTTAGAAAATCAAAAAAAAGCTATTTCCTATGATGATACTAGTGGCTCAGCTATCAACATAAATAAAATTGCAGATGTATTTGATGGAAAAGGGATTGATATAATTGCTTTTGATGCCTGTTTTATGATGCAGCTGGAAGTTGCATATGAATTAAAAAACTCAGCAAGATATATGATTGGTGCTCCCTCTACAGAACCAGCACCAGGATATAATTATGCAAGAATTCTTTCAAGAATTAATGCTAATACAACACCTATGCAACTCTCCAGAATAATTGTGGAAGAATATTATTCTGAATATTCCAACAGAAGAGCAATTTCACTTACTGCTGTTGACCTAAATAGAATGAACTCAGTATCAACAGCTCTAGAAAATTTTGTGCAGGCAATTTCACAAAATGCAGCTGGTAAATATTCACAATATAATCAAGCTAGAATAGATTCATTAAATTATTCTACTATAGATGGTGGTTTTCAAAGGCACAGTTTAGATTTACTTGACTATGCTCAAAGGTGTGCAGTTATATCCGGAGATGCTGCAATCTCAGCATACAGCAATCTAGAAGCAGTACTAAATAATGCAATAGTTGCAAAAAGATATAGTTCTGATCTTGTTAATGCAACAGGAATGTCAATATATATTCCAAGTCCAGATAGGTTTGATAATAGATATGAAATTCTAAAACTATCAAATGACACAAGCTGGAATGAATGGCTGCAGTGGCAAGGACAATAAAAGAAAAAGTGTTTTGGTATCGGGATTTTATTCGCGATACAAAAACTGCTTTTAAAGCTATAGGCTATAAATCTTACTTACTTTCTTTCTGCTTTCTTAACTCAACTATCTTTTTGATACCTGCAACACCTGGCTTTGTCATTTCAATTGATGATAACACTACATCTATTTCTTCTTGAGTGAAATATCCTTCTTCAAGTGCTGTTTCTCTGACCGTTTTTTCTGTTTTGAGCACCTTTTTTGCAATTTTTGATGCAGATTCATAGCCTATATACGGAGTAAGTGCTGTTAAATTCACAAGACTTTTTTCTACAAGCTCATTGCATCTTTCTCTATTTGCCACAATTCCTTTAATACATTTTTCAGCAAGTAGATCTGCAGAATTTTTAAGCAGCACAAGAGATTGGAATAAATTATGAGATAAAATTGGTAAAAATGCATTAAGCTCTAGATTGCCAGAGGCAGCTGATTGAGTGATAAGAAGATCATTTGCTATTATTTGCATACCTGCTTGGCTCACAGCTTCCAGTGCAACAGGATTCACTTTCCCCGGCATTATTGAACTACCTGCTTGCAACGCAGGTAAAGTGATTTCACCAATTCCAGCAAGAGGTCCGCATGAAAGAAATCTCAAATCTGAACTTATTTTTAATAGATTCACAGCAGCAGATTTCACCAAGCCAGACACTTCAACAAAAACATCTAAATTCTGCGTGGAATCTATCATATTCTCTGCTCTTGCCAGCGAAACACCAGTAATATCTCTTAAAATATCAGATGCAGAGTATATATATTTAAGATCTGCATTTAGACCTGTTCCTATTGCTGTTCCTCCGAGATTTATTTGCCTTATTCTTTCTTCTACTTTATATAATCTCCACCAGTCTCTTTGCACAGCTTGTGCATAAGCAGAAAACTCCTGACCCAAAGTGATAGGAACAGCATCCTGCATTTCCGTTCTGCCAACTTTTAATACATCAGAAAATTCATTTTCTTTTTCCTGCAACACTTTCTGCAGATTTGCCATAGCTTTTGATGCAGGAATTAATAATTTTATAGCAGCTAGTTTAACAGCAGTTGGAAACACATCATTAGTAGATTGTGAAAGATTAACATGATCAATTGGACTTATAATCGAGTAATCACCTTTGTTGTAACCCATCAGCTCTAAAGCTCTGTTTGCTATTACTTCATTTGCATTCATATTTGCAGATGTACCAGCTCCTCCTTGAAACACATCTACGATAAACTGATCATGAAGTTTACCAGAAATTATTTCATCACAAGCTTTGCATATCACATCTGCAATTTCTTTTAATATTCTGCCTGATTTGAGATTAGCCAAACAGCATGCTTTTTTTACATAAGCAAGAGATATTATCAACTCAGAATGCATAAAGATTCCTGAAAGCTTAAAATTTTCACTAGCTCTCAGTGTATGAATGCCATAATATGCCTCTGAAGGCAATTCTTTTTCACCCAATAAATCATGTTCAATTCTATATGTCATAATACTAATTATATCACTCCAATAAGAAACTTAACCATCCATAATATTATGTTTGCATTTAAGCTAATAATAGAATACTTATTATATATAATAGGTTCGGAGAAAATATATGATAATTGCAGATATAATTGTTATATTGATTGCCTTAATACTCATAATATCAATCCTAGGGTTTTTCTTTTATCCTCAAAAGAAGGCTGATAGAAAACCTACAGAAAATATTGATACAAAACATTCTGATTTTATTATTGAAGGATTAGACTGCCCAAGCTGTATGATGAGTGTTGAAAGAATGCTAAAAAATACTGAAGGAATAGAACAAATATCCACAAACTTCAATACAAAATCAGCATCAATAGATTACAATCAAGATATCATTAATGATAATGTAATTATAGAAAAAATTGCATCATTGGGATTTACAGCAAAAAAATATATAGAAATAAATCAAGAAGTGTTAAATGACTTTGAAGATGAATCAGAATTATCAAAGCAAAAAATAAATTTAATTGAAGCAATAATTTTAACCCTTCCTGTTTTTCTAATCTCAATGATAAAACATCCAATGCCTCCATCTATGGACATTTATGTTCTGCTTGTATTATCTGCAATAGTGCTTTTTTATAATGGAAACAAAATCCTAAAAAGTGCATGGTCTGCATTAAAAAACAGATCTACAAATATGAATGTGTTAATTGCAATAGGCACAATATCAGCTTTTATATATAGTTTAGTGGTAACACTTATTCCTGAAAGAATTAAAAATTTAGGAATAGAACCACATGTATATTATGAATCATCTGCAGTTATTATTGCTCTCATTTTAACAGGTGGTTATCTTGAAGCAAAAGCAAGAAAAAATACATTTACTGCATTGAGAAAACTTATTGGATTACAGGCAAAATTTGCAAGAGTGTTGAAAGACAATAAAGAGGTAGAAATAAATATTGATGAAGTAGCAGTAGGTGATATTTTAATAGTAAAGCCCGGTGAGAAAATACCAGTTGACGGAATATTGATTGAAGGCTTTTCATCTGTTGATGAATCAATGATAACAGGTGAGAGTGTACCAGTAGAAAAAGAAGTTGGATCAAATGTGCTAGGTGCCACAATCAATAAATCAGGTTCATTCAAAATGAGAGCTGAAAGAATTGGAGAAGATACATCTCTTGCAAAAGTGATTAAGATGGTAAGAAATGCACAACATATGAAACCACAAATCCAAAGAGCTGCTGATGTGGTAGCTTCCTATTTTGTTCCAATAGTTATTTGTATAGCAATAATTACTTTCACAATATGGTTTATTTTTGGCAAAGAAACAGGAATGTCATTAGCATTGGTTAATGCAGTATCAGTGCTTATTATTGCTTGTCCTTGTGCAATAGGTCTTGCCACACCGATGTCCATTTCTGTAGGAACAGGCAAAGGTGCTGAGCTTGGAATTCTGATAAAAGAATCTAAAGTTTTAGAAACAGCTGGTAAAATAGACACTATAATTCTTGATAAAACAGGAACCTTAACAACAGGCAAACCCACACTATCAGATATTATCAAATTAAATGATATCTCAGAAAATGAACTTCTAATGCTTGCTGCATCTGCAGAAAAAAGAAGTGAACACCCACTTGGTAATGCAATAGTAAAAGAAGCTGGTGATAAAAAAATAGAGCTTATGGAAGTGGAAAATTTCAATTCTATTACAGGTGGTGGGATAAGTGCAGAAGTAGATAATAAAAAAATATTAATAGGCACACCATATTTTTTAAAAAAGCAAAATATAAATATTGAATCTGTTGAATCTCAAGTATTAGAGCTTTCTAAGCAAGGCAAAACAGTTGTAATTGTAACAGTTGATAATATACCATCTGGAATAATAGCGTTTAGAGATGAAATAAAACCAGAAGCAAAGACTGCTATAGAAAGACTAAAAGCACTAAGTCTTAATACTATTCTATTAACTGGAGACAATTCCGCTACAGCATCTGTAGTTTCAAATAAGCTTGGAATAGATAATTTTATAGCAGAAGTTTTACCTGAAGACAAAGCAAATATAATAAATAAGCTGCAGAGTGAAAATAAAATTGTAGCAATGGTTGGAGATGGTATAAATGATGCTCCTGCTCTCACTCAATCAAATCTTGGCATAGCAATGGGCACAGGAACTGATATTGCAATAGAATCTTCTGATATCACATTGCTTGGTGGAGATTTGAATAAAATAGCAGATTCAATAATCTTATCAAAAGCTACAATGAAAAATATAAAGCAAAATTTGTTCTTTTCTTTTGTATATAACACGCTGGGTATTCCTATCGCTGCTGGTGTGTTGTATCCTTCTTTAGGACTTCTTTTAAACCCGATGCTTGCATCTGTTGCAATGGTAGCAAGTGATTTTTGTGTTGTGTCAAATGCTTTAAGGCTTAGAAAATTCAAGCCATACTAACATGTTCATCTAATTTTATAATCTGTTATAATATTCTCTGGGTTGAATATTATTGATCCTTTTATGGGGTTGGACAATAATTGCTGATAGCATCAGGGGGCACAAGATTATATGGATGACTTAAGACTTTTTTCAGGATCGGGCAACATGGAGCTTGCAGAAAAAGTTGCAAACAGACTAGGTGTAGCCGTTGGTCAAATGTCAACAAGAAGATTTTCCGACGGAGAAATACATCTGCAGATAGACCAAAGCGTGAGAGGTGATGATGTTTTTGTGATGCAATCAATGTCTGCACCTGTAAATGAACATCTAGTTGAGCTTTTGGTTGCAATTGATGCTCTAAGAAGGGCTAGTGCTAGAAGAATAAATGTTGTAATTCCATACTATTGCTATTCCAGACAAGATAAAAAGGTTAAACCTAGAGAACCTGTGGCTGCAAAATTAGTTGCAAATCTTCTCACAACAGCAGGAGCAAGTAGAATACTCAGTCTTGACCTTCATGCTGGACAAATTGTTGGATTTTTTGACATTCCTGTTGATCACCTTTATGCAGGACCAATAATTGCAAATCATTTAAAACAATGTAAAGGTCTAACAGATAATTGTGTTGTTGTATCTCCAGATGTTGGTGGTGTTCCCAGAGCAAGATCACTTGCAGAAATGCTGGGAACTAAGCTTGCTATAATTGTAAAAAGAAGGCCTGAACCTAATAAAAGTGTTGTGATGGAAGTAATTGGAGATGTTGAAGGTAAAACTGCAATTATGATAGATGACCTAATTGACACTGCAGGTTCGATGATAAATGGAGCTAAAGCTTTATTAGACTTAGGTGCAAAAGAAGTTTATTCTGCTTGTTCACATGGTGTATTATCCGGTGATGCTATAGAAAGACTGCATGAATCTCCAATTAAAGAAATTTTTATTACAGATTCTATACCTATTCCTAAAGACAAAAAAAACAGCAAAATAACAGTTGTAAGTGTTTCTGATTTACTTGCAAGTGCAATTCAAAGAATCCACTCAGAGAGCAGTGTTAGTGGGCTCTTTAACGAAGCTTGGAATGGCCAAAAGTGATAGTTATTGTTGGCCTTGGTAATCCTGGTTTAAGATATGCTCATACAAGACATAATGTGGGATTTGATGTAGTAGATATTTTTGCAAAGAGAAATAATGTAAAAATATCATATAGACAATACAGATCATTAGTTGGCAGATTTAGGCATAATAATGAAGAAATAATGCTTGTAAAACCTCAAACATATATGAATGAGAGCGGAATGGCTGTTGGTGAAATTTTCAAAAGAAATCAACTATCTCCCGATAAACTTTTGATTGTTTATGATGATATGGATTTACCACTTGGTAAAATAAGAATAAAACCATCTGGTTCATCTGGTGGTCACAAAGGAATGAAGTCTATTATCCATCATATTGGAACACAAGACTTCCCCAGAATCAGAATAGGCATTGGAAAAGATAACAATGTAATAGACCATGTTTTAAACAGATTCAACAAAAAAGAAAAGGCTATCATACAACCTACTATTCAAGCTGCAGCAGAATCAATTGAAATGATATTAGACAAAGGCTTAGATTTGGCTATGAACATATACAATAGATACGGAGAGGATCATTGAGCAAATCTTTTTTAAGCAGTAGGTGCACTAGTTTCACTGAGTCAGTGATTAGAGAAATGACAAGAAGAATTGCTGAAAAAGGTGGTGTGAATCTAGCTCAGGGTTTTCCAGATTTCAATCCTCCAGAAGAAATAGTAGAAGCTGCAGTTAAAGCAATATGTGATGGATATAATCAATACTCCGTTACTTGGGGCTCACCAAGGTTAAGAAATGCTATAAGCGAAAAAGTGAAATGGTTCAATGGCATTTCAGCTCATCCTGATAAAAATATTACTGTCTGTTGTGGTGCAACAGAGGCAATGATGAGTACAATGCTTGCTGTGATTGATCCCGGAGATGAAGTTATTATATTTGAACCATATTATGAAAATTATGGTCCTGATGCAATAGTATCTGGTGCTGTGCCAATTTATGTACAGTTAAAAGAACCTGATTTTTCATTTGACCAAATAGAACTTGAAAAAGCATTTTCTGATAAAACAAAAGCAATTATTATTAACACTCCCCATAATCCATCTGGGAAAGTATTCTCAAAAGAAGAATTAGAATTCATTGCCAAACTTTGTGTTAAGTATGATGTGTTAGTCATTACAGATGAGATATATGAACATATTATTTATGATGGAAAAAGCCATATCTCACCTGCTGTTATAAATGGTCTTGAAGAAAGAACAGTCACAATAAGCGGAATGAGTAAAACCTATTCTGCTACAGGTTGGAGAATAGGTTGGACTATTGCACCTGAATATATATCAAATGCAATAAGAAAAGCACATGATTTTCTGACTGTTGGAGCACCAGCACCTTTGCAGGAAGCAGGAGTGACAGCATTAAATCTTCCTATTGAATATTACACAAATCTAAAAGATTTCTATCAGCATAAAAGGGATTTTTTAATCCCAGAACTGATTTCTGCTGGTTTTAATCCATATACTCCAAAAGGTGCATATTATGTAATGTGTGGCACTGAAAGTTTTGGAGCAACAAATAGTTTTGATTTTTCTATAAAACTAATTGAAAAAATAGGGCTTGCTACAGTTCCCGGCAGCAGTTTCTATTCCACACCAGAAAAAGACAAAGGCAAAATAAGATTTGCTTTCTGCAAAACCGAAGCAACTTTAATAAAAGCTATTGAAAAACTGCAATCTTTAAAAGAAATTAGTTTAGATTAAAATTGCAGGTATTTTGCATCTATTCACAAATATAAATTTATTAATGAATAATCTATAGATCTAAAGGGTATTGATAAATAATAAAAACGATATTTTGGAGAATAGATGTGTTTGTTTTAGAAAGCCCTCTTATAACAGAAGGTCAATTAATTCCAATAAAATACACTTGTGAAGGTGAAGATATTTCACCACAATTACATTGGTCAAATCCTCCAGATAATACAAAGAGTTTTGCTATAGTATGCAGAGATCCTGATTCAATGTATGGAGTATTCACTCATTGGGTGATATACAATATCCCAAATAACTTCTCTTTAATAGATGAAAATATTGAAAAAGTAGAAATTCTTGAAAATGGTATAACTCAAGGATTAAATGATTTTGGAAAAATAGGTTATGGTGGACCATGTCCCAAGAAAGGTACACACAGATATATATTTACAATATATGCTCTTGATATAGAACCAACAATAAAACCCGGACTCAATTATGATGAATTTATGGAACACATAAAAGCACACATATTGGATAAAGCAAACTTAATGGGTAGATATTGCAGAGTAAACAATACAGAATGATGTATTATGGATAATTTTTATTATTAACCAAAGTTGGCAGATAATCTGCCAGCTTTGGTTTTTGGGTTATTGGTTAAATGTATTGAAATCAGATGATTTTCTTACATATAGTTTTCTGGAGTAAACACCCTCAGTTTCTTTTAGCTCAAGTGAGCTAATCCCAATTGCTCCAATTGTAGGCATTTCTACTCCATCTGGTAGAATAACTTTTACATCAATATCTGTTCCACCATTTCCATCGTCAACTGAATAACCATCATTTAGAATAAAGAAATTGCCAGAAATTTATTCACTGTTTCAACTGTTATAAAAGTAAGCTAATATAAAACAAGCCCATTTCTACTATCTGACCATACAATTCCAAAATTAAACCCATAAAAAGTATTGTCAAAGTCAGATTGTTCTAGTGGAAAAAGTAAAACAATCTTTCTGTGCCAACACTTGCAGAAGAAGTGAATTTAACACCAAATATATCTGAATTATTAACAGCAAGATGTGTCCAAACAACTAAAGAACTTTTTGAAAAACCTGACACACCTATTCTTTGCTGGGCTTGTGCTTCTAACTCTCCAAGCAACAGAAAATTACTTCCATTCCAAAAAACTTCAGAATGGATTTGCTATTTACCGATTGAAGCCCATTTTGTGTGGAAATAAGAAAAGATTCTGTTGTGCTTGTGATGGGGCTACCTGTGCTGTTTACAAACATCCCATATATATCATAAGTCCCACTTCTGTTATCCTGCCATACAACAAGATATTTGTTATCACCTTGTGCAATGGCTGGATATTCCTGAATACCCGGACTAGGAATATAAACACTACCAATATTTTTTTCAGCAACTACTTTAAGTGAAAAACAACACCTAGCTGAAAACAATAAAAATAACATAAATGCTGCTAGTAAAATTAAATATGTTTTTCTAAACTTACTTCAATTGAATCATAATATGCACCTCAAAAACTGTATTTTCTTAATACTTGCTGAAATAAACAAGAAACATTTTGAATTAATTGGCTAGTTTGGCACGCTTCTTGCGTAGTAATATTCGACTGATCTCGATTTACAGTCGGATACTAATAAAAGGAATTTATACATCAGAAAGCCCACATAAGAGCAAGATCTAATTTGAAATAAAAATAGAACCCATATTCAGCCAAAAAAGCTAAATCTAGAGTATGTATTACTACCTAATTTTGAAAGGAGCAGAATAAAAATGAAAACAATCAAATTATTACTTTTGGTTACAGTATCAATATTTTTAATTACATATGTAGCATCTGCAGAAGAACCTTGGTTTACTATGACAGGTAAAGAAATAGCTCCAAATCTATGGGATTTTACTCTTACCAACAATATGCCTAATACACCAGAAAATGTAGGAATAATATCAGGAATTGATCTTTACTGGACCGGTGGACCTCTTGTATATACAGTTCAAAATACACCTGCAGATTGGGTAAATGCTAATTATATTCCTGGTGTTGTTTCATTTGATTCGCTAGAGACTTCACCATTGCCCGGTAGTTCATTATCTGGATTCATAATTGAATTTGGTAATGGAACAGGGCCTGCAGACGGTTTTACAGTTTATGATTCATCAAATTGAATTCTATTTGATAGTGAAATCTCACTCACTCCTGAACCTGGAACCATTGCTGCAATTGCAATGGGATTAGTAGGTAGCGGACTTCTTGCAAAAAGAAGAAAAAGCTAACCTAATAAATAATATTAACCAAATCTGGCTGGGGGATTATATCTCCCGGCCTTTTGCTTTTCGAATCCACCAGTATTTCATTCTCCAGCCTAATATTTCTGAACGCTATTTAATTGTTGACTGAAAAGTTATATCCCTCCAGCATAAATTGATATTATAAATACTATTTATTCTCCTTCTTATCAGGCATATCTTTTATTGGAATACCTTTTGGAGGCTTGAATTTATCATCACTGATTTTTGCACAAGCATCATATTTTTCATATGTAACAGTGATATTATTTTCAGATTTTACTGCTTCCATTAACATCTTCACAGGCTTCAAATTTTTAGTATCAACCCAAAGTTTACATTTCCAACCACTCTCAGACTCATCATATTTATAAATAGTGCATTTTTTCTTATCTACAGTTTCTTCACCAACTTTATTAGCTTTCATTGTTTGAAGAAACACATTTACATCACCTATAGGACCAGGCAACAATATTAAATGATTACCTCTATTGCTTCCTTTGGGATATTTTGCAATAAATCTTTGCTTTGGATGGATCATAAAAACACCATCATTATTCTTTATCAAATTAATTTTTAATCCTGCAGAATCGGTTAGCCAATTGAAATGTGAGTCTTTCATATACATTTCTCTAGTGCCCATGTCACCCAAAGATGATTTTAGATTTACTTTGTAATATGTGCCATCACAACTAGAAGCAAACAAGCTGGAACATAAAATTAAGAGTATAAAAACTATAAATGCAGAACTTAATCACAATCAATTGATAAATATGGAATTTTATATATTGGAACCTCTAATAATCAGATCTGGGCAATTGGAGACCCAGTGCCTGAACCATCAACAATAGCTTAGTTTAGCTTTCTAACATTTCTTGCTGGAATAAAAATATTAAACAAAAGAAAATAAATGGGGTATTTATAAAATTAAAAATACCCCACTCACAAAACACACACTGACTTAGGTTTTCTTCTAAACTACAACATCATCAGATCTGCCTCTGATGCTAATCTCACCTTTTTCATCCAAGGCTCTTGCAATATTGGATATTCTGCTTTGTGCGGATTCCACATCTTTAAGTCTAACAGGACCACTAACTTCAAGGTCTTCTTTCAAGCTTTCAGCAGCCCTCTGAGACATATTTCTGAAGAATACTTCTCTAATCTCATTAGATACACCCTTAAGTGCAAGCCTGAGGTCTTCTTGAGGCACATCTCTGAGAATTGTTTGTATTGATCTGTCATCAAGACCAAGAATATCTTCAAATACAAACATCATCTCTTTTATTTCATTTGCTATCTTTTCATCCACTTCTGCAAGATGGTCTAAAATCTTCTTCTCAGTGCTTCTATCAACCAAGTTTAATATTTCAACAACAGATTTAGTTCCACCAACTTCTGTTAGTGATGCATTATCACCAAGCGAAAGCTGTGACAAAAGAACTTTATCTAAGTGCTTCACAACTTCCGGATCTGTAGGTTGCATAGTAGTCAATCTTAATGCAACCTCACCAGCAAGTTTTTCAGGAAGTGATGATATTACCATAGCAGCAATTTCTGGTGGTAAATGTCCAAGTACCAGTGCTACAACCTGCGGTTTTTCACCTCTTAAAACAGTGGCAAGTTGATTTGGATTAACACTTCTAAGCCATCTAAAATTTCCTGCTCCAGAAGATGTTAATTTACCTAATAGCTCCTGAGTTTTTGCAGGTCCTAATACATTTTCAAGAATTGATCTAGCATAATCCAAACCACCAAGGTTCACTTGCTCTCTCAATTCTCTTCGACATTCTTCTAGAACTTTTTCCCTTGTTTTATTA
>JBDNDK010000170.1:0-5049 GCA_046719185.1 Armatimonadota bacterium
ATTGAATGATTTTGATTATCCATTACTTTTAGAGTCTATACCCGTACCAAGACCTTGGGGAGGTGGAAGACTTGATAAATTATTCAAAAGACCAATAAAAGAAAAAACAGCACAACCAATTGGAGAATGGTGGGATGTATCCACTTTTCCAACAGACCCCGGAAATCCTGATTTGGTGACAGTAAATAGAATTGAAAATGGTCCATATAAAAGTATTCCATTAGACCAAGTTACAGACATTCCTGTTGTTATAAAAATATTAGATGCAAATGAAAAATTGTCTGTGCAAAATCATCCTGTTACAAAAGATGTGCGTAAAGATGAAATGTGGTATGTGATGTATGCAGATCCTGATGCATATCTCTATTGTGGACTAAAAGATGGAGTAGATGTAAAAGAATTTTGTGAACTGGTGCAGTCTGATAGTCCAGATGAAGAAAAAGTGTTATCACTGCTTAATAAGTATGATAATTTAAAACCGGGCATGCATTTTAATGTGCCAAGTGGAACAATACATGCTGTTGGTCCAGGAGTTGTTGCTTTTGAAGTGAGTGAAAAAAATCAGGTTACATATAGACTTTATGACTATAACAGAGGAAGAGCCTTACATCTGGAAGAAGGCTGTATTGCAGCTACTGCAACAAGACCTCCAATGCCTGTTTTGAATCATGGTTTGCTTGTTGAGGAAGCAGACAATATGATTACCTTAACGGAATTTCCAACTTTCACTGTTGCAAAAGCTGTTGGTAACAGAATAGGTATTGGTAAAGCAAAAAATAGACATATAATAACCGCTATAAATGGTGATGTAAAAATTGAAGGTCTTGGACCACAGTGGGTATTTAATTTGAAACATTCTTATTCTTGTATCATACCTGCAAATTCACAACCATATAATATTGATACACAAGGAAGCAAAGAAGTTTTAATTACAGCAGTAATGGATACTCCAAAACCAAAAATTAAATAGATCTTATTTATTTTAATGTTGTGGGAAAAATTTCCCGCAACATTGTTCATTTAATTTTTGTTTATTTGATGCAAGTTCCAAATGTAAATGAGTATATATTGCAGATTCCGGTTTTGACATCTAGTTTCAATTCATGAGATGAAAAATTATCGTTTTTTATCAGTCTGTATAATCTTGGTATGCTGACTTTCAAAACACTTTCTTGATTTTCATTAAAAACAATATCTGCTCCAGCAAACTCTTTTGGAATAGGTTTTCCATCTTGAGTGATAATTATTTCATTTGTATGGTTTTCTTCACAGCCAAAAACTCCATAGACTTCTTTAGCAGAATATATAAATACTAAATAATTATCCAAATGACAATCTGGAATATTAAATATAAATTCATCAGTTTGAATCCAGCATCCATTTAATATTAAAACACCATCAACTCTTTTGCCTGAGTCTATATAAATACCATTCTCACCTTCATCAAACTCTTCATCATTTCCAAATACTCCTTGCCTTGAGCTGGTAAAAATTTCTCTTGTTGGAATATAACACTCAGCACCATATCTATCTTCAGGTTTATTTATATATGTCATCTCAGGAAGTTCATCATCAGGATTCATTGTTAGAAGCAGTTTTCTTATTGCATTTTCTGTTTCTTCATAATTGCCTTCTCCAATTTTGTCATAGACAATCTTGCCATTAGGATCTATTAAAATTGTTCTTGGCCAATATCTATTTGCAAAGCTTTTCCAATTTTTATATTCATTGTCTAAAAGAACTGGAAAGCTAATATCAAACTCATTTAATGCTTTCTTCACATATTCTTTGTTTTTACCAAATGAGAATTCTGGAGAATGTATTCCTATAGTTAATAGATTATGATTTCTATATTTTCTGCTCCATTCAATAGTATATGGAATGCTTCTGATGCAGTTTATACAGGTGTAGTCCCAAAATTTTATGAGCACAGCCATTTCTTCAACATTTTTAAGGAATATTGGAACACTATTTATCCATTGGTCTTTCTCACTCTGAAGCTCAGGCACTCTTGTTCCAACTAAGCTAAATCTCATTTAAAGCAACCTCTATGTTTAATATAATTTCTTATATATAATAAATTATCCAGTTATCTAAATTCTTACTTCCAGCAACTAATATGTTATACTTATGTAGAAATATAAATGATAGGATAGACAAAATGATTGATATTAAAACACATAGTCCATTTAGAATATCGGACATTAATGAACTAAAAGAAACAGCTAGTCAGCTTGGTATAGAAATTCCAATAGATGAAGATATTTCTGTTCTTTCTTCACCTTTTACTATTATGGGGAAAAAAATTCCTAACTTAATGGTTGTTCAGCCAATGGAAGGGAATGATGCTTCAAATGACGGCACACCTGAGCCACTTGTTTACAGAAGATATAAAAGATTTGGTGCTGGCGGAGCGGGCATGATTTGGTTTGAGGCATGTGCTGTTCATAAAGAAGGCAGAGCAAACCCAAGACAATTGATGCTGACAAAAGACAATTTGAAAGAATTTTCAAATCTTGTTGATGAAACAAGAAAATCAGCAAGAGAATCTATGGGAAGTGATCATAATCCATTTTTAGTTCTTCAGCTCACTCATTCTGGAAGATATAGCAGACCATATGATCTGCCAAAACCAATTATAGCTTTTCATGACCCTTTGCTTGATAAGGATAAAGGATTAGATGACAACTATCCATTAATCACAGATTCAGAATTAGATGATTTGATTGAAAACTTTGTTGTTGCTGCAAAGCTTGCATTTGAAGCCGGTTTTGATGCTGTTGATGTGAAAAGCTGCCATAGATATTTATTGAATGAACTGCTTGCAGGACACACCAGAGAAGGCAAATACGGTGGAAGCTATGAAAACAGAACAAGATTTATAAAAGACACTATTTCTGCAATCTACAGAGAATGTGGAAATGATAAAATTATCACTTCAAGATTAGGCATATTTGATTCACATCCATATCCTTATGGTTGGGGAATGGATATAGATAATCCTATGGAATCTAACCTTGAAGAACCTATAAGACTTGTTCAAGAGCTTAAAGAAATGGGGCTGCCAATTATCAATATCACTATGGGCAACCCATATTTTCAACCTCATATAAACAGACCTTATGATAGGCCAATTGTTGGTATGACAAAACCAGATGAACATCCGTTATATGGCGTTGCAAGACTTACAGGTCTAACCGCTAAACTTCAAAAAGCTGTGCCAGATATGCCTTTTATTGGAAGCGGTTTTAGCTGGCTGAGAAATCTTTGGCCCTATGTAGCTTCTGCAAGTATTAAAAACTCTGATATGATGATGGTTGGTTTAGGAAGACAATCTCTTGCATATCCATTTTTTGCAAAAGAAATTATTGAAACAGGAAAGCTTGATAGAAGTCACACTTGCATCACTTGTTCATCGTGCACTCAAATAATGAGGGATGGCGGAAAGAGCGGTTGTGTTCCTTTTGATTCTGAGATATATGGTCCTATTTATAGAGAAGGCAGATTAAATAGCATTGAAACTATCAAACAGCTTGCAGAAAGATGCAGAGACTGCTTCAATCCTACATGTGTTGAAGGCTGTCCTGCACATGTTAATATTCCTGCATTTTTAAGAGCTGCTGCTGAGGGAGATATTCACAGAGCTTATAATGTTCTTAGAGAAAAAAATGCACTCCCGGAGCTTTGCGGCAGAGTTTGCCCATCTGATGTGCAGTGTGAGGCAAAATGTGTAGAGAAAATATTCTCAGATAATCCTGTTTCAATAAAAGAGATTCAAAAGTTTGTATCCAAAACAGCAAGACAAAAAGGCTGGGCACAGGAAGTGCCTGATGTAAAGCCAACAGGCAAGAAAGTAGCTATTATTGGTGCTGGTCCTGCTGGTCTTGCTTGTGCTTCAAAACTGCTTGCCTGTGGACATAATGTTGATATATATGATTTGAAATCAGATTTGGGAGGCACTGCTGCTAGTGCTATTCCATCAAAAAGACTTCAATTATCTGATTTTGCTGCTGAGGCTAAAGCTGTGTTTGAAAATTATGGTGAAAGATTTAATTTCATTGGCGGCAAAGGACTAACAAAAGAAACTCCACTGGATTATTATATTAACAAATACGATGCTGTATTTTTAGGCATGGGTCTTGGTGGATATACATCACTAACAGATAGAAAACCTGCTGGTGTGGAAGAGGCTGTTAGTTTCTTAACTAGAGCAAAGTCTGAGGGTGCAGTTGTGCCAAATAAAGTGGCAGTTCTTGGTGGAGGAAACACTGCAATGGATGCTGCAACCACAGCTAAGGCATTAGGAGCAAGAGATGTTTATATTGTATATAGAAGATCACTTTCAGAAATGCCGGCTTGGCCACAAGATATAAAAGAAGCTATGGATATGGGTGTTCATTTCCTGCTTCTAACTGCACCGCTTGGATATGTGGAAGATGAATGTGGAAACTTAGCTGGTGTTCAAATTGCTAGAACTCTGCTTGGTGAGCCTGATGCATCCGGCAGAAGAAGACCTGAGATTATACCTGATACTGATAGTATCTTAGAAGTCGAAATGGCAATAGAGGCTCTTGGTCAAGGTATTCCCAAAGATTTTAGCGATTATGTGCAAGGAGTGGAGCTAACTCCAAACCATCTTGTAAAAGTTGATATGCTTGGAAGAACATCCAGAGAAAAAGTGTTTGCTGGTGGTGATATTGTAAATGGAGGAACAACTGCTGTGCAGGCAATATCTGAAGGTATGATTGCTGCTGAAGCAATTGATGAAGCTATAAGAGGTTAAAATTGAAAGTTAATTTTATTCATGAACTTGCCGTATGTGAAAAGCAAGTAAATGATTATATAAGCGACTCAAGATTCATAGATGCAATTAAGCCTGCGGATCTTGCCGAAGCTGTGTTTGCATATATAAACAGAGCAGGTAAAAGGCTTAGACCAGCTGTAATGATGTGGAGCTGTGGAGCTTGCGGAGGAAATCCTGAAAAAGTGCTACCTGCAGCAGTGGCAGTTGAAATATTTCATACTTGGACACTAGTGCATGATGATTTG
>JBDNDK010000171.1:0-5049 GCA_046719185.1 Armatimonadota bacterium
CGATACGGGGGCTGGCGGATGCGGGCTTGGTACTCTACAACGGTTTCACGCCTGCCATTGGGTATGGGTTCGCCCTAAGGCTGTATATATAATTGGAAATGATAAAAAAATAAAAAATATATCTCTTAAGATGTGATAGATACTAATTGTGTCAATTGATGATGAAGTAAAACATCCGCAACTGATGTCCAATCCTCTAATAAGTGCAGAAGAAATTGCTAAAATAAAAATAATATTCAAAAAAGCAAGAATAAAAGCACCTGCTGGTGCAATGGAGCTAACAAACATACTAAGTGCACAAATAAGCTCAATCCATGGAATCACCAAAGCAATTATGTTTATTGAATATATAGGCAATATTCTATATGAATAAATGCTTTCAGAAAATCCAACTGGGTCAAATATTTTATTAAGTCCAGCATATCCAAATATAACAGCAAGTAAAAATTTACATATATAAATACTAGGCTTACTTGATATGATTTTAAGTATTCTGGTCATAATTTATTCTTTAGTAGTAGGATATCCAGCTTCAATCCATGCTGGTATTCCTTGAATCATAATGACTACTTTCTTGTGACCTTTAAGCACCAATTTATCTGCTAGTTCAATTGCGGAACCACATTCAATATCACTGCAATATGTTACAATCAATTTGTTTTTATCAATGTTTCCTAATATTTGATTGTATAATTCTTCTATTTTATTTGTATCTAGAGATATAGCACCAGAAATATGTTCTTCTTTATATTCATCAATAATTCTTGCATCTAAAAAAATAGCATTCCCAGAGTCATATATTTTTTTAGCATCTTCAAGAGATATAAATAATGCCTGTACCGGTGCTTCAGTTATCTCTTGTTTAGTAGGTTTTGATATTTCTTGTTTTTTCTCTTGAGGCTTTTTTTCTGATATTTTGTCTATATCTTTTGTTTCATTTACTTTTTTATTTTCTTTATCTATATTATTTTTTTCAAAATCAATATCTAATTTTGAGTCTTTAGGAATTACTTTTTTTTCTATATCTTTATTATCTTTATTTTTGGTTACATTATTTTTTGTATCATCAATAATATTATCAAACTGAGCCATTTCTCTTGATTTGCTTATAGGTTCTTTTATAAGAGGCAATGACTCAGCTCTCATTTTATTTGATGTTATTCCAATTAAGACAGCAATTAAAATAATCAATATAGACTGCAATATAATATTATAAAGTTGGTTTCTATTGACCTTTGACAACATTTGCGTATATTGGATATCTAATTTCTAAGTCATCTGGGAGATTTGTAATAAAATATATACTTTCTATAATTCTTCTTGGACTATCTCCTGCATTTATTGTAAAACTTACTTCCCATATATTCTTTTTCTTATCAATCTGGCTAATTTTTGTATCTGAAATAGTATTTCCAAATATCTTTAAATCCTTAATTTTGAATCCTTCAGGTTTATTTGGTGTTATTTTTACAGAATATCTTAGTTTTTGTCCTGTAATAAGATCTGGAGCAGTAAATCTTTCTGGTTCTAATTTTGCTATTGGAATAACTTCACCCTTTATTACTAGTCTTGCTTCAGGATTTGTTAAATCATTTGTGTAAAGAACAATACTTTTACTTACTTCATTTCTAAATCCTTTTGAATCGAATATCGCAGACACTTCACCTGTTTCATTAGGCTTTAATGTTGATTTGTCAAATTTTGCATCAGTGCATCCACAAGTTACAGTAATATCACTGATTATCAAATTTTCATCTCCTACATTTTTATATTTAAATACTGCCTTTACTTTTTCACCTTCAAATATTTTTTTGAAGTTGTATTCATTTGATTCAAACTGAATTTTTGGTGCAGCAAAAACTGAGAATTGGAATATCAAAATCATCAAAATAACAAATATAGAAACTAAATATTTTTTCATAGCAATACTCCATTGATTAATATTATCATTTTACCTTAATAATGAAAAATTGTCTTTAGATTCTTAATAATTTTTATTATATAGACGCAACATCAATCAATTTATTTACAAAAAAAGAGTGCCTGCATTTTATACAGACACCCATTAAGGAAGGGAAGATAAAAAGGTATCTGTATATTAACAAATCTATATTTATTGATGGCTGTAAAAGATTTAAATGTTTCTAACACATAAATATTATATAATTTATTTAGGAAATGTTACCTTAGCTACTGTAATGTTGTTTTCAACGGTTTTCAATTCAAAATTACCAAAAAGATTATCTCTCACAAGACTTTCTACTATTTTTAATCCTAATTTGCTATTATCTTTGATATTGAAGTTTTCTGAAAGTGGAACACCATTATTTTTCACTTCCAATATTATATTTATATCATCTTGAGAAAATTCAACAACAATTAGATTTCCCTTTGAATTATTGATACCATGTTCAACTGCATTTTGTATAAGTTCATTTAGAATTAATGAAACGTATGTAGCTTGGCTGCTATGTAATTGTATATCATCACCGATTATTTTTGTTATAACTTCATTTCCATCTGGAAGTAGTCCATATGCATTTGCAGATAAGATAGACTCAGATAATTTTTTAGAACTTACATCATCAAGATTTTCATTTGAAAGTAATTCATGAACAGTTGCAATACTTTGAATTCTATTTATACTTTGTTTTAATGCTTCATCAGGCGATGATAGTTTTCCTATTTTTAATTGTAATCTTAATAGGCTTGCAATTGTTTGCAGGCTATTTTTTACACGATGATGCATTTCTTGCACAACTGCAGTTCTCACCATTAATTTTGCATTGTGAATTGACATTGCTGCTTGATTTGCAAGGGCGGTTAAAATATTTATTTCTTCTTCTGTAAATATATGCGGATTTTCAGTATAGCAATTTAATACACCAATAACTTCTTTTTTAACTCTCAAAGGTAATGCTATGAGTGAACATAATCCTTCTTCTTTAGCTAGGTCTGGATATCTATAGCCCGGTGTTTTTCTTACATCTAAAATTGTTATTGGTTTATTTTCAATAATGGCTCTTCCTGCAACACTATCAGCAAGCTTTACATTTGGTTTTCTTAGATAAGCTACACTTTTACTCTGGGTAGCTTTTATTACAAGTTCTTGTTTACTTTCATCAAGAAGCATTATTGAGCAGATTTTAAAATTCATACTTTCTGCAGTCATTCCAACTATCAACTGGAGTATTTCTTCAAGATAAAGATCAGATGTAATAGTCTTACTTATTTCTGATAATGTTGTAATTTGTGATGCTGTCTGTTCCATTCTTCTATATTTATAATAATTTTCAACAGCACCACCTATTTGCCTTGCAATACTATCAAGAAGTTCAATCTGAGAGTGAGTATATTCATGTGGTGGGTTGGTGCTTACATTAATAACTCCAACAATTTCTGAACCACCTCTAAGTGGTACGCTTAGCATTGAATTATAATCTGCAGATCCTAATGAAGGCACAGCAACAAATCTCTCGTCCATCCATGGTGAATTATTCAAAACTACAGGTTCACCTTGTTTTGCTACCCAACCAGTTATACCCTCACCTGCTTTAAATCTTAAATGTCCAATCTCACTTCTTCCTAATTCACTTGCTCCACTTAAGACAAGTTCATTTCCTTGCAGGTCAAATAAATATATCATACATAAATCTGTATCAAGAGTCTTTGTTACAATATCAGATATTTTATTAAGCATATCACCAAGATTCAACATAGATCCAATAGCCGTGCCAGTTTCTCTTAGTGCATCAGCTTCAATTTGTTTTTTTTCTAATTGAATTCTCAATGATTGTATTTCAGCTTTTAAAGCATTTATATCTTCACAGTTTTCTTTCATATATCGTGAGCTATTATAATTGCTTCAGCAATTTCTTTCATTGTTTTTCTTTGATTCATACTTTGCTGCTGAATTCTTCTAAATGCTTCAGCTTCTGTCATCTTAAATTTGTCCATCAAAATTCCTTTTGCTCTATCAACAAGTTTTCTGGCTTCAAGTTTTTCTTCAAGACTATCTACTTGTTTTTCAAGGTCTTTTGATTCTAAATATCTTGCAAGAGCAATTTCTATTGCTGGTAAAATATCAGATTCTTGGAATGGTTTAACTAAATATGCATAAACACCTGTTTCTTTTGCTCTCTCTATAAGATCTTTTTGAGAATAAGCAGTTAACAAAACAACAGGAGCAATTTTTTCATCTGCAATAATTTTTGCTGCATCTAGTCCATCCATTACAGGCATTTTGATGTCCAACAAAACAACATCTGGTTTAAGTGCTCTTGCTAATTCAATAGCTTTTTGCCCATCAGCAGCTTCCCCAACAACTATATGCCCCATTTCTTCTAAAAGAGATGTCAAATCCATTCGTATAATAGATTCATCATCAGCTATAACAACCCTAATTTGACCCATACCTAATGACTCCATATATAATATCTTATATTTATTTATATTTTAATTTTAGATGGTGATACTAGACTATGTCAAAGAATTGGAATTTGTCATTAAAAAATATATTCTCAAAATATGGATTCTTTCTTTTAGTAATAGTTTATATTCTGCTGTGGCATCTAATACCTAAACTCACATTTTTGGCTAATATTATCTCTAAATTACCCTCAGAAAAATTATATGGCATAATTTTAATTAAATCTCTAATGGCAATTCCAGTCGTGATGTTTATGTTATCTCAATTTGGAATTGTATATTTCTTTTCAAAAATGAAGCTCAATTGGTGGAAATGTATTCTTATTATATTTTCTGGTTTAATATTTATTGTTGCAATTGTTCAAATTATAATTTATCAGCTTGACATAGTTTCAAAAATTCACAGATATCCAAATATTAGAGAACAATTATTTATATTAGGACACTATTATGGTTTTTTGAGATTGCCAATTAGTATATTCATAATAATTATTGCATCAGGAATAGGATACCTTGTTTCTCTTAGAATAAAAGATAAAAATTTAATATTGCCTGTGGCTATGTTTGCAGCATATATTGATTATTGGACAGTAACAAGAGGTCCTGTTTCAAAAGCTATTG
>JBDNDK010000172.1:0-4999 GCA_046719185.1 Armatimonadota bacterium
GTTTGATATGGCAGCTAATATCAATATTAACAACTAACAATTGGATTTGATTTTTTGAGTGTACAAATAAGACTTTTAAAACTTGTTTTAGTATATAAAGGCAGACTAATTCTTGCAGGAATTTGTGGTGCCTTGATGGCTCTATGTCAGCTTTTAATAGCTAATATGGTCAATTGGTTTACTGCAGCAGGCAGAAATGAACCAATTGATGATATATGGATTGTGAAAAAAGGCTTAGAATATGGTCTTTTCACACATGATCAGTCTCAATTTGCACTTATTCTTATGGTTTGTGCATTATTACTTCTCATATACATACCAAATGGATTATTTACCTATTTCAATAGTTATTTAGTTGAATCTGTTACCAGCAGAATTGGTGCTGATCTAAGAGCCAAAATATATAATCATGTTCAAACTCTTCCTTTGAGCTTTTTCCATAAGAGTAAAATTGGGCATATAATGTCCTTGATGAGCTATGATGTCCAGATTATTCAGCTTTCTAGTCAGGTTGTGAGTCAATCAATCAATGGACCTTTGCTCATAATTGGTGGTTTGGTGAGAATGTTTATGCTCAATTGGCAACTGGCTGTTTTTACCATATTTTTTGCACCTTTTATGGGAATTGGTATAGATAAAATTACTAAGAAAATTAAATCTCTAACAAGTGATACTCAGAGCACTCTTGCAGATGTAACTGCTGTTGTTGAGGAAACTATCAGGGGTGTTAGAATTGTCAAAACCTTTGGTATGGAAGAGAAAGAGATTGAAAGATTTAAAAATGTTAACAATAGATCATTGAATGCTGCTCTTAGATTTGCAAAAAGAAACTCACTTGTATTACCTGCAATAGAACTAATGGGAGCTGTTGCATCTGCTCTTGTTATACTTGCTGGTGGATATATGCTTGTTTCTGGAATAATCACTTTCCCTGTATTAATGGAGTTCACAGTAATTGCATTTTTAGTAGCTAATTCAGTAAAAAGACTTAGCAGACTCAATGTTATGTATCAGCAGACAATTGCTGTTGGAGAAAGAATGTTTAGTCTGTTGGATACGAAATCTGACTTAATAGAAAAAGAAAATGCTATTGAGCTTGGAGATTCTATTCAAGGCAAAGTAGAATTTAAAGATGTTGAATTTGAATATTGTGAAGGTGAGAAAGTTTTAGATGGTTTATCTTTTGTTATAGAACCTGGACAGGTGGTTGCTATTGTTGGTCCTAGTGGTGCAGGAAAGTCAACAATTGCAGATTTAGTGCCTAGATTTTATGATGTTAGTGGTGGTAAAGTTTTAGTTGATGGATATGATGTAAGAGACATTAAGATTGCTAGTTTGAGAAAGCACATTGCTATGGTACCTCAAGAGACTATACTTTTTAGTGGGACTATTGAAGAGAATATTGCATATGGCATGAGGGGTGCAAGTAAAGAGCAGATTATAGAAGCTGCAAAATCAGCAAATGCACATGAGTTTATAATAAGTATGCCTGATGGATATGAGACTCAGCTTGGTGAGGGTGGAGTAGGATTATCCGGTGGGCAGAGGCAAAGAATCTCAATTGCCAGAGCATTGCTAAAGAATCCTAGAATTTTGATACTTGATGAAGCAACTTCCAGCCTTGATGCTGCTTCTGAGGGCATTGTTCAGGAAGCATTAGAAAGACTGATGATAGGTAGGTCAACTTTGGTAATTGCACATAGATTATCCACTGTTAAAAATGCTGATAAAATTTTAGTATTAGATAATGGTAAAGTGATACAATCTGGTACATTTGACGAATTGGTTGATGATGGTAAAGGAATGTTTAGCCAATTATACAAGACACAAGTAAATGTTCATGGAGCTTCTTAAAAGATATGTCTGAAATAAAAAGAACTCTTGGTGAAAGAATACAGCACGAAATAATTTTTAGGATACTTTATTTTATTGGGACCGCTATAGCTATCTCTTGCAGGATAAAGGTTATTGGATATGATAATGTCAAAAAAATGATTGCAGATAATAAAGGCGGTTTAATTCTTCCTTGGCATGGAGTTACATTGCTTCCAATTTATGTTCTTAGACATTTAGGATTATATGCAATAGTGTCAACATCAAAAGATGGTGATTTGCAAAATAGAACTTTGATTAAAAGAGGATTTAAAACTATAAGAGGTTCTACTGCTAGGCAGGGTGTGAGAGCATTGCTTGAAACAGTAAGAAAAATACAGGATGGAAAAGTTGTGGCATTCACACCTGATGGACCAAAAGGACCAAATAAGAAAGTTCAGCCTGGTACAATAATGATGGCAAAGAAAACTGGTTGTCCTATAATAACTGTTGGTGTGGCTTGTAAGCCTTGTAAAAGACTTTCATCATGGGATGGTCATATGGTGCCAATGCCTTTTGCAAAAGCTGTGATTGTATTTAGTGATCCTTTTTATATATCTGAAGATACAGAGGATGAAGAAGTTGCTAAGATTATTGAAGATGCAATTAATGAATCAGATAAAAAAGCAGAAGAGATAATTAGTGGAGTTGGCAAGAGGCTTTAGAATGGGATTTATAATATACAATTTAGCAATTTTTATCTGCTTGCCAATTCTTGCAATTTTTATTTTCTATAGAATTTTAATTTCAAAAAAATCTGAAGGATCTTGGAAACAGCAGCTAGGATTCAGCAATATTCCAACGGAAATTTCGAGTCAGAATAAAATATGGATTCATGCTGTTTCTGTGGGTGAGTCTGTTGCAAGTGCTTCTGTTATTGGTGAATTAAAAAAGGCAATGCCTTATGTGCCTATTGTTGTATCAACTACCACAGTTACAGGTCAGCTAATGGCAAAGAAAACCATAGATAAGGCAGATGCATTTTTTTATTTTCCTTTTGATTTTCCTTTTTCTGTATGGAAGGCTTTTAAGAGGGTAAAGCCTACACTTTGTGCATCTACAGACACTGAAATATGGCCTAATTTCCTTCACATTTCAAAATGGTTTGGAATTAAAACTGCAATGATAAATGGCACGGTCTCAGATGCTACACTAAAGGGTGGAAGAATAGTACCTTGGCTTTATAAATGGGCTTTATCTAATATAGATATTTTTTGTATGCAGAGTCAGATAGATGCTGATAGAATAATTGGTCTTGGGGCAGATCCAAAGAAAGTGATAGTAACAGGAAACTGCAAAGCAGACCAAAATGTGCTTCCTATTACTGATTCTGAGTATTCTGAACTAAAAAATATATTTAAATTTCCAATAGATAGTAAAGTATTTGTGGCAGGGAGTACAAATCCTGGTGAAGATGAGCATGTATTAAAGGCTTTTTTGATGGCTAGAGAACATCATAAAGATCTCAAAATCATCATTGCACCAAGGCACATAGAGAAGAAAGGTGAGATTGTTTCTATTGCAGAGTCAATGGGATTAAAAGTTGGCTATAAAAGTGATTTAAGCACTATAACAGGAAATGAAGATGTCATAATATTAGATACTTTTGGAGAGCTAGCAAAAGTATATGGCATAGCTGATGTTACTTTTGTGGGAGGCAGTTTTATAAAAAGAGGCTGTCATAGTATTCTTCAGCCTATATCACAGGGCAAACCAGTTTTCTTCGGACCTTATACATTCAAAACAAAAGATATTGCTTCTCAATCAAAAAATGCAGGTGTTGGATTTGAAATAGAAAATGGAGAGCAATTGGGACAATTTATAACTAAATTATTATCTGATAAAAATGAGCTAAATGAAATTAAACTAAGATGTGAAAAAATGATGCAGGCAAATCTAGGTGCTTCAAAAAGAACTGCTGATGCATTGATAAAGCTATATTTAGATTCTGAACAAGTACACAAAACAAGAAAAATACCTAATTATTACCTTGAAAGAGTTATACTTGGAAATGAGACAGGCTCTTTGTCTTGGGTTATTAGAGGATTGTTATATTTACCTTCAATTTTATATGGATTGATTATTTCAGCCTTTGTTGCTCAGTTTGATATTGGAATTAGAAAGAGATATAAACTTGATGCAAAAGTGATTAGTGTAGGTAATATCACTTTTGGTGGCACTGGCAAAACTCCAGCTGTTCAAACCATTTGTAAAATTATTGAAGAGTTAAAAATGAGTTCAGTAATTCTATCTAGAGGTCATGGAGGAACAGCAAAAAGCAATCTAATAGTTTCTGATGGAATGGAAATTTTAGCAAACAGCAAGGAAGCAGGAGATGAACCTATGCTTTTAGCAAAAAGCTTAAAAAGTATTCCTGTGATTGTAGGTAAAGACAGAAGAAAAACTGGCAAGCTTGCTTGTGAGAAGTTCAATCCAGATGTTGTGGTGTTAGATGATGGATTGCAATATTGGCAATTAGATAGGGATATTGATATAGTTATAATAGATGCATTAAAACCATTTGGTAGTGGTTTTATGGTTCCAATGGGTGATTTGAGAGAGCCTTTGAATGCATTAAATAGAGCTGAAATTATCATTATTAACAACTCGCAATATCTAAATGATCAAGATTTATCAAAGCTTATTGGAAGGGTTTCTGTGTATTCACCTGATGCAAAAATTTTTAAGGCTTATCATAAGGTTTTGGAGTTTGTAAAGGCTAGTAACAATTCAGTATTTGATTTATCTTGGATAAAAGGCAAGAGAGTTGTTGGGTTTGCAGGAGTGGCAAAGCCTGCACCTTTTTTTGATATGCTAAAGGAATTGGGTGCTATTGTTGTTGGCAGATTTGAATATCCAGACCATTATGAATATAATGAATATGAATTAAATAGAATCTTTTTTGAAAAAGATAAAATAGAGGCTGATGCTGTGATTACTACTGAAAAAGACATTGCAAGGCTTGGTGATACTGCACAAAACCTTGATAATCTCTTTTTCTTAAGAATAGAGATGGAAATTGATGAAAGAACAGAGTTTAAGAAGCACATCTCCGAAAGGCTTAACGGAAAGAATAAAGAAATTACCCCCACACAAGCGGTTTATTAAATTTATAGGCAGATCACCT
>JBDNDK010000173.1:0-4957 GCA_046719185.1 Armatimonadota bacterium
TGATGGGACAGAAGAAAGCATTGAGCCTTTTAGTTTGTTTATAATTGATGCTTATAGCAAGGTTGAGCCAAAAGAAGAAGGAGCTCAGCCATCTGGAAGAGTTGAAGTTAGTATTGCTGGCAGAGTTGTTTCTCATAGGTTGATGGGTAAAGCCTGTTTTGTTCATATTGAAGACAGATATGGTAAAGTTCAGATTTATATTAAAAAGGATGAAGTAGCAGAAGATTATGAGCTGGTAAAACTCATAGATCTTGGTGATTTTATTGGTGTAAAGGGATATATGTTCCGCACTAAGACAGGTGAAGTAACTATTCATACTCAAAGTGTTATAATGCTGTCAAAATCTATAAGACCAATTCCATTTGGAAAGGAAAAAGGCGATCAGCATTGGTATGGATTGCAGGATGTTGAGCAAAGATATAGACAAAGATATATAGATCTTATCACAAACCACAAAAGCCGAAAGACTTTTGAAAACAGAAGCAAGATAATAAAATCAATCAGAGATTTTTATGATAGTAGAGGTTATCTTGAAGTAGAAACTCCAGTGCTTCAATCAATAGCAGGTGGTGCTGCAGCAAGACCTTTTCTTACCCATCATAACGCATTAAATTTAGAACTTCATTTGAGAATATCTCTAGAGTTATATCTAAAAAGGCTTATAGTTGGTGGTCTTGAAAAAGTCTATGAGATAGGAAGAGTTTTTAGAAATGAAGGAATATCTACAAGACATAATCCAGAATTTACTCTTATGGAAAGCTATGAAGCTTATGCAAATTTAGAGGATATTATGCAGCTTGTAGAAGAAATGTTTAGATATGTTTGTAATGCTATACATGGTTCAACAAGTTTTGAATATCAGGGAGAAATAATAGACCTTGAAGGACCTTGGAGAAGGCTTCCAATTCTTCAGGGGATTGAAGAATATTCTGGGATAAAGCCTGAAGAATTAGCTACTCTTGATTCAGCATTGAAGGCTATGGAAAGAGTAGGTGTTTCTACTGAGGGTGAAACAATGATAGGTGGAATTATTGAAAAACTTCATGAGAGATTTGTTCAGCCAAACCTAATTCAGCCTACATTTATCACAGATTTCCCATTGGAAACATCACCATTAGCAAAGAAATGTCCTAATGACCCTAATTTCACAAGAAGATTTGAGGTATATCTTGCAAAGCAGGAAACAGGAAATGCATTTAGTGAAATTAATGACCCATTTGATCAAAGAGAAAGATTTGAAGCTCAAATGGCAATGAGAGCTGGTGGTGATGATGAGGCACATCCAATGGATGAGGACTTCATTAGATCTCTTGAATATGGTATGCCTCCAACAGGTGGGTTAGGTGTTGGTATTGATAGACTTGTGATGATATTATGCAATGAGACAAGCATAAGAGATGTTGTGTTGTTTCCTCAGATGAGGCCTGACAAATAATTAAAATATTAAAATTTTTTTATTTAATATGGATTAGGGGTTGCAATATACACAAACTGTGTTATAATTATGCAATTTTAGCGTAAATCGCAGCAAAATAGAAAATAAAATATGTCGAAGAAACTGTATAAAAGCCTCTCGACTTTAGTTTTAGGGAGCAAAAAATGCGTACATTAAAAAGAATTATGGGGTACGCATATAAATACTGGCCCTTAATAATTTTAAACACAATAATAATAATTATAATTTCATTATTAGAATTAGCTTGGCCTCAAGTTCAAAGACTGGTGATAGATGAAGCCCTTGAGCAAGGGAAATATCATCTATTGCCTTATTTTTCATTAGGTATTATAGTACTTTTCCTGATAAGAGGTGCTGTTATTCTTGGCAGAGACTATGTGTCTCAACAGATAGCACAGCTAACTATATATGATATAAGAAACAAACTATTTAATCATCTACAAAGGCTGTCATTTACATATCACGACACAATAGAGACAGGACAAGTCATTTCAATCTCCACAACTGATACTGATGCAATAGGTAATTTTATATCTATAGGATTGGTTCATCTTGTATCAAGCGGGTTAGTTTTTATATGTGTATTTATAATATGCTTTATTATGAATTGGCAGCTAACATTGGTATCAATGTTTCTTTTGCCTATCATTGGAGCTGTTGTTTTTAAGTATAGCGGGAAAGTGAGACCTTTATACATAGATGTTCAAAATCATCTTGGTGTTATGACCTCATCAATTCAGCAAAATATTACAGGAATTACTGTTGTAAAAGCATTTTTAAGAGAAGAATTTGAAATAAATAGGTTCAAAAAGCTGTCCGATGAGTTATTCAAAAAAGTTTTATCTGTCACAAAGTTAACCTCATTTTATTCTCCTCTTTTAGATTTTATGGGTGCATGTGGAGTTGTAACAATTTTATGGTATGGTGGTTATCAAGTAATAAATGGCAAGCTTACATTAGGTGAGTTAGTAACTTTTAATACCTATCTAACTATGCTTCTTGGTCCAGTGCGGATGTCTGCATGGTATGTTTCCATTATTCAGAGTGCAATTGCGTCTGGAGGCAGAGTATTTGAAATTTTAGACATAAGAAAAGAATCTGATATTCAAGATGGAAACATAGATCTAAGGAATGCAAAAGGCAAAGTTGAATTTAAAAATGTATCTTTTAAGTATCAAGATGATACCTATGCATTGCATAATATTACATTTTCAGCAGAACCGGGTGAAATAATTGGAATTATGGGACCAACAGGTTCCGGAAAAACATCAATAGTTAATTTAATTCCAAGATTTTATGATGCTACTGAAGGCAGTGTGTTTATTGATTGTGTTGATGTTAAGGAATACACAGTTGCAAGTCTAAGAAAGCAGATATCACTTGTTGCTCAAGAAAGCTTTTTGTTTGCAGATACGATTAGAACAAATATTACTTATGGCAAACCCAATGCAACAGATGAGGAAATAGTAGAAGCAGCAAAGATTGCTGATATTCATGATTTTATAATGGCACTTCCGGATGGTTATGACACAGAAATTGGTGAAAGAGGAGTCAATCTATCCGGAGGGCAAAAACAAAGAATATGTCTTGCAAGGGCAATTATTAAAAATTCACCTATACTGCTTATGGACGATTGCACATCAAGCGTGGATACTGAAACCGAAGCACACATTCAAGAGGCACTAAAAAAAGCAACTGTATCAAGAACAACATTTATTATTTCTCAAAGAGTATCCAGTGTGATTCATGCAGATAAAATTATAATTCTTGAAGATGGAAGAATAGTAGAGTTTGGGAATCACCAAGAGCTCATGGCACTTGGTGGAAGATACGCAGAGAGATATTATATGCAGTTCAAAGATGCAGAGACAACAAAATTAGAATTGGATTAAATTCGATGGCTACACGACATTTAGATGATGATATAGCAGAAAAACAATTTGATTTAAACTTAACAAAAAAAGCTTTTGCTTTCATAAAGCCATATAAATTTCTTTTCTTAAAGTCTCTGCTGGCACTTATTTTTCTTTCAGCAACAAATGTAGCTGGTCCGTATATCACAAAGCATGCAATAGATGATGGAATAAAGCAGAATAATATTACTATGCTATCAATTATGGCAATTCTGTATATTCTTGTTTTTATTCTTAAAGGTTTATTTCATTATTATCAGGCTCTTTCAATAGCAATGTTGGCACAATATGTTACAAATGATATAAGAAACAAAATGTTTTCTCATATTCAATACCTATCACTTGATTTTTTTAACAAAAGAGAAGTTGGCAGAATCATCAGCAGAATGATGGGTGATGTAAACTCAATAAATCATCTTGTAACTGCTGGTGTTATTAGCTTGATAACTGATATTGTTACGGCAATTGGTGTTGTTTACATAATGGCAAAGCTTAATTTGAAGCTTACTCTTTTAACTTTTAGCCTTATGCCATTAATTTTTGCAGTAACTTTTATTCTTAGGCAGATAGTGAGGTCTGCTTATAGAGATGTTAGAAGAAAATCAGCAATGGTTACAGCTTCTATTGCTCAGAATGTGATGGGAGTAAAAGTTGTAAAGAGTTTTTCAAGGGAAAGAAGAAATCTTTATGGATTTAAGCAAAAGACAAAAGAGCATAAAAATTCAACAATGCATTCTGTTATGGTAAGTTCATTACTAACAAATATAATTGTTTTTATGACAATTTTAGGTGTAAGTATTGTATATTATTTTGGTGGAAAGCAAGTTCAGGCAGAAGCTTTAACTGTTGGTGGATTTGTTGCATTTATTTATTATGTAGGCTTATTTTATACTCCAATTCAAAATGCAAGCACATTTTATGCCTTCTTACAAGCTGCAATGGCTGGTGCTGAGAGAATATTTGGGATACTTGAAACTGAACCTCTTGTTAAAGATAAAGAAGGGGCTTTTGATATTGAGAATGTGGAAGGCAAAGTTGAATTCAAGGATGTTGAGTTTTATTATCAGGAAGACACTCCAATATTAAAAGGTGTGAGTTTCATTGCAAATCCTGGAGAGACTATTGCTTTAGTTGGTCCTACTGGTGCTGGAAAAAGCACAATTATAAATCTTATCACTAGACAATATGATGTTACATCAGGTAGCATCACTCTTGATGATAAAGATATAAGAGACATCACATTGTATTCTCTAAGAAAACAAATGGGAATAGTGCTGCAGGATAGCTTCCTTTTCCCTGGATCTGTGATGGAAAATATAAGATATGGAAGACTTGAGGCATCTGATGAAGAAGTTATAGAAGCAGCAAAAGTTGTTGGTGCACATGAATTCATTGAAGCTATGCCTAATGGATATGATACAGATGTGAGAGAAGGTGGTTCAAGGCTTTCAACCGGTCAAAAACAGTTGGTATCATTTGCAAGGGCTTTATTGGCGGATCCTAAAATATTAATATTAGATGAAGCGACTTCTAGCGTTGATCCAAAAACTGAGCAAATAATTCAAGAAGGATTAAAAAAACAGATCGG
>JBDNDK010000174.1:0-4933 GCA_046719185.1 Armatimonadota bacterium
TATTTACATCATCATTCATAATAAATACCTCAAGTTTTATATTCCAAACAAATATTATTATACACCTAGATATAATTATCTAATCTATGATATTTCACCTGCATATATTTTCAATTTATTATAACCTGAATTTTGTTTGTTATTGACAACAATATAGCTTGAGGGATATACTTGATGAGTGAAAAGCCGGAGTGGCGGAATGGCAGACGCGGTGGTCTCAAAAACCACTATGGGTAACCATGTGTCGGTTCGACTCCGACCTCCGGCACCAAAAATTATTATTCTCAGTAATAATCTTGAAGACCAATATCACTGCTGCTGACAACTCTCCATTTTTTTATAGGAATGAACAAAGCATGTCTTGCTGGCTCTTGCCTGAAATTTAGGGTTATTTGTCTATTATAAATAGTTCTCCCTGTTCTTAATTCTGTAATATGAGCCTTAACATTGACTGTAGCCATATCTGATGCAAATTCTATATTCCCAATGCTAACGCTAGCATTATAATTTGTATCCCCTGATAGACCCTGAGCTATAAGCACTCTAGCCTTTTCATAATTCATACCAGAGCTATCTTTATACTCTCTTGATACTGGTTTGAAAAGCTTTCCCAAATCTTTTTCCTCAACAGCTTTTGCAGAATTCTCAATAGCACTGATAATTTGCTGCTCATCTGAACTTCTATCAAAAGTTACATAGGCACCAACTACATATACCACTACAGCAATAAGCAATGAAATTAACCATATAGTTTTCACCTTATGCCTCCAAATTGATAATCAAAAGGGATACATTTAGTAGGACTGTGTATAAGATATCATTGTTTCAGCAGCAATTTTAGAATCTTTTTGTGATTCCAACTTTGAAAGAAAAATCTTGCTGGTTATCTGTTCCAATACTAATTTCATATCTTCCCCTAAGCTTATACATAAGCCTGATTTCCCACGCAGTGTTGTCTTTGATAGTTTGACCAGCAGAAAGCCTTTGATAATATGACAAGAAAAAATTCTTTCCTAACTCTCTTGAGATAAAAAGTGAGGTTGTTCTATCAGGAGCATAGTCCAATGAAAATTCTTCAAATCCAAATTGCCCTACAAAAACATCTTCAATCGGTGCCCAAACTGCTCTTGAGCCAACAGCAGTGAGAACAGATGAAAGTTCTCTTCTAAGACCAACTTCACCAGAAGTGAATATACCTTCCACATGCCCTAATGCAGCAAGCATCTGCTCTCTGCTTAATCCAGCCGGATCTGATCTAAGATCAATTTGTAAATTTCCAAGATTGCCTCCAACTCTCATAAATATTTCATATCTCTCTCTATCGCCAAAAGGATTAGTTGCAAGCACATTTGCGGAAGCAGTGAGTTCTAACCTTATTCTAGGATCCTCTCTTGTATAATCAACATAGATTTTTCCACCCGGAAGCATTTTTAATCTTGCAGTGGCAAGATCCAAGTTTCCTCTTTGTATATCAATAATGCCATTCAATCTAGGAGCTGCAAGTGAACCTGTAAGTCTACCGGAACCACCTGCAAAAAGCGTGATTCTTGGAGGACCAAGCCTTACATTATTACCAAGTCTTATTGTAATATCAAACATAGGATTTATCAAAAATTCCGGAAGAGGTTTTGGTTCACCTTCCTGTAAACCAATTAGAGCAGTGGTATTTGACAGAAGCACTCCTGCGGGAGTATCACCAACATCAGAGTCTTTTATCATTGGTGACAAGAGCTTGCCAGTGATGGATAATCCAGCATCAATCTGAGTTAAAATAATCTCATCAAAACCAAACATCTGTCTCTCACCAACAACTAAACCCTTTGATTGAACTTTTATATCATATTGATTTTCAGCATTTCCAGCAAGATTGATTGTGCTACCGGGAACTACCTCCAAACTGCCTCCAAGTGATGAATCTGTTGAAAGCTTGTTGATAATAATATCTGAACCTTTGAGTATAATATCAGAGTTTATATTCTCAAAAACATTGGTCATACCTATCATAGCAAATGTGCCATCTTCAATTTTGAGAACACCATCTAATTGAGGATTTGATATTGTTCCACCAACCTTAATTTCTGCATTGATAGTGCCATGAGTTTTAGATTCATCTACTAATGGAAAGAGTGATGCTAAAAGCTTTATATCCTGTTCTCTTAATCCCCCAGAAATTTGAATTTCTTCATTGTTTGGAATACTGAATGTTTTCCAGTCCCAAGGAATTGTACCCATTGCAGTTGCTTGATGACCACCAATTGATAAAATCAAATATGATAGCTCTATATTGTTCTCTGTTACTTCTATTCGGCTTGCTCTGAATTTATCAAATTTTGAATCTTTGAAAGAGGGATTATCTATTTCAAGAGAACCTATAATATGTGGTGATTTAATATCTCCATAAATTTCAAAATCTGCAGACATAATTCCGCCGGGTGTATTATCACCAAGCCAAGGTCTTAGTTTTTCTAAGTTTAGATTCATAGCCGAAAAATCAAGATTTATAATACCATCTTGATAGAGAGGCTTACCATGAGCAGTAATTACTAATTCATCACTTCCTGCAGTAAGTTGCTTCAATTCAACAATACCATTTTCAGCAAAAAGCTCAATATTTACATCATCAAACCTTTGCCTTTCAATTCCCATCTTGTTTATGTTAAGATTTAGCCATCCATCAGGTTTCTTTAAGTTTCCACCAAAAACAAAATCTCCATTAACAGTGCCGGAAGTTAAAGCGGGTGCTTTTGCAATTTTCTTTCCTAGTTCTCTTCCTTCTGGTGATGTAAAATATGGACTTGCCCTAAACATTCCCCACAGCTCTGAAAGTCTTGCACTCTGAATAGTGCCAGAAATCTCACCTGCCTGCATGTTGAATACATCATAATCATAAATATTTACACTTATACCATGTTCAGCTCTATATAAATGAAAATCTGCAGTTTGTATTAGGTTGTCTTCCCAATGAAGCTGTGTTTGTGCTCTATCAAATACATAACCATTTACTCTAAGTCCAATTATATCTGCATTAGCATTAACAACTGGAGATTGTATATATCCACTGATAGTGCCATACATATTAGAAACACCTGAAAGCTTTACAGCATTTGAAATTTTACCACCAATATTTCCACCGCTAATAGTCTGCAAGTCAGAAAGTCTTTCTAATTGGAAGCCCCTTGCCTCATAAGACATATCAAGATGCTCTTTCTCAAGATCTATTGTACCTTTAAGAATTGAAAAAGCATCTCCACTATTGGCAGATATATCTAATACATTCATTATTTCATCTTTGATTCTAAATTCAAATCTAGCCCAATCTATAGGATAGCCAAATCCAAAACCATTTGCCATTCTGAAATTTGCATATACTTTTGAATCTTTAAAAGGATAGTTTAAATCTTTTGCATTTGCTAGATAAACAGTTTCAAAATCTATATGACCATTAACTATGCCTTTCACATTAATTCCTTTAGATTCAAGGTCTGACCATTGGCTAACACTTAGGTTTTCAACATCAGCGGACCCTGCAAATCTAGGGGTAGGTGTAAGAGGATCAGCAATATTAGCTTTGAAAGCAATTTTTGCTGGAAATATTCTAATGAGACCATCATTAATTGAGACAAGTCTTTTCCTTGCAGACATATCTAACTTTGTATAATCTGCTACAAAATCCTTATACTGTAAATCAAATCCTTCTAGTGTGCCACTTAGTATAGGATTTTGCAGGTTTCCTTTAACATTTCCAGCAAAAAATACCTTTCCTGCAAAATCATTGTTTCCCTGAATCCTCAAAGCTTTTATATCTATATTGTTAAGCAATAAATCAATATTCATTAAATTCTGATTTATAATATTACCTTGAAATAATGCAGACCCGCCTCCACTAAGCCCAGCAACTTTTCCATTTGATATGTTTAATGTGTTTTTTTGATATTGAATATCTGCAGAGGCTTTGCTGAATGATATTCCAGAAACTGAGCCTTTGTTCAGAACAGAGGATCCTAGAATTTTTGGATTAGAAGTTTTTCCTTTTATTGTAAAATCCGCACTGGCAATTCCAGTTATATTTGCGGGCAATTTATATGCAACTTTGTTTAAGTTTATTTGTCTAGCTTTAGCAGATATATACAACTCAGCAGGTTTCTTTAATTCTATTTTTGCAGTTCCATTCACTAACCCACCATAAATATTTCCAGCTGCCCTTTGAAAGATAAGCAATCCTTTTGAGTATTGACCAGTCACACTCACATTGTCAGCAGAATATCCCATATATAAGACTTCTGGAGATTGAGCATAAAAACTAAGAACATAATCATTCCAAGGACCAATCACACTCACAAGAGCCTTTCCTTTGCCATTAGCTTTTAATCTAGCCAATGAACCTTTTAAATTAAGTGTATTCGTTAGTTGTGTATAATCTAGTGCCGGACTAGATAATTTCAAATCCAAATATGGGTCATTGTTAATATTTTTAACTATTCCTATTAGGTTTATTTGAGACCCAATAGAAAACAGTGAGGATTTTATATCTAATATATTTTTATCAATTTTCAAATCAGCATTGAAAGACTTTAATGGTTCATTAAACCAAGGTAAATTGACATCAGCATTTATGACTCTTGCATTCCCTCTGATAGAAAACTTCATATCTTTATTCAGATTGCTAAAGCCCAACCCAACAGAAGCATCTACATATCCATTTGATATCTTTACCACATTATCTGACAATGCATAATCAAACCAATATCCAGCATTAAGTTTGATTGCATTAGTATCCAAATAAAGATTATGCTTTTCAATATCATACTTACCAAGAATCGATATCTTATCAAATCTTTTATTCATACTTTTGAAGTCAGCATTGAATACATACTCAGGAAAAGAAGCTCCATCTAAGCTAAGATTGAATTTATTGAAGTTGTTCACTGCAGGC
>JBDNDK010000175.1:0-4747 GCA_046719185.1 Armatimonadota bacterium
TTTCAATTTGCGGTGTTTGCGGTAACTTGCTGCCGAAACCAAATCCATTCGTCATGCTGAACTTGATTCAGCATCTCATATAATTGCAATAGATTCCAAATCAAGTTTGGAATGACGTGCTGGTAATTTGGAATGACGTGCTAGGAGTTTGAAATAACGTGACGGTAGTTTGGAATGGCATGTTAAGACCCTGAAACGAGTTCAGGGTGACATATTTTTTGGAATGATGTGCAGATTTCTTATCTATTCTCTTCATTAAAATTATTTATTTGTGTGTTTGTGGTGTTTTCTTCTTTTATAAAACCTAGCCAAAGGTCTTGGTTGAAGCTAAGCCATTTGATGTTGATATTATCCATTATCAAATTATCTGTATCTGATATATTGAATAGATACCATGGCACAAATCTGTCTCCTCTTGGTGTTATCTCATGGGTGTAGTTTTTGATTGTGAAGTTAGTTATTTTAGATTCTGATTTGCCTGAAATCACTGATGCACCGGGTGACTTCACATTCATATTATCTATTGTGATATCACTTAACTTGCCTATGCCTGTTCTTGAACCTATTGCAAATCTTAATGGCTCACCACTCATACTCTCTCCCACATATTCCCTGAGGTCTAAAGTGAGGTTGTTATAATTGATATTTGATATATTTGACCCATCATTTAGCCAGATTGCAATGCCTCTTGCAGAATTTACTGCTTCCACATTTTCTATATATACATCAGAAATATCAGCATGGGTTTCTGTGCCAATTTTGAATGCTGTTTTTCTTGTCATCACAAGTGAGTCTTTAATGTGTATGTTCTTTGATGGTTTTGGTGAGCCCTGATATCTTGTAGTCTTTACTGCAAATGCATCATCTCCACAATATCCAAAATAATTAGAAATGCTAATGTTGCTGGAACTGTCTGGATTTATCCCATCAGTATTACCCACACTCCAATCTGTAAGGATTTTGAGATTATCTATTTTAATATCATTGCTTCTTAAAATATGAAATGTCCATGTGGCAGGGTTTCTTAATATCACATCATTTATATCTATATTCTCACTATCCACAATCTGCAAAGCTGGAGCTTTTAAGCCATGTTCATTTCTTATAATATGACCTTGACCCTCTATCACACCAGCTCCAAATATGCTTGAATTTTTACTATGGATAAAATTCACTAATGCATGACAGCTTGAGACAGGTGCATCTGCCACTAATTCTCTTCCTTCAAAATCTATCTTATAATCATCAGGATTAAGACTGCTTTTTATAATGCTTCCAGGTGACAGATAAATATTTGTATTTGATTTTATGTTAAGAGGACCAGTTATATATACTCCCGGTTCAAACACCACTAATCCACCACCATTACTGTGGCACTCATCTAAAGCTTTTTGGATATTAGCTGTCTGAGTACTATCTGATGTTGTGTATTTGCTGATGAATATTGTGTTGCTGTCAGTTCTGGGAGATTGTTTGAAGTCACTTTCTTTCTGAGCAAATATGATTAGATTCCATAATTCTCTACTGCCGGAGTAGCAGGTTATCACTCTAGGTCCTGATTGTATTACATCAAAAGCAAATCCATCATCTGTATAATTAAAATTTGTTCTGAATTTTTCTGGCTTAACTTCAGCAACCACTTTTGCTGTAGATTTTATATTTACTTCCACCCTTGCAGTATCTTCAAATAGGAATCTAGCATAATAACAGCCATTATATGCACCAGCTTTTTCTATCGGAACAATTACTCCATCTGCTATCACTTCATAAGGGCTGTCTGCCACTGCATCAGGTATATTGTTATATGTAATAATTGATGCAAATGAGTTACTCATAGTTGATAATCCTAATAATATAATTGCTGAAAAAAACTTGCTCATATAGACCTCTATTTTTTTACTTTTTCAAATAGGTTTCGGGAACAAGTTCCCGAAACACCGCACACCGATTCCATAGGGAAACACCGCAATGTGTTCGTCAAATCGAGTAAAGCCCACAAAACTTCATGCTGAGCTCGACTCAGCATCTCATATGATTATGTAGATTCCGAATCAAGTTAGGAATGACGTGTTTTTTTGATCCTAAATCAAGTTCAGGATGACAGAATTTTTACTTCTCTTCTTTTATCCCAGAAATATCTACTGTATCTGTATCATCTTTTTTGATAAGACCAGACCAAACTTCAATATTTGCCTTTTGCCAGTTGACTGTTACATTATCAAATATTATATTCTGAGCATTTGATAGTTCAAAAAGATATCTAGGCTCAGTTTTTATATCTCTTGGAGTTATTGTGAATGTGCAATTCTTGAACAGAACATCTTGAATTGGCACTTGGGTTTTGCTTTCTATAATATTCCTAAATGGAGCTGTGCTAATTACATTTTCAAAGATAACATTTTCTATTTTGCCTATGCCATCTCTTTGCTCCATCACTATCCTCACAGGCTCTCCACTCATTCCCTCTCCTCTTATTTCATAAAGATCATAAGTATTGTTTATATACTGCACATTAGACATTGTGCCACCATCTCTCATCCACAAACCAGCACCTCTTGCAGAGTTTATTGCCTCACAATTTCTAAATACTATATTTCTTAGGTCTGCATAGGTCTCTGTGCCTACTTTGTATGATGTTTTTCTAGTCATCACTAGAGAGTCAATAACTTCAATATTTACAGCAGGCTTTAGAATATCTGAGTTGCCTGTGGTTTTGATTGCTATAGCATCATCTCCACAAAAACCAAAGTAGTTTCTAATATAAACATTAGATGAGACATCAGGATCTATGCCATCTGTATTATGCACATCCCAATCATTGATTATTTTCAAGTTAGATATATCAACATTTCTACAACCTAGTATATGAAGTGTCCATTCAGCTGAATTTCTAAGCACAACATTTTCTATCACAATATTCTTAGAGTTTGTTACATCCATCAGTTGGATATGCCTATTATGAGTATTTCTTAATATATCACCACTACCATCTATCACTCCATATCCTCTTATTGATGAATTATCTGCATTATCAAACATAACAACTCTGCTGAAACTGCACACTGGTCCATGTGTGCCATGCTCTTTTCTTCCTTCATCAACAGGAAAATCATCAGGATTGTGGCTTGCCTTTATCAATGCACCATTTGCCAGATATAAAGTAGTATTACTTTTTATTCTAATTGTACCTGTGTAATATATCCCATCAGGAAAATATACAATTCCACCACCATTTGCATAACACTCATCAAGGGCTTTTTGTATATTTGATGTCTGAACACCATCACCAGTTAAATAGTTTTTAATGTTATATACTTTAGCAACATCTGAAAGCTGAAATTTTTCTGGTTCATCTTTTACAATAATAAGAGGCCAGATATATTTTTCAGCATCCTTTACAGTAACAACAGCAGTGCCACAAGATTCCATATCAAAAATAATAAGATTTTTATTTATAGTAGGGTTATACTTGAAGGGTTTGAGTATTAGTGTAGGGTTGCTTGCTTCTTTTAGCTCTACTTCAATCTTTGCAGAATTATCAGATTGATATCTCACATAATAAGCTCCATTAAAAGAGCCGGCTTTTTCTATTGGAGCTAATTTGTTATTAACTTTCACCAGCCAAGGTGAATTGTAAACAGCATCAGGAACTGAATAAAAAACAGCATTTTCCTTGACATTATTTTGAGCCAAACAATTTAGAGGCAACAAGAAAATTGCTGTATATATTGCTAATATTGTATTAAAAATAATTGATAAATAATTCATATCATGCTCCACTAATTATTTTTCATAGGTTAATGAAAAGGATACCATTATTTTCATCTATAAAACAAGGACGCATGATATGAACATATATTAGATTGATTAGATACTGCTTGCCAATTCTTTCACTTTTGCAAGGTAACCTTTTCTAACTTCATCTGTGGTAGCAATTACATTATACAAAAACTCATGCTGAACATTTTGAATGCCGCAGAATCTGAATATGCCGTCATCAATAGATTTTTCCATTCCAGCCTTGAAGCCATAATTTTCATAAGCATCCTCAGTACCACCACAAGTCTGAATAATAACCACCTTTTGATGTTTCAAAAGACCCACAAGACCATTCTCACCATATCCATAGGCAAAACCAATAGAAAATACTCTATCTATCCAACCTTTGAGAACAGCAGGAATACTAAACCACCAAACAGGACATATAAACACCATAGCATCTGCCCACAATACCTTTTCTTGATATTTTGCAATATCATCAGCAGCTTTACCCTGCTGAAAAAGTTGAAAATCCTCAGCTTTTAATACCGGATTGAAATAATCTGCATACAAATCTATAAGGTCATACACATGGCCTGTTTCTCTTAATCCATCAATATATTCTTTGCAAAGTGCATTGTTAAAAGAACCCGAATATGGATGTGCATAAACCACTAATACTTTCAATTTCCCACTCCTATATATATATTTAGATTTACAAGATTATACCCAATAGCTGGGTTGAAATATCTATTTTCTAGTTCAATTTTTTCTAAAAGTGCCTGAATTATGTTATCATATAATAAATTTGCTAAACAGAGTTAATTATTTGGAGTGAGTATGATGTATATTTCTGCAAGAGATTTTATTCTTATAGATGCTTTTGGCAATATAAGAGAAGGATTAAATGCAACCGGAATAAATGCTGTTGAGTTTGAATATTTTAAGGATATGAGTATTCATAAAATAGATTCACCTACAAATGAAA
>JBDNDK010000176.1:0-4732 GCA_046719185.1 Armatimonadota bacterium
GCATCACCAAAGAAAGAGTTTATTCCCCATGCTGTAAGAAAATGGAACAGTAGGGGAATAAACTCTTTCTTTGGTGATGCAGAGGATATGGAATTCCCTGAATCTCTGCCTCTTTCTAAAGCAACTTGGCTTGTTAGTGCAATACCAGATGAAAATGTTAATAGGCTTTTGATGCAGTCTTTTAGAACACATGGATTCACTGGTCATTTTGCAATGACTGCAGCTAAAAAATCTGATGTGAACAAATTGAAGTCTCAAGGTGCAGATATTGTATTTCTGCCATTTGCTGATGCTTCCACCTATGCTGTGGATTATCTAATCAAAACAGAAAATGAAATTAAGAGGAGAGCTATGGACATACTTATCAGCAACCTGAAAGATCACTACATTATATGTGGATATGGAAGAATGGGAAAACAGATAGCAAAAGACTTCTCAAAAGAAGGTGTGCCTTTTGTGGTGATTGAGAATAACCCTATCCAGATACCTAAACTTATTGAGCAAAATATTCCATATATAGATGCTGTAGCAACTGATGATAATGTGCTGATTGAAGCTGGAATTGAAAAAGCTAAAGGATTAGTTTCTGTTAACCCAACTGATGAAGAAAATGTGTTCATAGTTCTTACAGCAAGAAGTCTAAATCCAAATATGCTTATAGTAGCAAGATCAATATTAGGTGAGAATGAAGCAAAACTAAAAAGGGCTGGTGCTGATAGAGTTATTTCACCTTATGTGCTTGGTGGAAGAAGTATGAGCCTTGCTGTATTGAAACCTAGAATTATGGAGTTTATAGATTCTGTGATTCATAGTGATACTCTTGATATGGATTTTGGTCACTATATAATAGAACCAAATTCGTCCTTGATAAATAAAACACTAAGAGAGGGCAATTTAAGAGAAAATACAGGAATCACAGTGCTTGCAGTATGGAGACCAGATGGTGTAACATTCTCTAACCCAGACCCTGATTTGGTGTTAAAAGAAGGTGATGAGCTTATTGTGATGGGAACAAAAGAACAATTGGACTCAGCAGAAAATTATTGCTGTCCTAAAGAACAAAACAAAAATTTGAATTTATGATATTTGAATTTTTTAATAGGAGTATAAGTTATGATTAGATTGATTTTATCAGCAATTATTTTATGTGTATTATCATCTAGTGCAGTAGCATTAGCATTAGATGGATTTGTGCAAGTTAAAGGCAATCAATTTGTTTTGAGTTCAGATAGAAATTCAATAATAAAAGTAAAAGGATTTAACTACTACCCTCAAAATGCACCATGGGAAATATGGGATAAATGGGACAAAATAGCTATTGATAAAGAACTAGAAATAGCTTCAGGTCTTGGAGCTAATGTTATAAGGACTTTTCTGGATTTTTCAGACCATCCGGGTGAAGAAAACCTTCAAAAAATAAAACAATTCACTGATATATGCAAAGCAAAAGGCATAAAAGTGATGTTTACTTTCTTTGATGGAGTGAACACATATCCTGCAGAAGGCACTGAAGAAGAAAAAAAACATTTTGCAATGATTGATGCTGTGTGCAATATGCTCAAAGATGAAACCGCAGTCTTTGGCTGGGATATCAAAAATGAGCCAGATAATATTTGCAATGAAGTGCTGTGGAATTGGAAACTTGAAGGTGCAGAAAGCTGTGCTGAGCTAAGAATTGGCTGGCTCAGAAGAATGGCAGAGCATATAAAGAAAGTTGATCCCAATCATTTAGTTACTGTTGGTCTTGCAATAAGTACTGCTAATTTTGAGCCTGAAGAGATAAATGACATTGCTTCTTTCTGCGATTTCTTGTGCTTCCATTATTATTTATGGACTTATCATGATCAAGATTTGCCTGATGTGATTGATTATATGCACAAAAACACAAACAAGCCTGTGGTGGTGCAGGAGATAGGTAATAATCCAGCAAATATTCCCGGCAACACTGAATATGAGCAAGCAATAAGATTCAAATATTGGCTTGATGTGATTGAAGAAACAGATGCTGCAGGTATTATTCAATGGGTTCTTCCAGAGTGGACTTTAGAGTGGCCCGGAGATGATGATGAAAGATATTATGGCTTTCTTAAAGCTGATGGCAAATATACTATCAGACCAGCAGGATATGTGTATAGAGATAATTTCCCTGTAAGACAATTCTTTTTCTCAGATAAGCATTCTATTTTATCAGGCAAGGTGAGAGATGTTGATAATAATCCAATATCAGATGTATCAGTGTATCTTGTGCCGGGATTTTATAATGCAAGAACAGCTCAAGATGGAAGCTTTGCAATAACAGCAATCCCATCAGGAAAATATGAACTCATAGCAAATAAGAATTTATACAACAACACACATGTTAAGGATATTGAACTCAAAGGTGATGACTGCACAAGACAAGATATCACTCTTACAGCTTACACCAGCTTCCCCAATTCAGTTGTAAACCCAGACTTTGAGCTTGGAAATATGAGAGGATGGAAACTCTGGGGCAGAGTGGATGGTGTATTCCAAGCACCTTGGCATAAAAATCTAACGCCTCAATCTGGCAAATATTTCTTAGGAATACCATCAAACTATGCTGTGAAATCTGGGGGAGTATATCAAACTATATCAGCAGAAATTGGTAAAGAATATGAAGCTAGTGTATATATATACACATATGATGAAGGTGATAGTGATGGTAGCTCTGTATGCAGAATAGGTATTGACCCAATGGGAATGGATAGCTATAAATCAAACAGCATCATTTGGAGTGATTATACATCATCTCAAGGCAAATGGTCTCAAATAAAAATCAAAACAACAGCAAAATCAAACAGACTCACTCTACTTTTAGATTACAAACAACCTCAAGGTGGCACATGGCATATCAACTGCTTTGATAGTGTAGAGTTTAAGATGATAGAGTAGGGAAACTATATCCCTGCTTTTATCTATGATAGGCTGGTTTTATCTTTCTGCTATATAGGGATTCCACCATTGTTTGGTGAAGGCTGTTAGCAGTTGGTCTGATGATGCATCTTTTGGCAATTGCTCAAATGTGTTTCTGCTTATATCTCCAACAAATCCTATCATTGGAGTGCTGCCTTCACTCTCAAGCACAATCCTTACTGTTACACTGTTTATATCTTTGTGGCTGTCAAAAGCTGCCTCAGCAACAGCATAGGAAAATCTGATGATTACAGTTTGAGTAAGAGACTGATTTACTGTAATTCCAACTGATAAAATAACAGAGTTGAGCCTTGGATCTGCCACAGCCTCATATACTCTCAGCTTGTTGGATTTAATAACATCTTTTTCAGAGATACTATTTAGAATTAAAGACTCAGCAGGTGTTCTTTTTGTGGTTTCAACAGCTTCTTTTTGCTTTGTGTCTGCATTTGGCTGCTGAGGTGAGCCTGATCTAACATCACCGCTTGGATACTGCAGCACTCCCTGATTATTTTCCGGAACAGTTTGAAAGTTCTGCTGCATATTTACTTGTTCAGTCTGAGCTGCATCTCTTGCTTTCTTGTGAGCCAAAATAGGTATCATTATTATAATAAGCAGCAAAAGAAAAATTCCAAATCCAAGAATCAGTTTAGTGCCTGTGTTTTTATTTTTTTCACTCTTAACTCCATCTGAAGGCAATATTGAAACTTCTTCTTTTCTATCTTCCAACTTCTTCAATTTCAAAATAGCTTCAGTGTATGATGGATCTAGTTCTAAAGTAAATCTATAAAACATCAGAGCACTGTCATAATTACCCATTTGTTCATATATAGAGCCTATCAAAAGTGTTATTCTGGAGTTTTTTGGATCAAAAGTCAAAGCATATTTAGCTTCATTCAAAGCATCATCAAGCTTGCCTTGGAATAGATATGCAGTAGCAGAAGCTATTAGATCTGCAACAGATGCATTGCTGTTTTCTCTAATAGAATTGGTGTGATTGCCATATATTGAGTTTCCACTATTGCTGTTTTTCAACATCTCAATTCCTCAGCATATATGAGTCTCAATAATTTAGACTGCACATTACTATATTTTGGTTCATTAAAAATAAAAAATTATACTTTATGACTTCATCTCTGCACTTTTGACTGTCTGAGACAGCAGCATTGCTATGGTCATAGGACCAACTCCACCGGGAACAGGTGTGATATAGCTTGCTCTTTTAAAAGCAGCATCATATTCTACATCACCAACATCTTTATCTTTGCCTTCAACTTTGTTGTATCCAGCATCTACAACCACAGCACCTTCTTTTATCCAATCACCCTTTATAAACTCAGGCTTTCCAATAGCAGCCACCACAATATCAGCTCTCTTTACAACCTCAGGAAGGTCAACTGTTCTAGAGTGGCATATAGTAACAGTGGCATGTCTTTCTAACAAAGCCAATGCAACAGGCTTGCCAAGAATTATACTTCTGCCTATCACAACAGCTTCTTTGCCTTTAATCTCTATCCCATATTTTTCAATTAAAGTAACAATCCCTAGAGGTGTGCAAGATACAAAATCAGCAGTCCCAAGCACAAGCCTGCCAAGACTAACTGAACTAATCCCATCTACATCTTTATCCACAGATACAGTGGATAGTATATCTAATTCATCTAAATGTGAAGGCACAGGATGCTGAACCATTATCCCATGCACACTAGGGTCATCATTTAGCTTCTTTATAAGGTCTTTAATCTCATCTTGAGTGGCATCTTTAGGAAACACAATTAGGTCTGATGTCATACCTGTG
>JBDNDK010000177.1:0-4703 GCA_046719185.1 Armatimonadota bacterium
TCCCTAATAGGGCTAAATATTTGGAGCATCAACAATATCGATCTTTTTATTTTTGCCGATTTACTTATTGTTTCGCTTCCATAGTTTCTTTTTATCATGCAATTTGAGTATTGTCAACTAATTTTTTGATTATTTGTATTTTAATTATTTGTTAATATATTGTTCTTTATTAGTTCATATATCATTCTTTCTTATTGGTATTGTCATAAATACCAACACTTTATTATTGGCAATATACTTATATGGTCGTTCATTTTGTGATTATTTCTATATTTAATTTCACAATTGACATGGAGTAGTATTTTAATATTGTCATATATTGTTAGCAATTTGCAAGGTGATTGATATATAACAATAAATGTTACTTAATTGAGTTTGATTAGTTTATTTTTTTTCAGGTTTATTTATGTTTTCAAGTTCTTTTGTATTTGTTGTTTCACTATCAATAGGAGGTTTTAAATCTTTGAGAGTTAATTTGAATACTGCTCCTTCCCAACCATCTTCACTTACTCTTTTTGCTAAATTTGGATTGTTGCCAAAAACCACAGCAGCTGCGGTCTCTCCACCCTTTTTATCTCCACTTTTTAGGAAAGCAGTAGCTAAAGAAACCCATATTATATCTGATTCTGATCCTAGTTTCCTTGTGGCATGAGTGCCAGCTTTTATTGCTTCTTCATATCTGCCTTGCTTATTTAGAGTGATTGACTTTCTAATCCAAGGGTCTCTGAAATCTTTCCATAGCTTAGAGGCTTTTTCAAAATTCTTGATTGCATTATCATAATCACCCAAATAATCATAGCTAGCCCCAATACCTGTATATGCTCTTGAGAAATATTGATTTTCTGCTTCTCCATATTTCACTTCTTTTACAATATCCATAAATCTATTATATGCCCCTATTGCCTCTTTAGGCTTGCCATCAACATAATATAAGTCTGCAATATCAAGCATTATGGGAGCATTTTTGTATTCTATATTCTCAAGCCCTCTTAATATTTCAACAGCCCTGCCCAATTTATCTCTACCATAAGCAGAATGAGCAGCCAAAAATCTGCCATAATAATCTGCTTTCATAACTTGCCAAATATAAATGCCACTACCAAAAAGACCTACCAAAATTGATATTGTCATTATTTTTGTTCTTAACTGCTTAGACATTTCAAGAGATTTTGAAAGAAAATGAGTGCCTAATATATAACCAACTACACTAGCCACTGCCCATGGTGTCTGATCATTTGCTATTACCATTTTTATAGAATTTGATATTCCGGGTAATGAATCTTTAAAAGGTGTTGCCCTTGACATAGTGAATGTGATTGTAAATGCTATAATCAGCATCATAGCAGTAACTAAATATGTAACCACAGCCCTAATAATAGGCATTTTGAATGCAGTTACCATTCCTCTTGCTACAATATAGACAAACCAAATATGTATTAAAAATCTTGAGGCATCAATTATTCTTAGCATGCTTGGACTCAATGAGTGATGCATTGCAATCCACATTGGTACACCTTGCACAAACTGAAGAATAATAAAAGGAACATGTGCCCAAGAAAGAACTGTTAATACCTTTGCATAATCAACATCATAACCTATAAGCTTGAGTATCCATTTGAGTATAACAGAGTAAAGCATACACAAGCCAATCCAAGTGATAGGATTTTCTTTTCCTATAATATAATAATGGAGAGGACCTCCCACAATCCCTCTTGGTATAGATGCAAGAATTGCTAATAATCCTACAATACCTACAATAAATAAACCTGTTGTGAGAAGTTTTCTATCTAATACTTCTTCATAAACTGGGGATGGTGAAAAAAGAATAGCTATAGCCAGCTTCATCTTGCTGTGCATAAAAAACCTCCAAAAGGGAAACTGCAATTTTAACTATTATTTTTATCTGGAATCCATTCCAGATATCAATGAATATAATCATTTAGTTTCGGGAACAAGTTCCCCAAATACCGATACTATAAACATCTTAAAACAACATCCCCCGAGCCTACGGCTCACCCCCTTTATAAGGGGGAATTATTTTTATTCAAATTATAATTTTTGAATATAATAATTTAGTCTCAACAATAATTGCTATTTAATATACTCATTCCCCCTTTGAAGGGGGCTCCTGAACAAAGTGAAGAAGGGGGATGTGTTTTTCTTTATAACTCACTTCATTCAAAACATTATATTACATAGTCCTATCAACTGCATTTGCAATTGCCTTTAGCTGAGTCATTAGGACATCAAATTTTCCTGGCTTTAATGATTGTGGACCATCACTCATAGCATGCTGTGGGTCATTGTGAACCTCTATCATCACTCCGTCAGCTCCAGCTGCTACTGCTGCCTTTGCAATAGAACTTACATATTGATAATGACCTGTGCCATGACTAGGATCAACTACAACAGGCAGATGAGTCCATTCTTTTAACACTGGAACTGCATTGATGTCAACAGTATTCCTAGTTGAATCTTCAAAAGTAGTAATTCCTCTCTCACAAAGTATCACATTTTGATTACCTTCTGATACAATATACTCTGCAGACATTAAAAGGTCTTTTAGTTTTGAACCCAATCCTCTTTTCAAAAGAACTGGTCTTTTTTCTTTTCCAACCTTCTTTAACAGAGCAAAATTCTGCATATTTCTGGCACCAATCTGCACTATGTCTGCATATTCACATACCAGCTCAACCTGATATGTATCCATAACTTCAGTTACAACAGGCATACCAGTAACTTCTCTCACTTTTGCAAGTATCTTAAGTCCCTCTTCACCTAATCCCTGAAAACTATATGGTGATGTTCTTGGCTTAAATGCTCCACCTCTAAACAGTTTTGCACCTGATTTTTTGACATTTTCAGCAAGTTCAATGGCTTGTTTTTCACTTTCAATGCTGCAAGGTCCTGCCATTACAACAACTTCCTTGCCTCCAATTGTTACATCACCAACATTGAAAACAGTATTTTCAGGATGATAGGTTCTAGATGCAAGTTTCCACAAGTCTGATATTAACTGAACCCTTGCTACACCCGGCAGTGATTGAAAATGTTCTACAAGATCAGCTTTTCTAACATCAAGCTCACCTAAAACGGCTATAACTTTTCTCTCAACTCCAGGGTTCATAAATGGAGTGAACCCTATTCTTTTTATTTCATCTTGCACATGCTGCACTTTCTCTTCAGAAGCATTTGTATCCATTATTATAATCATTTCAGGTTCCTCCAATACTTAATTACTATATAAATATATTGTGTTAAGTTATATTCCTAATGCTGTTTTCTTTTCTAAAAGCTTTTTTTTTGTTTCATTTAGCTCTGCTGCTATTCTTTTTTCCTTTTCTACAATATCAGCAGGTGCTTTGGATAAAAACTTTTCATTATTCAGTTTTCCTTCCACTCTTTGAAGCTCTTTTTCTATAGATTTGAGTTCATTATCAATTCTTGCCTTTTCTTTATCCAAATCCACCAAACCAGCAACTTCAACATATAAATCTATACCGGGCATATGTGAGCTGACATATTTATTCTTGTCTTCACTATCCACTTTATCAGCAAACTTCATATTTTCAACTTTTGCAAGTGACATTATGCTTGATATATTCTTCTCTATCTTTTCTTTGTTTGGTGCATCAGCAGAATATATTACATCAATCTTTTTGCCAGGTGATACATTCAGCTCTGCTCTTAGGTTTCTAATGTTTCTTACAACATCCATTATAACCTGCATCTCATTTTCACTTGCTTCATCAATATATTCTTCATTTCTTTCAGGGAAATTAGATATCATTATAGAATTGCCATTATGGGGCAATACCTGCCAGATTTCCTCTGTGATAAAAGGCATAATTGGATGAAGAATCTTTAGAGTTGATTCTAATACTGTATATAATACACATTGCACATTTTCTTTTCTTGTTTCATCTTGCAATGTTGATTTTGCCATCTCAAGATACCAGTCACAATACTCATTCCAAATAAACTCATATATTGCTCTTGCAGAATCATCCATATCATAGTTAGAAAAGCCTTTATTTACAGCCTCAGATAATTTCTGCAGTCTTGAGAGAATCCATTTATCCTGAAGAGTGAGTAAATCTTTGTTGATTGATTTTGTATGGTCAAATCCTTCAAGATTCATAATCACAAATCTTGATGCATTCCAGATTTTGTTGCAGAAGTTTCTTACTATCTCTACCCTTTTATCTGAAAATCTTAAGTCTTGGTTTTTGCCAGTTTGCTGAATCAAAGCAAATCTTAAAGCATCAGCTCCATAGCTATCAATTAGATAGAGAGGATCAACACCAGTGCCTAATGATTTACTCATCCTCTTGCCTTCTTCATTCAAAACAGTGGCATATATATAAACATCTTTGAATGGTATTTCTCCATCAAGATATTCTAAACTTGAAAATATCATTCTAGCTACCCAAAGATATATAATCTCTCTTGAAGTAACTAATACATCAGTTGGATAAAAATATTCTAACTCTGGAGTTTTCTCTGGCCAACCCATTGTAGCAAAGGGCCATAAAGCAGATGAGAACCAAGTATCAAGAACATCTTCTTCCTGAGTAAGTTTTGAACCACTGCATTTTGAACAGCTTTCTGGTTGACTATTCACCGTGGAGGTTCGGGGGAAGCCTCCGAAGTCGAGAATCGGCGGTGGGACGGCTTTCGCAAGCGCCATGAGACGTTGCCCC
>JBDNDK010000178.1:0-4683 GCA_046719185.1 Armatimonadota bacterium
GAAGGTGATTTATTTTTTGCTCTTACAGGTGAAAATTCTGATGGTCATAAGTTTTTAGCTGATGCATTAATGAAGGGTGCATCAGGCTTGGTGGTATCAAGAAAAGTTGAAGCAAAATGTCTTGCTATTAGAGTTGAGGATACTCTCTTGGCACTTGGAGCACTTGCCTCATATTATAGAGACAAGTTTAATCCGGATGTTGTGGGTGTTACTGGAAGTGTAGGGAAAACTACCACTAAAGAAATGATTGCCGCTGTTTGTGCATCAAGAGGACCGGTTCTAAAGAATGCAGGTAATTTTAACAATGAAATTGGTCTTCCATTAACTCTTTTTGGACTATCTTCAAGGCACAAAACTGCTGTTGTTGAAATGGCAATGAGAGGATCTGGTCAGATAGCCTATCTTGCTCAAATTGCAAAGCCATCAATTGGAGTTATTACAAATGTTCATTTATCTCATGTGGAGCTTTTAGGATCACTTGATGCAATAGCTGAGGCAAAGGGTGAGTTATTGGATCATCTTCCAAAAGATGGATATGCAGTTTTGAATGCAGATGACGCCTACTTTGAATATTTCTCAAAAAGATCAAAATGTAATGTTTTTAGTTTTGGTGAATCAAAGAATGCAGATGTAAGAGCTATATCAAGTGGTATAGATTCAAAGGGCTGCAATTTTGAGGTTCATACTCCAAATGGGGGGTTTTATGTAGTAGTACCTGTACCCGGTGAGCATAATATTGCTGATGCACTCTCTGCAATAGCTGTTGCAGATATATTAGGTGTTGATCATGACAACATAAAAGAAGCTCTTGCATCATATAAGCCTCCAGAAAAAAGATCTACTATAATACCTTCTAGAAGGGGATATGTTGTAATTGATGACAGCTACAATGCAAGTCCTCCATCAATGATGAGTGCATTAAAGACGCTTTCTATGATGGAAGGTGGAAGAAAAATTGCTATACTTGGAGATATGCTTGAGCTTGGTGATTTTGCAATAGATTCTCATACAGAGATAGGTCAACTTGTGAGTGCATTAAATATTGATATTCTGTTTGTTGTTGGTGATTTATCAAAACTGATTGCAAGGTCTGCTCTTGATTCTGGAATGCCAATATCATCAGTATTTACTTTTGATGATTCAGTTAGAGCTGCAAGGGAAATTGCAGGTGTTGTAAAAGAACAAGATGTAGTATTAGTAAAAGGATCCAGAGCAATGAAGATGGAAAGAATTGTGGAGGGGTTACTTGCCACTTGATATAATCATAGTTATACTACCATTCCTTATAGCATTTGTTGTATCAATGCTATTTGCACCGGGAGTTATAGCATCATTAAAAAGACAAAAATTAGGACAGGTGATAAGTGAAGATGGACCAGAATCACACTTATCAAAAGCCGGTACTCCTACAATGGGAGGAATTATTATTCTTGCTGGAATTTTGGCAGGAGTTTTATTTACTGTATATGTATTCAATAATCCTGAGTTTATATTTTCAGGTGAGCTTAAAAAACATGATTTGCTTGCAGTTGTGATATTGATGTTGTCTTATGCAGTTTTAGGTATTATTGATGATGTTAGGACAATAAATCCTGTAAATGGTGTTAGAGGAATAGCAAGCAAACCCAAAGCGGTTGTGCAATTTTTAATTTCTGCAATGTTTTTAGTATGGGTTGCATTCTTTAGACCAGAAGGTTTCAATGCACAATTGAGAGCGGGTGATATTGTATTGTTAAGTGGAGCCACATACTGGATTTTCTCTCTTATATTTATGGTTGGCTTCATAAATTTTGTCAATATAACTGATGGTTGTGATGGATTAGTATCTGGTTTGATGGCAATATTATGCTCAGCAATGATTTATTGTGCTATCAGATTTAAACCAATCTGGATTGCTGATGCTGATTTAAGTTTATATCCTATTTTCCCTGCAATTGTTGGTGGCTGTTTGGCATTTTTATGGTTTAATGCTAATCCAGCAAAAGTATTTATGGGTGATAGTGGATCACTTGCATTAGGTGCTGGAGTAGTAGCTGCTTCGATATTAACTCATAGGGAATTACTTTTGATAATTTGTGGCAGTATTTTTATCCTTGATGGATTATCATCTGCTTTGCAATGGGCAGTTTTCAAAATCACAAGAATATCTACAGGAACTGGTAAAAGAGTATTCAAAAAAAGTCCTATACACCATCACTTTGAGCTTAGTGGATGGGCAGAACCTACTGTTGTGATAAGGATGTGGATATTAGGAATAATTGCTGGAATGATTGGAATTGCAGGAGCATTACTAAAAATATGGTAAACACATCTAATTTTAAAAATAAAAAGATAGCTGTTATGGGATTAGCCAGAACAGGAATTGCAGCAGCTGAAGTTTTGATGAAGCTTGAAGCAAATATTACTATCTTTGATAATAAAGATGAAAAAGAATTAGGTGTAAGTGTTGAATTGATGAGATCAGCAGGTGCAAGAGTTATTACTGGTGTTGATAAAATCGACCTTGAAAATTTCGATTTGCTGGTTGTAAGTCCTGGAGTTCCTGCTTCTCATGAAATATTTATAGAGGCTAAAAATAAAAAAGTTGATGCCATATCTGAGATAGAATTAGCATATCAAATATCAAAAGCACCTATAGTTGCTATCACTGGCACTAATGGAAAAACAACTACTGCAATTTTGCTTAAAACAATGCTCAGAGCTAGTGGAAAAAATGCGTATGTGGCAGGAAATGTTGCTGCAGGTGATATTAAGCTTCCGCTAATTCAAGCTGTGTATTCTACAGATGAAGATTCAATAATAGTAGCAGAAATTAGTAGTTTTCAGCTTGAGAATATAAAAACATTCAAACCTATAATTTCAATGGTTTTGAATATGTCTCCAGATCATATGGATAGATATGCCAATATGGATGAATATATATCTGCTAAAAAGAGGATATTTGAGAATCAATCTAAAAATGAGTATTGTATAATAAATAAAGATAATGCAATCACTAAAGCAATGGATGAAAATAACAATGCAAATATTGTATGGTTTTCTTTGAATGAGAAGCTTGATAATGGTGGTTGGCTTGATGGCGATATTTTAAAATTTACATATAATGGCAGCACCTATGATATATGCAACAAAAATGATTTAGCATTGCGGGGAATGCATAATGTAGAAAATGTTTTAGCTGCATCAGCTGCTTCAATATTATTAGGTGCAGAAATTGACAACATATCCCAAGCTGCAGTAAGTTTTCAGCCAGTTGAACACAGGCTTGAACCAGTAGCTGTAATAAATGATGTAGAATATATCAATAATTCAATGTGCACAAATATTGATGCTGCAGTTAATTCAATAAATGCTTTATCAAATAATCAAATAATAATTGCTGGTGGAAAAGATAAAGTTTCAGATTATACAAAGATGGCTGAGGCTTTCAAAAAAAAAGCCAAGTTTGTAATTTTAATTGGGCAGGATGCTCACCTAATAGAGAAAGCTGCATTAAAAGTTGGTTATAAGGACTATGTGTTTGCTGATTCAATGGAAGATGCTGTTAATATAGCTTTTCATAAAGCTAAACCAAATGATGTGGTTGTTTTAACACCTGGATGTGCAAGTTTTGGAATGTTCACATCATTTGAACACAGGGGAAATGCTTTTAAGGAAGCGGTGAACAAGCTTTCAAGGGGGAATTTCAAGGATGAGAAAAACACAAATAAAATCACCTCCTGATTATTGGCTTCTTGGTATTGTATTATTACTATTGCTGATTGGTTTATTTTTAGTGTTTAATACAAGTTTTGTATTGCCTTCTATCAAATCAAATGTTGTAAAAGATCCTCAGTATTTTCTTTTAAAACAAGGGATATTTAGCATAGTTGGTTTGTTTTGTATGGTATTTTTAATGTTTCTTGATTTGAAAATTATCAAAAAGCTAACTTTTCCTATTGTAGCAATTACATTGATTGGAATGATAGCTGTATTATTTGTAGGAAATGAGGCTTATGGAGCGAAGAGATGGCTGCCAGTAGGTTCATTTCAATTTCAACCATCTGAGTTGCAAAAAATAGCTGTAGTGCTTTATTTAGCTTATTATTTTTCTGCAATCAAAGGCAGAATAAGAAGTTTGAATCAGTGGTGGAAAGTAGCTCTATTCTTATTGCCTGTTGCAGTGCTTACTTTGTATCAAAAAGACTTAGGTACAGTGAGTGTGATTGCTATTGCTTTTATAGTATTCATTATTTGTGCTGGTGTACCATTCAGGCAATGGTTTCCAATTGCAATGTTAGGGATTGTTTTAATTGGTATATTTATTTATATTGAACCATACAGACTTCAGAGATTCTTAGCACTTGCTGATCCTTGGGAATATTATTCACAACAGGGATATCAGCCTGCACAATCTATATTGGCAATTGCAAGAGGTGGACTATTTGGAATGGGGTTATGTCAAGGAAGAGGGAAAGTATTTATTCCAGAAAGCCATACTGATTATATTTTCTCTACATTTTCAGAAGAATTAGGTCTTGTTGGCAGTCTAATTTTGCTATCACTATTTTTTGGATTTACATACAGGGCATTCATCATTGCTCAAAAATCAAAGAGCAGTTATGGTAGTTTGCTTGCAATAGGGTGTATGTCAATGATATCTGTGCAGGCTATTATAAACATTTCTGTTGCCTGCAATATTTT
>JBDNDK010000179.1:0-4679 GCA_046719185.1 Armatimonadota bacterium
AGAGATGGGCTACTAGAGTTGGACTAATTCTAGCTATGGCTGGAAATGCTATTGGTTTTGGAAATTTCCTCAGATTCCCTGTGCAGGCAGTTAAAAATGGCGGCGGAGCTTTTATGATTCCATATGTTTGTGCCATTATCTTTCTAGGATTGCCCTTGATGTGGATTGAATGGGCAATGGGAAGGTTTGGTGGTTCAAGAGGACACGGCACTGCACCGGGGATGTTTGAACTTCTATGGAAGAGTAGGGCATCAAAGTATGTTGGGTTGCTTGGATTGGTTATACCTCTTACTGTTTCTATATATTATATTTATGTAGAATCATGGACTTTGGCGTATTGTTATTTCTCTGCTAATGGCACATTTGTAAATATGCCTGCTGAACAATTCCCAGATTTTTTCAGTGGGTTATTAGGTGGTAATGGGTATTTCCCAATTTATCTTTTTTTGGTAATCACAATACTTGCAAACTTTTTGATTATGAGAAAAGGAATTGCCGGTGGAATTGAAAAAGTTGCAAAAATTGCACTTCCGATGCTATTTGTGATGGCTATAATTCTTGTTGTTAGAGTATTAACATTAGGGTCACCAGATCCTAATCATCCGGAGAGAAATGTAATTGATGGTTTAGCATTTCTATGGAACCCAGATTTTACAAGTCTTTCTGATCCCAAGATATGGTTAGCCGCAACAGGACAGGTGTTTTTTACTCTTTCTGTTGGATTTGGAATTATATCTTGTTATGCATCTTATTTAAAACCTAAAGATGATGTTGCATTATCAGGGTTGACAACAACTGCAACAAATGAATTTGCAGAAGTAGTTTTAGGAGGTTCTTTAGCAATTCCACTTGCGTTTGCATTTTTGGGTGCAGCAGCCGTTCAGGATATTGCTAATCAAGGGGCATTTACATTAGGTTTTATCACAATGCCATTGATTTTTCAACAAATGCCTATGGGGCAATTATTATCAACATTATGGTTTACATTACTATTTTTTGCTGGAATTACATCATCATTAGCTATAACTCAAGCCTCTATTACATTCCTTGAAGATGAATTTGATTGGAAAAGAGAAAAAGCAGTTGCTGCTGTGTGGTCATTTATATTTTTAGCTGTTCAATTGGTGGTATTCGGTCCGGGTGTTATTGATGAAATGGATTTCTGGGGAGCCAATGTTGGTATAGTTTGTTTTGGTTTAATTGAAGTAATTCTTTTCTTTTGGGTGTTTGGATCTAATAGAGCTTGGGACGAAATTAATATGAGTGCTGATATTAGAATTCCAAAGATATTTTTCTATATAATGAAATACATAACACCTTTTTATTTAATTGTTCTACTTGTTTCTTGGATGGCACAAGGTGGAATAGGGGCTATATTGATGCATGATGTTGCACCTGAAGAAGTCCTTTCAAGATGGTCTGCAAGAGTATTAATAATTTTAATTGCTGTGATTGCTGCTATCTTAATAAGAAACTCAAGAAAACTGAGAGAAGATGAGAATATGAATATTTGAATTAATTAAGGAGATTTGTAAATGACAACTTCTGGCTGGGTATTTATGATAAGTTCTTGGGTTTTTATAACTTTAGTTCTTATATATTGTTTCTATAAAGTAATAAAAACCCCTTCATCATCTAATAGATAGAATAATATCAATATATTAACAATTTATAATAATTATGGTATAATTGCTGTTCTTTAATAAATATGGAGGTATCATTGGTGGCAAGAAAAATACTTGCAGTAGATGATGAAAAAAATATCCTTAGGCTATTACAAGTTCATCTTGAAAGAGCTGGATATCAAGTAGTAACAGCAATGGATGGCAAAGATGCTATATTAAAAATTGGTCAACACAAACCTGATTTAATTGTGCTTGATGTAATGATGCCTCAAATGGATGGATTTGAGGTGTTAAGAGCATTAAGAAGAAATCAATCAACAAGAGATATACCTGTGATAATGCTAACAGCAAAATCACAAGATGCCGATGTGTTAAAAGGATGGCAGTCTGGTGTTGATTGTTATCTAACTAAACCTTTTAATCCTGTAGAATTGTTATCATTTGTAAAAAGAATTTTTGATTCTATGGATGGTGGACCAGGTGGAGATAGCAGATATGACATAAGTGTCTAATATGCATAAATAATGGAGTATTGAAATGAATGACAAAAAACTTATGGCAATAATATTAGGTGGCATAGCTGGGATTGGAATAGCAGTTGCGTTGGGGAGCCATTTCTATTCACAGCACAAAGAAGAAAAAATAAATGTAGACGAAATATTTGATGAGGCTAAGGAAGCAGTAAAGAAATTAAATGAAACATTAGAAAGTATAAAAGCAACTGCAAAGAGTTAGAATCTTATATAAATTATAGGGCAGTAATATAAAGTATTAGCTGTCCTAAATATAATAATCTTATACGCACGATAATATATGTTATGTTAACCTGTATGTGAAACTTATGCTTAAAGGCTCTCTTCTTTTTTTATATCCTACTTTTCTATATTGCATTTGAGATGTAATAATAATGCTATATCAATATGAACAAAAAAATATTTCATTAATAGAACCTGAATATTTAAGTTTTTTTATATTTTAATTGACATATAAAATATTATGAAGTATTCTGAAATATATATTGACATTTTATTCAGGTATATTTTCCAGTATAACAAATGGAGCTTTTGATGAAGTCAATATTTTATTCTATATTGTTATTTATTGTTACTATTTCGAATTCAATTGCTCAAGAAATATTTATCAATACACCTGAGTTTGATGGAAATATTTTTGAATCTGATAACTATATACATTTTAATTCAAATGAATATGCTATGTATAATGATTATGGTAACCCAAGTATGCCATTCAAGGAAATTGTTGTAATATTACCACCTACTGCGGACCCAAATTTAATTAATATATCATTAGTAGGAAATAAAATATCATCTCAAAAATTATCAAAAAAAATTGTTCCTTCCCCTCCCCTAAGACCTTCAAATGAAGAATTAATAGATTATTTGGGAGAAAATACAAAAATAGTTAATGGAAAAAATATAGATGTTTATAACTCAAATTCATTTTATCCACTTAATAGAATTGAGCTTGTGGATGTTGGTTATATGAGAAAGTGGATGATGGCAAGAATCAGATATTATCCATTTAGATACAATCCTGTCATGAATATACTTGAACAAAATATTGGTGGAAAAATAGCAATTAGATATGCATCATCAATAATAGCAATGCAGTCTGCAAGCAAGAAAATGAATGATAATATACTTGATGACATTGTCTCATCAATTGCTGTGAATTTTAATGAGGCTGGTGCTTGGTATAATATAAAATCATTAAGTGAAGAAGAGCCAATGCCTGCAACTGGAAATTATAACTATACTATTATAACCACTAACAGCATTGTAAATTCCAGCACAAATCTTCAAAAATTTATTAATCACAAAACAAGATTAGGTTATCTTGTTGATTTAGTAACTGAAACTAGTTCAACTCTTGGAGATGGTTCTGGATGGGGTGGTGGAATTGGTAATACTGCTTCAGAAAATATAAGGAATTGGCTTAAATCAAGATATATTTCAAGAAATATAAGATATGTTTTGTTGATAGGAAATCCTAATCCTATTACTGGTAATGTGCCTATGAAAATGCTCTGGCCTAGAAATAATGCTACCACTTATACTCAATACAAAGAAGCTCCATCGGATTTGTATTATGCTTGCCTGCAAGGCAATTGGGATCTTGATAATGATGGCTTTTTTGGTGAAAGTGATCATGATTTTGGACCTGGTGGTGTTGATAGAAATATTGATGTTATAGTTGGAAGAATTCCATTTTATGATAATTACACTCATTTAGATTCAATATTGCAGAAAATTATGGATTATGAGAACGGAATATTGGGTGGAAGTTGGATGAAACGTGCTCTTATTTCCTGCAAACCATTAGATACATATTATTCTGGGCATCAACTTGGTGAGGCAATTAAAAATGATGTTCTGAATTTCAAAGGAATTCCATACACTAGAATATATGAACAAAACTATAATTTGAATCCACCACCGGAAATTACACCTTGTAATTATACAAATGTTCAAAATGCATGGCAGCAGGGGTATGGTTTTCACATATGGCAGACTCATGGTAGTGCAACTACTGCATCTGATATTTTTACATCAGCTATGTCTTCAAATTTGAATAATAATACTCCATCAATGGTATTTCAAGCTGCATGCAGCAATGCTCATCCTGAAACAACAAACAATCTAGCATATTCATTGTTATTAAATGGTGCTATTTCAACAGTAGCTGCTACAAGAGTTTCATGGTATGCTGCTCAAACATTCTTCTCTAATTCGGATACTATAGGTGGAATGGCTTACAGATATTCATACAAGCTAATAAGAGAGCACAAAAGATGTGGTGATGCACACTATGGAATGCTTTCAACTGTTCCTCTCACAATATGGATGAATCACTGTGTGCATAATTTATATGGTGACCCTTCTATTGGTGCTGGACCATCAATTATACATACTCCATTATCAGATCTTGAATACACAACACAAAACTATCTGATTAGTGCCAGAATCTTCGCCAGAGTCGTCAGGTCGGCGACGACCCCTGCGCGCTGCTGTGCGCCGCCTGGCGCCACCCGGA
>JBDNDK010000018.1:0-25251 GCA_046719185.1 Armatimonadota bacterium
CCGATCTGCACTTCCACACAGCAATTATAAGGCAAGTTAGAAATATAGCCTTTGTTCAATATATTGCCATAGTGTTTGAATATATTTCCTGTTATTTTTGCATTCATAATATCAGCAGCATATTCAACTGATTTATTACCTTCATCATAAGGAACTGGTTTTGCTCCGCTTTCATAATCAGCCATTTCTTTGTTGTAGTTATCAAGTCCAGCTTTGCAGAAGTTAAGGTATGCTGCAGTGGCACCAGAGAAACCGTCACCACTGAATAAATCCATCAAATCTTTTCTTTTCCTAAAATATGGAAGATATTCAGAAAGATGACCGGGGCTTTCTGTCATAAAATATCCAACAGCTTTGAACATTTCAAATCTGTATTCCTCACCCTTAATTCCACCTTCATTTTCTATCTTTTCCCACATCATTGGGTATAGGTCTTTTCCATTGTGCAAAAATTCCAAAAACCAAGCCATATGGTTAATTCCTGCAACTGATATCTCACATTCATTTTTAGGCACTCCAAGCCAATCACAGAGCATAGATGTTGTATGCTGAATGCCGTGGCACAATCCAACTGACTGTATATGTGGATATTCCTTCTGCATTGCCCAAGAGCAAATTGCCATTGGGTTTGCATAGTTCATAAATATAACATCAGGACATACTTCTTCCATATCTTTCAATATATCTAAAAGAGCAGGAACATGCCTTAAACCTCTAAATATGCCTCCGGGATTTACTGTATCTCCCACACATTGATCAACACCATATTTGAGTGGTATATCAATATCTAATTGATAGGGTTCAAGTCCACCAACCTGAATCATAGAGATTGCAAAATCAGCATCTTTGAGTGCTTCTTTTCTATCTAAAGTGGCAGTGAATGTGCATTTTAGTTTATTCTGCTCTTTCATTTTCTGCATTACATTGAATGTTGTTTTCAGTCTTTTCTCATTAACATCAAATAATGCAAAATGAGCATCTTTCATACTGTCAAAACATAAGATATCCTGAATTAGCATTCTACAAAATCCAGCACTTCCAGCACCAATCATTGTTATTTTAGTCATTTTTATATTCCTATTAGAGTAAGATTTTATTATTGTAATAGCATTATGTTGTATATATAATACCAATTGTACAATTGTAATTATTGCATTCAATATGTGTCAAACATTTTTGAGGTGAGATGTGAAAAAAAGAAGAGTTATATTTTTATCTTGAGGACCTGAATAATAGAATTGACACTGATGTTGAAAATGAATTAATTTACAAATGGATTGATTTCACAGAAGATAGATTTGAAGGACAAATATTCTCTCCAAAAAGATCCAAAGCAACTCCATCAAAAATTGAATGGCTTTATATAGAATTATATAGTCAATTGATAATATATATTCAATAGCTATGGCTCAGCCTGAATATAATTTTATGGAAAAGATGTATCCAAATTACAACTGATAAAAACATAAAGCTTGTTTCATTAAATAGATGGGCTGCAGAAGAAGCCTTAGCAAAAGGAAGAGATCTAAAAGGTAAAGTTCACTGCTTTTAATATTGAAAGAATTGAAAAAAAGTGATATATTGAAAGTACCTCATATAAAATACTACAGTTTTGTGGATATTTTATAATTTCACCACTCATATAAATTTTATGAATGGTATAAGTGTAAGAGAGTAAATTGTGAAATATGTAAGATTAACAAAATGTTCAATAATTATGCTTTTATTTGTCGCATTGTTGTTCTCAACCACCGGATGCGGATCAAAAAAAGAAAGCCCTGTTGTTGTGAAGGTTGCACTCCCATTACCTCCAACTCATCCATCATATCACGCTCTTGAATTCTTCAAAGAAAGACTTGAAAAAGAATCTAATGGCAGATTTGATGTGAGAATTTTTCCAAGCAGTCAATTAGGCGGAACTACTGAAAATATTGAAGGTATCAGAGCTGGCAATATTGAAGTCGGTCTCATTTCTGCTGCACCCTTAGCCCAGTATATTCCTGAAATGACGATTTTCAGTATGCCATTTATATTCAGAAGTAGTGAACATATGTTTGCTGCTATTAATAGCTCAGCTGGTAAAAAGATTTATGACAAGTTGGAAGCACTGAATATGAAAGGTGTTGGATTTTTTGATTCAGGATCAAGAGATATTATGACCAAAAAAGGACCTATAAACAAACCTGAAGATTTAGCTGGAATGAAAATAAGAATAATGCTTTCTAAAGTTAATCAAGATGCCATCACATCATTAGGTGCTTCTGCAATTGCTATGGATATGGGTGAGGTTTATAGTGCACTTCAAACAGGTGTGATTGATGGTTGGGAAAATAATCCTCCAACTGCTATTTCATACAGAATGTATGAGACAGGCTGTATTTATTATGCATGGACTAGGCACCTTTCAATTCCTGATATATTTGTGTTAAATAAAACTTTTTATGATAATCTTGATGATGATATGAGAGAGATTCTGGACAGAGTGATAGATGAAACTCAGAAAAAACAGCATCAGCTTTGGACTGAAAGTGTGCATACTGCAATTGATGAACTTACTGCAGCTGGTATGAAGTTTAATGAAGTTGATAATAAGCTTTTTAAAGATAAAGTTGAATGGATGTATGAAAAGTATTATAACAAATACGGCAAAGAGTTTGAGACCTTGTGTGAGGAGATAATAGCAATAGATGTTAATTAAGATTTGGAATAATCTAGAAGAGATTTTGGGAAGTATATTGCTGAGTGTAATTTGTATTACAGTTACAATACAGCTTGCAAGCAGATATCTGCTAAAAAACCCTTTTGCGTGGACAGAAGAATTATCCACTATAACTTTCACTTGGCTTGTGATGATTGGATCTTCTTTGGCACTTAAAAAGAGAGAACATTTTGCTGTTGAAGTGGTGATTGATAAACTACCTCCAATTATTGCAGCTTATGCAAGAGCTTTTGCTACTAGTTTGGTGATAATATTTTCTATTATTGTTTTATGGTTTGGAATGAGATTTGCAATTGCTGGCACCTATTCTATAACTGCCACTCTTGAGCTTCCAAGTGCTGTTCCATATTCTGCAATTGCATTTGGCGGGTTATTGATGTTGGCTAGGTCTATTGAAATGTTTATATCAGACATTAAAACTGCAAAGGCAATAAAAATGGAGGTAGGTAAATAATGATAGCTGTCCTCTTCCTTTTTGTTGTTTTATTCTTGATTTTAGGTGTTCCGATTTCAGTTACTATGGTTTTAGCTTGTGTAGCTGCCATTTTAGGATTTACAGGCTATTCTTTAGAGGTTATTGTTCACAAACTGTATTTCCAAACAAACACTTTCCCATTGCTTGCAATTCCACTCTTTGTGATGGCTGGAAATGTGATGAGTAGGGGAGGAATGTCTGAAAGACTTATAAACCTTGCAAGATCAATGGTTGGAAATGTTAGAGGCGGTATTGCAATGGTGAGTGTTGTGGCTTGTATGCTGTTTGCTAGTGTGTCTGGCTCAACAGCTGCTACCACTGCAGCTATTGGTATGGTGCTTATTCCTGCTATGGTAAGAAGTGGTTTTTCAACTGCATCTGCTGCAAGTTTGCAATCCACTGCTGGTTCAATTGGTATTATTATTCCTCCAAGTATACCAATGATTTTGATGGGTGTTATAGGCGGACTATCAATAGGCAAGCTTTTTCTTGGTGGGATAATCCCCGGAATTTTAATTGGTTTAAGTTTAATGCTTACTGCTCATTTAATAGCAAGAGTTCAAAAACACCAACCATCTGGTGAAACTTTTAAACTGAAAGAATTTATTTTAGTCTTAAAAGATTCTCTGCTTTCGCTTTTGACAGTTGTATTTGTTGTGGGTGCCATTATGAAAGGTATTGTTACTCCCACAGAAGCTGCTATTATTGCTGTTTTATGGTCAATATTTGTTTGTTTGTTCATATATAGAGAAATCACAATAAAAGATTTTGCACCAGTATTGGTTGACACTGTGAAAATTACAGGGATTGTAGTTTTATGTATTGGTGCCACTGCTCCTTTTGCATGGTTATTAACTGTTGAGCAATTTCAGGTTGTTGTCTCTGAAACAATGCTTGCAATAACTTCTAATCCAATATTTTTAAAGCTTCTAATGCTTGCTATTATGATTGCACTAGGAACATTTTTGGACTTAACACCTGCAATGATAATTTTAATTCCTATTCTTTTCCCTATTGCAAAGCATATTGGAATGGACTTAAATCATTTTGGAGTTGTGATGGTAGCTGCTCTTGCTGTTGGACAATCCACACCACCTGTAGGGATTGCACTTTTTGTTGCATGCAGTATCAGCAAAATAAAAATTGGTGATGTTGTGATTCCAATGATTCCATTCCTTATTGCTATGTTGTTGTCAATTATATTGATATTATTTGTTCCTGAGCTTGTGGTTTGGATTCCAAATACATTCATGAAGTAGCTGATAACAAGATGTTGTAAAGCTTTAGATTGATTAGTAATATTATTTTATAATGTTCAAAATAATTTGCAAGTTGTCCTAGCTGTCTCAACAATTAATATTTTTATATAAAAAATAAAAAAACATTTGCTTTTATTGTGCTGTTAAGGGTATAATGTTTCTTGGAAGTGAGATGTATTATCTTATTTCTTAATATTATACGCATCGGCGGTATGTGAAATGGTTCGGACATCTGTTAAGTTTGAGGTTTGGCCATGAATCTTATGTCTGTTGCAATTTAGTTGGGTGTAACCCAGAAAGAAGGCTAAAAAATGGCTAACAAATCTCTTTATGTAGGTAATTTACCTTACAGTACAAGTGAAAGCGACCTAAGACCAGTATTTGAGGCTTATGGTCCGATTGCTGAGATCAGAATTATTGGCGACAAAGGCTTCGGCTTTGTTGAAATCCCAGAGGAAAACATGGCTGCTGCAATTGAAGCTACAAATGGTAAAGACATGGGCGGTAGAACTATGACCGTTAATGAAGCTAGACCAAAAACAGAAAGAAGTGGCGGTAATCGTGGTGGTTTCGGTGGAAACCGTGGCGGAAGTCGCGACAATAGAGGTGGCGGTAGACGCTGGTAAGCAATTCTAACTGCTAAATATCAACCCCTATTCTTATATAGAGTAGGGGTTTTTGTTTATCGCTCAGAAAAACATCAAAATTTAAACAGGCTTTATGAAATGTTTAGATTATGCTGTCTAATTGAATTATTTAAATATAATTTTATTAAAAACAGATGGCTAAAATTTATCTTCTAAAAAAAATTTATAGCAATCTAGCTTATTTGAGTTTTGAATATCAATGAGGGCTATTTTATATTAGCTATAACCTTTACTTTTACTTTTTCAACTCCTGAATCCCCAGATCCGAAAGTGGTCAAAAAAGTATTACTTTTATATATTTTTAAGTAGATTTCGCATATTATAAATTTATAAGGTATCAAAATTAAATGATTTGGAGGATGTCTTAGAAATAAAGATTGAATTAAGGTAGGCTGATAATATAAACTTAAGTGGTATATAATACTTCTTAACAATATAAATCAACAAGAGGGTATAACTTTGTCTAAGTTTATGGTCACAGGTGGTGCAGGTTTTATAGGCAGCCATATAGTTGAGCTTTTAGTTGAAAAGAAACATGAAGTAGTAGTATATGATAATTTCTCATCAGGCAGAGAGAGCAATATAGCTCCATTTGCAGATAAAATATCTATTGTTAATGGTGATATTAGAGACTTTGATAATTTGCTTTCTGCAATGGATGGAGTGGAATATGTGATACATCATGCAGCTGAGGTATCTGCTATAAAAAGTGTTGAAGAACCAGAGCTTGCAAATGATGTGAATGTAAATGGTACTCTATGTGTGCTAAGAGCTGCCAGAGATAAAAAAGCAAAAAGGCTTATAATAGCATCATCTAGTGCTATTTATGGAGACACTGGCAAAAATCCTCAGAGTGAACTTAATCTTCCTAATCCCCTTTCACCATATGGTGCAACTAAGATATGTGGAGAGCATTATTGTAGTGTGTTCAATGAGATATACTGCCTTCAAACTGTTAGGCTCAGATATTTCAATGTATATGGACCAAGGCAAAACCCAAAATCACAATATGCAGCTGTGATACCAAAATTCATTGACTGCATATTAAATGGTGATGATATTCACATATATGGTGATGGTGAGCAGACTAGAGATTTTGTCTATGTAAAAGATGTTGCAAATGCAAATTATATTGCCTGCATTCATGATAATGCTGCTGGTGAGGTATTTAATATAGCAAGCGGAAGAAGTGTGAGTGTGAATGAGCTTGCAGCTATGCTTCTAAAAATCACTGGCAAGAATGTGAAAGTAATACATGACCCTCCAAAGCTTGGTGAAATAAAATACTCTGCCAGTGTAACAACTAAAGCAAAAGAGATTTTAGACTATATTCCACAAGTAACCTTAGAACAAGGGCTTGCTGAAGTGGTTTCATATTTATCAGATATTAAGAATAAATCATAGGAAAGGTATATAAATGAAAACAGTAATACTTGCAGCTGGAAAAGGCACAAGACTAGGTGACCTTACAAAAAACACTCCAAAACCAATGCTTATAACTGCAGGAAAACCGGTTCTCGAGCATATTATTGGTCATATAAAAGAATCAGGAATCACAGAGTATGCTCTTGTAGTAAGATATCTAAAAGAAAAAATAGAAGAGCATTTCAAAGATGGCTCAGCTTTTGGTATTAAAGTGTCATATATACCTCAGCCTGAAGCTTATGGCACAGGTGCTGCTTTACTTGCAGCAAAAGATTTTATTGGTGATTCTTCAGTGATGATGACATTTGGAGATGTGATTACAAGTGCTGATGCTTATGCTGGTGTAATAAATGTTTTCAATAATAGTGATTGTGATGGTGCAATTGGCTTAAATTGGGTTGATGATCCATACAAGGGTGCAGCTGTGTTAACTGATGAAGAAAAAGGAACTGTTGTTGATATTATTGAAAAACCAGAAAAGGGAGCAGTTGTATCCAATTGGATGAATGCTGGAATTTTTGCATTTAAGCCAATTATATTTAAGTATCTTGAGAATCTTAAGCTATCTGTAAGAGGTGAATATGAGCTTCCTGATGCAATAAATGCAATGATAAAAGATGGATTGTGTATTAAATACTATTATATGAAAGGTCCTTGGCAGGATGTTGGCACACCAGAGGACCTTCTAACAGCAGAAAAAATATTACTGTCTGAGTCAAACTAAAGAGATATGCCAAACAAATCAAATCAGTTATATATAGACATTAAAAGGCTTTTTGAAAAGACTTTTTCATCAAGTGATGATATAAAAATTGCAAGAGCACCGGGAAGAGTTAATATTATAGGTGAGCATACAGATTACAATGGTTTTCCTGTGCTTCCAACTGCAATTGATAGAGAGATAGCATTTGCTTTTGTTCCAAATAATACTTCCATTGTCAATCTAATCAATCTTGATATTAGGTTTGGTTCAAGAAGTTTTGAGCTTTCAGAGAACATTGAATCTTATGATTCTGGTGATTGGGGAAACTACATCAAAGCATCAGCTCAGGCAATATGGAATTGGGCAAAAGTAAACTCTCCAAAATCTCTGCCTCTAATTGGTTTTGATGCAAGTGTTGGAGGTACAATTCCTTCAAGCTCAGGATTATCCAGCAGTTCAGCTATGGTGGTTGCAAGTGCATTTGCATTGTTATCTGCAAATAATATTGAGATAGAAAAAAAAGAGCTTGCAGATTTGCTTGCAAAAGCTGAGAGATATGTAGGTACTGAGGGTGGTGGAATGGATCAAGCTGCCTCTATATTATCTCAATCTGGAAGTGTATTAAAAATAGATTTTAATCCTATCAGAACCCAAACTTTTCCAGTGCCTGATGATTGTGTTTTTATAATTGCTAACAGCATGGTAAGGGCAAATAAAGCTGGAAAAGCAAGAAATGCATATAATACTAGAGTAGTAGAGTGCAGACTTGGTGTGCAAATGCTTAAATCACTGGATAAATCAAACAAGCTTCAAAATGCTGTTTTGCTTAGTGATGTGATGCAGAATATTGATAACTGGCAAGAGCTTTTAGATAAAATTCCAGATAACAGTATGTCTTTATCAAAGATATCAGAGTTTATAAATATTGATAAATCAGAATTGATTGAAAAATGCTTTACTACAAAGAATGGCACAAAAATAGAATTAGATACAGACAGCTTTAAAGAAGTATTCGCTTCTTTATCAATCACCCGCGCACCAGCCAGGGGGTCACAGAAGCTGATAGAGTCTCAAGAGCTTGTGATGCATTAAAACAATCAGATATTGCATTATTAGGAAGTTTAATGAATCAGTCTCATATTAGCTGTAGAGATGATTATGAAATAAGCTGTGATGATCTTGATAATCTAGTTGAGATACTATTAAAAAATGGTGCAAAAGGTGCAAGGCTCACTGGTGCTGGGTTTGGAGGGTGTGCAATATCTGTTGTTGAAAAAGATAAAGCTGATAGTTTGATAGATAGTGTTTGGACAGAATATTATCATAAGTATCTAAAAAAACAATCCATAAAAACTCCAAAAGACAAAAATTCAGTAATTTTTTCTTGCATTCCAAGTTCAGGTGCAAGTGTGATATAAGTATATGCAGTTTCATTATTTACATACTTAGGTATATAAATGTTTGTTGAAAGCTATATAATTGAACTCAACAATCCAACAATTATAGTGTTGTTCAATTAATTTCGGAGGAAAAAAATGGATTTAACCACCTTATTTGTGGTAACTCTAACCACAAGCAGAATGATTATGCCCGGTATGCCTAATCTTCCAATGATGGGAGATTTTAACAAACCAATTACAACTCTCACTATGACTCTCACAAGTCCTAAAAGTGTGGATAAAAACTCAAAGGCTGAGTGTGCTGTTCCTGAGGGATTAAAGCTTGGACCTAAAGTTGACCTCACTATTGATTTGCCAACTAAAGATGAACAGGTTCCAGATGGTCCAGTCTATGATGATGAGCAAAAACCTGAAAAGGAAGAAGAATATAAATTTATCAGTTATTGGAAATGTTCTGAGACAGTGCCTGCTGGTCAGCCAAAAGTGATTAGCTCAAAAGAGATAAACTCTTCCATTAAAGATGCTATGAAGAATAGAGATGTACAGAAGAAAATGTCATCTGCTTTTGATAGAATGGATAGAGATAAATATTCTTATGCATATTGGCCTGGCAATGATAAAAAGAATATAAAAAAAGAATCAACAGCTCCGGGTAAGTATGTGCTTTCTACAAACTACACAGGTGGCACTTCATTTGCTCTTGCAAACTCACAGGATTTCCTAGCACCTTTTGAAGTAATAAGCCCCGGTAAGAAAGTTGATTTTGAACAGGCAATAAAGGTTGAATGGAAAAAGATTCCAAATGCTCTTGCATATCAAATCTCTGCATTCAGTGGCGAAGACAATGAGATGATAACCTGGACATCCAGCTCAGACCCAGAATCTACAGCAGCATTTATGGGTGAACCCATTTCAAAGGCAAAAGTTGATGAATTGATAAAAAGTGGGTATTACTTTCTCCTGATACCACTGTTTGCTATATCCCAGCTGGCATATTCAAAGAGACAAAGAATGTATCAATCAGCTTCACTGCAATTGGTGAGGATTTATCTCAAACCAAAGATGGAATCACAACACATGTTCTCATCAGATCAAATGCTACTATTATGCTTGGAAGTATGGGAGGTATGATGGGAGGCAGTCAAGATGGTAGTGATATGGAAGATATAGACATACCTGATACATCTGATGCTCAAGATGATGCAGCTATTGATAATCAAGATGACAGCACTGATAATAGTGATGATTCTTCAGATTCCAAAGATAAATCAAATAAATCATCAGAAGATGATGTAGACAAAGCAAATAAAGTGATAGATACACTCAACAGAATATTTAGATAAATAATAGTTACAAACTTAAAATATAAGCCTTGCACAAAACTCAGTGCAGGGCTTTTTTCTTGCCACCATGAGTAAAACCACATCACCCTGAACTCGATTCAGGGTCTCAAAGTAATAAATAGATTCCAAATCAAGTTTGGAATGACATGCTGGTTGTTTGGAATGATGTGATTGTGTCGCCCATAAGCATATTAACTGGTCTTATTCCTATCTTCCAATACTGAAATATTTGAATCCCATATCTTTTAATAGCTTGGGATTATATACATTTCTCAAATCTATAAACACAGGTTCATTCATTTCTTGAAGAAGTCTTTTCAAATCTAATGCTCTGTATTGGTGCCATTCGGTGAGAAGCACTAAGGCATCTGCATTATTAGCAGCTTCATAGGCATTTTTTACAAATTCTACGTTTTCAAGCTCTTTTGCTGCATTTTCCATAGCTGCTGGGTCATGAGCCTTCACTTTAGCTCCCATTTCAACTAGTCTAGGAATAATAGACAGTGCAGGTGATTCTCTAGTATCATCTGTTTCTGGTTTGAAGCTTAGACCTAAGACTGCGATTGTCTTTCCGGCAATTTCACCATTTAGTGCATTTTGAATTTTGCCTAACATTCTTGCTCTTTGAGCTTCATTTGCCTGCACAGCCGCTTCCACTATTCTTAAAGGTACGCTAAACTCTTGGCTTGTTTTAAGAAGAGCCTTTGTATCCTTAGGAAAACATGAACCACCATAACCAGGTCCGGCATGCAAAAATTTCTTACCAATTCTGCCATCAAGACCTATTCCAACAGCTAAATCTGACACATCTGCTCCACAAGCCTCACAAAGCAAACTCATTTCATTTATAAAACTTATTTTTACAGCAAGAAAAGCATTTGCTGCATACTTAATAAGCTCAGCAGATTCAGGATTGCAGATAACATTTGCACAACCAAGAAGATAGAGTGGATCATATACTTGTTTCATCACTTCCACAGCTCTTTCTGATTCTGTTCCTATTACTATTCTGTCTGGTCTTAGAAAATCATCAACAGCAGCACCTTCTCTTAAAAATTCAGGATTTGACACTACATCAAAATCTGCATCAGGGTTATTTTCTCTTATTATTCTTTCTACTTGCCTTGCTGTGCCAACAGGAACAGTGCATTTATCCACTATTACAGTGTAATCTTTTAGATATGGTGCAATTTCAGCAGCTGCAGCATATACATAGGTTAAATCAGCATATCCATCACCTCTTCTGGATGTTGGGGTGCCTACTGCAATAAACACAACTTCAGCATTACTTATTGCTTCATAGTCTGAGGTTTTAAAGAATAATCTTTCATCAGCAACATTTTTTTCTACTAATTCTTTTAATCCGGGTTCATATATTGGAATCTCAGAATTATTTAGCATTTCTATTTTCTTTTCATTTTTATCTAAACAGGTTACTGTATGTCCAAATTCAGCTAATCCTGTTCCCATTACTAATCCAACATAACCAGTTCCTATCACAACAATTTTCATACAAAGCTCCAGAGAAATCAATTATTAATTATTCTGAAATATATACTTATATATAATGTAAATAATTCCCTACATCTTTATATTAATTCCATATTATAAGTCTGTTTTATTTTGTATTATCGTACTATCATATTATATATCAGTAGTTAATACTTCACATAATGGGTAATTAGGGTTATACTATAAAAAAGTAAATATGAAACATTCATTTTATGTTTTATAACATAACAGGGAAGACGGTGAAAAGCCGTCACGGGCACGCCGCCGTATTTGGGAACGAAATCAGCAAAGCATTTTAGCTTTATACCACTGCATTTTATTGTGGGAAGGTGCTGAAATTAGAATGATCCAAGAGTCGGAATACCTGTAAATGAATTATAAACTAACATCTTCGGTGCAAAGGTGTCAGCTGAATATTGTTGATGTATATATGCTCCGTTGATATTTCTGCGGAGTTTTTTGTTTATATAAATATCAAGGTGTGAAATGAAGATATTACCAACATCTATAATGCTTAGTCCTGATGATGAGAAAATTTCATTTACAATGTCCTTTTCTGGTCCTTTTGAATTTGTCAAAGATGCTCTCAAACTTGCAGAACCTGTGATTAAGAGCTGGATAAGTAAATTGCCCCAAGATGATTTGCTTAAAGAGATAGATGTAAAGGTAGAGTTTGATTATGGGGATTTTGTATATCACAATAAGCATTATCTTTTTAATGATAACAGGGGTGGTGCTGAATCTACTATCTTTTGGATAGATGCAGATATACATGATTGGCTTCATAGAAAACTGCCTAGGCTGGTAAAAGCTAGAAATATGATAAATGAGTGTTTGCATTAATATGAGAGCAATATATATTTTATTTATAACTATTGCATTATTCCTTATGCAAGGTTGCACATCTAACAAGAATAATAATGCTGCTAACAATAAATCAATACCTCAAAGAATAATTTCAATGGCTCCAAGTATCACTGAAACTCTTTTTGCCCTTGGTTTGGGTGATAGAGTTGTAGGTGTTACAAACTATTGCAAATATCCTGCTGAGGTTAAAAGAATAGATAAGATTGGTGGGTATATGGACCCTAATTTTGAGGCTATTGCTGGACTAAAGCCAGATATTGTGATAGTTGGAAAAGATGCAGAAAGCTCAATAACTCAACTTCAGAAATTAGAAATTAGAATTTTAGTTATTGATTATAGTAGTGTAGATGGAATTTTGGATTCATTTGTTCAGATAGGTAATGTTTGTGGAGCACAGGAAAAAGCAAATAAACTTGTGCAAGAATGTAAAAGAAAGATAGAAAAAATAAAACAACTCACAAAAGATTTACCAAGAAAATCAGTCTTGATATGTGTTGGCAGGAATATTGGGTCAGAAAAGCTCTCTGAAGTATATGCATCTGGGAAAGATACATTTTATGATGAGTTGATAAATTATGCTGGTGGAGTGAATGCATACACAGAAGGATTGATAAAAACACCTGTTATATCTGCTGAGGGTCTTGTCAGAATAAATCCTGAAATAATAATAGATTTAGCCCCTGATTTAGAGGATTTGAATTTAACAAAAGAAGACATTATAAAAGAATGGTCAACATTAAAAGATATAACTGCTGTAAAAGAAAATAGGGTATATGTCCTTACTGGTGATTATGTTACTCTTCCAGGACCTAGATTTGTGAAGACACTAGAAGATATTGCAAGAGTGATACATCCTGAAATAGAGCTTGCCAATGATTAGTCCAATTGTAGAGTTTCAAAACTTATCTTATTCAATAGAAGGCAGATTGATTCTTGAAAATATCACATTTTCTGTGAATAGGGGCGAGTATCTGTCAATAATAGGTCCAAATGGTGCTGGTAAATCTACACTTATTAAATGTTTAGATAGAATTAACTTGGGATGGACAGGTAATATAAAACTAGATGGCAAGCCTCTTGAGAACTATAAACAAAAAGAAATTGCCAGAAAGATTGGATATGTTCCTCAGGCAGATGGCAGGCTATATCCTTTTAGTGTGTATGAGTTTATTCTAATGGGAAGATATCCATATCTGAGTCCATTTTCCTCCATATCAAATGAAGATAAACAGATTGTAAAAGATTGTATGAAATCTACTCAAACTGAACATATAGCAGATAGACTTATGGACACTTTAAGTGGTGGTGAAAGACAGAAAGTCTTTATAGCTGCAGCATTAGCCCAAGGTGCTGAAATCTTATTACTAGATGAACCTACAACTTTTCTTGATTATCATCATCAGGTTGATGTCTTAAATCTCCTAAATGAAGTAAATAAAAATAAGAATATCACTGTTATTTCAGTTACACATGATATAAACTCAGCAGTAAGATGCAGTTCTATGATAGTAGCATTAAAGAATGGCAAGATTGTTTTTCATGATACTCCACAAGAGCTAGTAAAGAGAAAAATCCCAGAGTCAATATTTGAAACTTCATTCCAATACATCAATCAGCCATATCAGGGTTTTCCAATTCTTGTATCTGGAGACATTATAGAATGAGAAAACCTTGGATCATATTTTTTATGGGTGTTTTTGCTCTTTTGTGCCTCTTTATTACTCCAATTTTTGGTTTAAAAATTATAAATATAAGAGAAATTCTTACACAAACTTTATCAGAAACAGATGCATATGTTTTCTGGTCAATTAGAGTGCCAAGAGTGCTGACTGCATTTGTGGCTGGTGCTTCTCTTGCAATTAGCGGTATGTCATTTCAAGCAATGTTTAGAAACCCTCTTGCTACAGAATCTACACTTGGAGTTGCAAGTGGAGCTTCATTGGGAGCTGCTATATATGTAAGAATTGGACTTGGAATAGCTGTTTTAGGTCTATCAGGAATATCTGTTTTTGCATTTGCTGGTGCAGTTTTGACAATACTTATAGTATATGGTCTCTCTAGAATAAAGCAAGGTTTTTCTACCAGCACAATGCTTCTTGCTGGAGTTGCATTAAGTTTTTTCTTTTCAAGTATTATTATAATGATTCAGAGTGTGGTTGATATTCATAATAGCTTTAGGTTACTCAGATGGCTTATGGGTGGTCTCTCAATGGTGGGATATAATTCAATTATAAATATTCTTCCTTTTGCTGTTATTGGTATCACTATTATAATGCTTTTAAGAAATGAATTAAATCTCTTGCTTGCTGGTGATGATCTTGCTATCAGTAGGGGAGTGGATACAAACAAAGTAAAGGGATTATTATTCTTTGCTACATCTCTAACTGTTGGTGGAATTGTTGCTGTATGCGGTCCAATTGGATTTGTTGGAATGATAGTTCCTCATATCTGCAGATTGATAATAGGGACAGACCACAAATACCTAGCACCAGCAGTTGTGTTAGTAGGTGGTGGATTTTTGACTATTTGTGACACAGTTGCAAGAGTGATAATTTCTCCATCAGAAATGCCTGTAGGTGTGATAACAGCACTTCTAGGCGGACCATTCTTCATCTGGCTTCTTATAACCAATAAGGCAGGAAGAATTTAAAACCTTATTTGTAATCTTCTTTAACAAAACCAGCAACACCAATTTTTTCAAATGGTATTGGTTTGAAACCCAACTTCCAAGCTGGTGATACTGGTTTTAGATTGAAATTATTATTCTCAATATCTACAAACAAAGGGTCTGCAATAATTGAATCTTTATCAAAACCTGCATTCTGCCAATCCTTAAAACTCCCAACAGGTGTGATGTTGTTAGCAATATTTAGATTTGTAGCTGTTGACCAGAATAGGTTTTTATTTGAGTGAGATATGCCTTTGCTTTTATCAAATAATCTTATCTGAAATAGTTTTGAGTTTGGGTTTGAATAATAAATTATATTTCTGGTGAAAGTGTTTTCACTAGTTTTTCTTTCAGGATATGCAAGTGTGGCTAGCCATACCTGACTTATAGTACCATTTACGAATATATTATTATCAATTATATTGTGTTTTCCGTCATTAATATTCAAAGCACCATGGTATGTATTTGCTACTACATTTCCAAACACTGTATTTCCATGGCTGTTTGCATCAAGATATATACCCCAAGCCATTGATGGATATTTAAATTTGCCATTTTGGTCTGTCACAATGCTGTGAGTGTTAACTACTTTGTTATATCTAATGATATTGCTCACCATAACTCTATCATCAACTCTCCCACAATACATTTCTATAGCTCCTGTGTCATGAGTTTCAAGGCTAGAATCTATAACCTCATTATATTCAATTATATTATTCTTTGAGATAAGGTTTTCCCATGACTTTATACCTACACCATATCTTGGAAGATTTTGCATTGTATTATGGCTGACAATATTTTTTTCTCCACAATGTATATAAACACCAGCAACGTGTTTATATATCAAACCAATATCATGAATAAGATTACCTGATATTAAATTGGAATATGGGTAATATTTATCTTCAAAAATATTAATGCCACCTTGCCCAACATGTTTTATTTCATTGGCTATTATCTTGTTGGAATTGCTAAGTTTATTAAGCTCTATAGCATAGCCACCAATCCAATTAAATAAACAATTTGAAATCTGACAGTTTTTTGAAGATGATATTTTTATAGCAGCATCTTCTGCATTTAGATAGTGTGTTACTATGTTATATGAAGTATCAATAAATTGAAGACCATCAACAATGATATTTTCTATATAGTTGCCTTTTTCTGAGCTACCTTTAAATACTATTAATTCATCCAAAACTGAAACAACAACTTCATCATTAATTATATTATTTTCTGGTATATAGTAGAGAGTATTGTTGGGTTTATTGAAGAACCATTCGTTATCAGCATCAAGAAGTGCATAAGAATTCTCAAGAAAATATCTATTACCAGCTCTGATTAGTCTTGACTCACTTTCAAGCTTGTGACCTAGAGAAATAATATTGTTATTGTAGTCAATATTAGTTATTGGAATAATTGCATTAAACCAGCCATAACCATTAAATATATTTAACTCTACATTATACCAATCATTTATTTGAGGAATATCATTTTTATTGAATGCTAGATAATCTCTGCCTTCTGCCTCAAAAGCTGGCTTTTGTTCTTTTCCTGAATTATTTATTTTTGTAAATGCTTCACCTTGCACAATAATAAGATTTTTCCCAGTCTTGGCTTCATAGTTAAAGCTTTTTTCAGAAGGAATGAAATCAAAATCATTGGTAAATATAATTGCATCAATGTTATACCAAAACCAGCCTTGAGAAGAAGTTTTTTTCCAATGTAGCTCAATATTTCCAGATGGGATATATATTTCAGCAGCAGGTGTCCATTTATACTCACTATTTGTGTTTGGAATATTGTTTAGTGTTACATAATCTTTTTGGTTGACACTTATTTGTGTTGTTCCTCCCATATCTTGTGGAGAGTTATGTTTATATCTCAACCAGACTTTATATATATCTGCTTTTTCATTTTTCAAATTCCAGAATATCTCACATTTTGGATCACCAAGATGTCCTATTGAATAATTAAATTGGCCATATTCCCAAGGATTGCCATCATACTTTGCAAACAGCCATTCTTTTTCAGCATTCTTATTATATTGTGGATGCCTTGCTTTTACATCCCATTTACTACCTTTGTAGTCTGAGTGTATGTTCATATTTGGGTGTCTTGCTCTAATTGCCCATTCTTCTCCTACTCTTAATATTTTGGGATTAGCATTTTTGGGAAATTTGTCAAATTTATATTTGTATATGTTTCCTTCATGATGTTCCCATTTAGATTTATCTAATGGTATTCCACCACTAATAATAGCTTTGTGTTTGTTTTTTGCTTTGTATGTGATGGGATAGTCTTTTGTGCCGGAGTCTTTTTCTGTGAAGACAATTGGTTCTGTTAGATAATATATACCATCATCAATAATAACATTAATAGGCTTGGAGATTTTATTGCTTTGTTTGAGATTTCTTATTGTATCTCTTGCTTTAGTGATGCTCTTAAATGGTCCGTCAGATTTTGCTGGGTTTGGAGTTTCCAGTGTGCCAGACCAATTATCATTTCCATTAGTGGAAACATAAAAATTTAGTGTTTCAACTTGAGCAGATAGATTTGCAGTAACAAATAATATTAGGATAATAGCAATTGTTATTCTTTTGTTCATAAATACCTCAGCAATAGATGTCTTCTATTTCACCTATTATTTCTGAAGACGAATAAATAATGCAATTGTTTCAATTAGAAAGCAAGTAAGTAATATCACCTTATAATAAATTCACAAATTGCAAAACATTATAAAACCTTTTAGTAATAGATACTGTCAATAATACCAGAAAAAATAAATAAAAATTATGAAATTTATGGCTTTTGCAGTTGACATAGTGAAATTCGCATGATATCTTACTCAACTAGAGGGTATGTGTGCCATAAAATATAAATAAATATGGCACTTGTTATTAAGGGAGGTTTAAAAACATGCGTCGAAGTAATTCAAAGTATGTATTACTGGTATTATCAGTAATACTATGTTTTGCTTTTTGTTCTGCTTTATCTGCACAAACATGGCAAAACTCACAGCTAATGAATCACTCATCTGAAACCGGACTGCAGATTAAGGCAGGTGTTATATATGGTGCTGCAGATGGCGGATTCCATTGTGTATACAGTGCCGGAAATGCAAATGTAACTTATAGAAGGTATTATACAAGTGGTGTTTTCACAAATCCTGTGATTCCTTCAAGTGGTTCAACTCATAATTTGAATCTAGCAACTGCTTTTAATGGCGATGTTCATATCGTTTGGGAAGATTGGAGCAATACAGGTATTCCTATAGGCTGGGCTAGATCTACAAATGGTGGAGCATCTTTTACTAGAAGTTTTGTTCCAAATAATAATACTAAGTATCCATATATAAGACCTTTTGGTTCATCTGGATCACCTAATATGCTTGTAACTTGTGGGTCAATAAATTATCCTAATGTTAGTGATAATAATCTAAAATATTCCACATTTAATGGCTCAAGTTGGTCACCCTCTCCAGCTGCATATGTTAATCCTATAGATAGTGAATATAATTTACATGGTCTTGCAACATCTCCAGTTGATAATTCGGTTTGGAAAATTTATACTGCCAAAGGTGATAGGAAGCTTTATATAAGAAAGTTCAATGGAACATCTTGGGAAAGCCCTATCTTAATTGAAGGAAATAACATCTTTAAGTGCAGACAAGATATTGCTGTTAATGTATTAGGTCAGGTATTTTGTTTATGGACTCAAGATGACAGAATTCATGTTAGAGTGTATGATCCTGGAGCAGGTGTGGGTCCTTTATTTACTTTTCCATATAAAGCTGATCTTGGGAAAGTTGTTGCAATTCCCAATAGATCTGATTTTTATATGATATTTGCTGATGATAGAACGAAAGTTCTTGGTACAAGATATTTTCAAGGAGCATTTACACCTTATGAGAGAGTTAGTGTAAACTTGCCTGACGGATTTTATCCTGACACATCTCTTGCTGTAACACCTGATGGTACTTTGTATGCAGCTTTTGAATATTGGGGCAACGGACGACCTCAGTGGTGGTATTCAAAGTGTACATATTTTACGGGTCCTATAGATACAACACCACCTGTATTTAATGGTCCTGTTACTGATGATGGAGCAACTCAGAGCATTGCAAGTTATCTGCATGCTACTTGGGGAGCTGCTTCTGATCCTGAAAGTGGGATTTATGCATATCATTACTCAATAGGCACTTCTCCTGGTGCAACTAATGTTATTGGGTGGACTAGTGTTGGACCTGCTCAAGAAGTGCTCAGATCACATAATTTTGCTGCTGGTACATATTATATTAATGTTAGGGTTATGAACAATGCTGGACTATTAAGTAATGTAGTTTCCAGTGATGGAATACAAATCACAGCTCCTTCAAACCCAATATCTCTAAGTGCTCCATCTAGGGTGGATTCATCTGGTAGAATTTGTGAAAATGTTATGCTCAGAAAAGCCCTTGATGGTGGAATTCATATGGTATATGATGTTTCTGATCCATATGTTCACTATAAGAAAAAGAATGCTGTTGGATCTTGGGAAGGTGTTGTTGGTATAGGTGCTGGTAAATTCCCAGATATAGTTGAAAACCTCAATGGAAATGTTCATTGTGTCTTTACATCAGATGGTAGAGAAAACCAGAATCTTTATGAGGCTGTTTACTCAAATGGTGTATGGAGTAATGTGGCTACTATTTATAGTGGTAATATGAATTGGTATCCAAGACTTGCTGATGGACCTTCTGGACAAATTTATTTAATACAGAATAGCACAACTTCTCATAATGTTAAATTTGGAATTAGAACTACAAGCTGGCCTGCTTATTCTAGTTTAACTGATTTAGGTACATCTGGAAGATACCTGTTACCAGATATGGCAAAGAGTCCTGATGGTGTTGTTCATGCAGCTTGGGTTTCTGGAAATAACTTAATTTACAGAAAATATCAATCAGGCAGCTGGACATCACCAACAACAGTAACATCAGCATCAGGTATGATGCTTCCTAGAATTGCTGCTGATAATACTGGAAAGCCAGTCATAACTTATCTTGGCAGTTATTATGTGAATGCATATAGCATAATGGTCACAAGATGGACTGGAAGTTCTTGGACAACTCCTCAAGTTGTTGGATATGGACACTATCCTTCAGTTGCAACTGATTCAAGTAACAGAATTCATGTTGCTTGGTCATTTATTGGAACTGGCAATAAAGAAGATATAGCCCATATGGTATTTAATGGCTCTGCTTGGACAACAATGAATAATGTTTCTGCCAATGTAGGCATTAGTTTAAGACCTTCGATTGTATCTGATGTAAATGGTGGAATTCATATTGCTTGGCAAGATGATTCTGTAGATCCTAAATCAAAGATACTTTATTCAGCTGCTCCAAATACACAGACAGGAATAATTTCTGGAACAGTTGTTGATGGTTTGAATAATGCTGTTGCAGGTGCTGTTATAACAACAAGTAGTGGTGGTTATTTAGCAACAACCAATTCAAGTGGTGCTTATAGTATTGCAGCAGTTCCTGCTACATATAACATCACAGCATCTAAGAGTGGATACAATCCACAAACAATTAACAATGTAACTGTTACTGCTGGGCAGACAATAACAAGAAACTTCACAATAACAGCACAGCAAGCTACCATCACTGGCACAGTCAAGGATAATGCAAATAATCCTATTGCTGGTGCAACAGTTACAACAAATACAGGCGGCTATAGTGCAACAACAAATGCAAATGGTGTTTATACTTTATCAAATATAGCTCCTGGTACATACAATATCACTGCTTCAAAAACAGGATACGATTCAGCAACTAACAATGGTGTTGTAGGAACAGCTGGACAGGTAACTACTTCCAACTTTACTTTAACACCACAACCCGGAAGTATCACTGGTACTGTTAAAGATAGTTCAAACAATCCAATTGTTGGGGCTACTGTTTCTACAAATACAGGTGGCTACAGTACAACCACAAACTCAAGCGGTGAATATACCTTAAGCAATGTAGCACCTGGAACCTATGATGTAACAGCCTCAAAGAGTGGTTATGTTTCTTCAACAAACAGTGGTGTTGTTGTAAATCCTGGTGCTAGCACAACAAGCAACTTTACATTGACAGCACAGACAGGAACAATCACTGGAACTGTTAAGGATAGCCAAAACAATGCAATCTCTGGTGCTACTGTTTCTACAAACACTGGTGGTTATACAACAACAACTAACTCAAGTGGTGTATATACACTTACTGGTGTTGTAGTTGGAACATACAATGTGACAGCATCAAAAAGCGGTTTTGTATCTGTTACAAACAACAATGTATCTGTAACAAGTGGACAAACTACAACAAGCAACTTTACATTGACTGCAGTGCCAGTTGAAAGGGTTCAAAATGGTACATTTGAAGGCGGTTTCTTTGATACAGGATGGTCTTCTGGATGTAGTGGACAGCCAAGCAGACTTCCAAATCCAAATGGAGCTTGGTATTGGAATAATGATCCATCAATGCCGTTTAACACTTGGCAATCAACTTCAATTAAAAGATCTGGAAATAATGCATTAGCATTAAGTTTCTGCCAGACTGCTGCTTCACCAGGAAAAATTGGTATTGTTTCACAAACTATTGATCTTGGTTCTGCTAATGCAACAGCTACATTTAGCGTATGGTCATATCATACTAATGGAAACTGTCCTCCAATTATGGCTTGGAACCCTGGTCTTGATCAAAACGATCCATACACTGCTAGTTCTTCTGGTAGATTGCAATGGGTGTGCACAGACAACTGGGGTCAGCTCAATACTTGGGTTAACAGAACTATGACAATTCAGGCTGATGCATCTGGTTTTGTTACAATCATGGTTGGTGGAGCTGCTCATCCTGGAACATCATATGGTGCACCACTTTATATTGATGATGTTAGTGTTATCAATATAGTTCCCGGAACAATAACAGGAACAGTAAAAGATAGTTCTAACAATCCGATTTCTGGTGCAACTGTTTCTACAAATACGGGTGGCTACAGCACAACCACAAACTCAAGCGGTGAATATACCTTAAGCAATGTAGCACCTGGAACCTATAGTGTAACAGCTTCAAAGACTGGTTATCAGTCATCTACAAATAGCAATGTAACAGTAACTGGTGGTCAGACAACAACAAGCAACTTTACTTTGTCATCTACACCTCCGGCAAATGTAGTTAATGGCAATATGGAAGGTGGTTTTATAAACACCGGTTGGAGCTCAAACTGCAGCAATCAGACAAGCAAGGTACCGGATGGCTGGGGATGGAATAATGATTCTTCAATGCCTTTTAACACTTGGCAGTCAACATCAATAAAGAGGTCTGGTAATAATGCAGCAGCAATAAGTTTCTGCCAGACAGCAGGATCTCCAGGTAAGTTAGGTGTATTCATACAGAATGTGTATTTAGGTGCGAATGCTACAGCAACCTTAAGTGTATGGGCATATCATACAGATGGCAACTGTCCATCAATAATGTGCTGGAATCCGGGAATGAATCAAGGTGATCCTTATGTAGCAAGTGCAGCAGGAGCATCAAGATATCAATGGGTATGCACAGACAACTGGGGTCAGAGAAACATGTGGGTAAATAGAACTATGACAATTCAGGCTGATGCATCTGGTTATGTTACAATAATGGTAGGTGGAGCTGCACATCCGGGCACTGCATATGGTGCACCACTTTATATTGATGATGTAACTCTTCAATAGAAATTAGTAAAATAATATAAGTTATATAGGTGGGAAGGTTACTTGAGGTATGTGTTTTATAACACATACCTCATATTTTATGAATTTTATGAAAACACCATTAAATGAATTATGTGCTATATTTCACTTAATATGGAATTTAATTTAAGTAGTATTATAAAAAATACCAAAAATTGGGTAAATAAAATATTTTGTATTTTCAATAAAATTATGACATTCACCCGTTGACAATACGGAATTTGAGTGCTACATTGCAATTAGTAGGGTTAGTAATGCCAACATATTAACGGCATAGCAGAATTTGGAGGGAAAATATTAAATGAATCAAAAATTGAAGTTATTAATCTTATTAGCATTTTCTGCACTTTTATGCTTTGGTGTTATTTCTTTAGCAAATGCACAATGGCTAAATTCTGTGAAGATAAATCAAGAGGGTGAAACTAATGTAAAAGGTTGCTCCCTATATGGGGCTTCAGATAACGGGTTTTATGCCTCTTATACTTCTCAACAGGGAATGAGATTTAAAAGATGTTATCCTAATGGAACATTTTCTGCAGCAGTAGTTCCTGCAACTGGTACTATCTTTAATATAAATGTTGCAGAAGCATTTAATGGAGATATACACATAGTATGGGAAGACTGGGATAATACTAATATTCCTATTGGTTGGGCAAGGTCAACAAATGGTGGTGCCTCTTTCTCAAGAACTTTTGTTCCAAATAACAATACGAAGTATCCTTACATAAGGCCTTTTGGGTCTTCTGGCTCTGCAAATATGCTTGTTACAGCTGGTTCAATAAATTATCCCAATACTGGAGATAATAATATTTATTATTCTGTTTTTAATGGTGCTTCTTGGTCACCATCACCAACAGCTTTGGCTAATCAGACAAACAGTGAATATAGCCTTCATGGTTTAGCAACTTCTCCTGTGGATGGCTCTGTCTGGAAGATATACAATGGCAGAGACACAAAAATGTATATTAGAAGATTCAACGGTATATCTTGGGATGCTCCAATTTTAATCGATGGCACTTCAACATTTAGAGCAAGACAAGATATTGCTGTTAATAGTTTGGGTGAGGTTTTTTGCTTGTGGAGCCAGGATGAAAGGACTAGAATGAGAATATATAGTCCATCATCTGGTGTGAGCCAATTATATTCATTAGATCAAAATCAAGATTTTGCAAGAGTTGTGGCAATCCCAAATAGGGCAGATTTTTATATTATTTACACAGATAATAGAGCAAGTGTTTGGGGTAAAAGATATTTTCAAGGTGTATTTAGTCCAGCTGAGAGAGTATGTGCGGGTCTTCCTGATGGCTTTTATTCTGACACTTCTCTAGCAGTGACTCCAAATGGTACTTTATATGCTGGGTTTGAATATTGGCAGAATGGAACACCTCAATGGTGGTATTCAAAAAATACTTTCTTTGTGGGTGCTGATACAACTCCTCCAATATTTAATGGTCCTGTGAATGACGGTGGACCTGTTCAGTCAATATCAACATATATCTATGCAACTTGGGGAGAAGCAACAGATCCTGAAAGCGGAGTATATTCATATCAATATTCAATAGGCACATCACCTGGTGCTACAAATATCTTAGGTTGGACAACAAGACTTGCTACTCAATCAAGAGAAATGCTTCATTCACATAATTATGCACCCGGCACATATTATGTAAATGTAAGAGCAATAAATAATGTAGGTTTAATCAGCAATGTAGTTTCAAGCAGTGGAATACAGCTTACAGCACCTCCAAATCCTGCAACTTTTGTTTCAGCAGAAAGAGTGGATTCATCAAGCAAGATTTGTGAAAATGTTATGCTCAGAAAAGCAAGTTCTGGTGGAATCCATATGGTGTATGATGTAGACGAACCTCATGTCCATTACAGAATGAAAAATGCAAATGGGACTTGGGAGTCTGCAATTGGCATAGGTACTGGTAAGTTTCCTGATATTGTAGAAGCTTCAAACGGTATTTTATATGCTATTTTCAATGGTAGTGGAGCAAGGGAAAATAATCCTCTCTATGAGAATGTAAAAGCTGGTTCATCTTGGGCTGGTCCAAGTTTGGTATATGGCGGCAGTATGAACTGGTATCCAAGACTTGCTGCTGGTGATTCTGGACAAGTTCATTTAGCTGGCCAACGTGGCAGAATCTTACAGATCTTGGCACATCTAGCAGATATGGTATTCCGGATATGGCAAGGGCTCAAGACGGCAGCTTGCATGCCTGTTGGATATCAGGAAACAATTTAGTTTACAGAAAATATCAAGGTGGTTCTTGGTCAACTCTGCAGACAATAGCTTCAGGTGGGTTTATGCTTTATCCAAGGATAGCAGTGGATAGCACAGGCAAGCCTGCTATTGTATATCTTGATGACAGTTTAGTTGGTAACTATGTGTTGAAATTCACCAGATGGACAGGTGCTTCTTGGACAAGTCCTCAAGTGATTGGTTATGGTCATTATCCATCTATAGCGATTGAC
>JBDNDK010000180.1:0-4637 GCA_046719185.1 Armatimonadota bacterium
TATGCCGGAATCAGGGTCTTCAAAAATTGAAATTGAAAGAATTTCAATAAGTGCAACAGGTAAATTTGGTGACAGTGGCACAGGATATATTGAAGTGTATCACCATAATTGGATGCCAGATGCCGCACAACAATATAGAACTTATCTTGAAAGTGCATATTATGAGCATGTCTTAGATGCAAATACTAAAATCAGAGCTGGAAAAGGCAGACAGTTAAATTTTGGCATTACACCATCTTATGGCAATAGAAAAACTACTCAATACGGTATTGTTTCTGAAGCTTTCACTCAAGATAGAATAATTGGTATCCAATTAACTCATCAAAAAGATACTTTATATGCAGGAGCAACATTATTTACAGATCATAGAGTTGGCACAAGAAAAGCTGGTGCGTTTCCTAATGCTCCAAATGATAAACAAGTATCATATTTTGCTGACAGAGATGTTCCAAATGATTCAAGCGGGAAACTTGCAGGAAGTGTTAAAATTGGATATGAAACTCCTGAATTAAAGGGACATTTCTCAGCAGCTGTTGGAAATCTAAAACAAGCAGATGCAGATTTTATAGGCACAAATACCCAAGCTGGATATGTAAATGGCACAAATACAAACAAAGATCATTACAAATTTGGTTTGGATTTAACATATAAACCAAATGAGTTCATTGTTCAAGGTGAATGGTATCAAGGTAAGCTTAGCTATGTAAGACAAACAGGGTGGAGTATTCTTGCTGGATATGAACCAAAAGGTAAAGATAGAGCTTATATAAGATATGCAATGCTTGATAATAATCAAACGAGAACATCTAGCCAATATACATGGGATGTTGATCAATTAACTCTTGGTTATGTTCATCCTATAACTAAAGGTGTATGGCTTGAAGCTAACTATGAATTTAATAATGAAAGAAGAGGACCAGGTCAAAGTAAAGTAAAGAATGATTTATTCTTTGTTGAGTTATTTACTGGTTTCTAAATAAACTCGTATAATTTTTGTAAAAGCTGTGGGAAAATACTTCTCACAGCTTTTTTTGTTTAAGATATGTTTATTATCACCTTTGATAGCTTTTTTTTATAGTAATGATTTTCACATAATACCGTCTTACATAGTATATAGTTATATTAGTAAGAATGGAGAAAATAAAATGGAGATTTTTAATATAAGATATAACATAATAGTTTTAATTGTTTTTGTAATTTCTCAATTTATCATTGGTTGTGGAGGTGGATCAACATCACATGATATTGAAACACCTTATCAAGGAAGACTTGCTGGAATTGCAACTCTTCCATTAAATGATGAGCTCAATATTGCAACAGATTCTTGGATAAAAGTATATTGGCCTGATTATAGATATCCTCCACCACCATCATTTACATTTGGTCTTCAAAAACAAGAAAGTTTTAATAATTGGACAGCAAGAAGTACGAGACTGAAAAATGAATTTTCAAATCCAGCAGGAGGTGTTTGGTGGTTTGAACCTGTCAGCGAACTTGATGAATGCAGTAACTACAGATTTTGGGTCAAAGACCACAGAGGATATCAACTATTTTTCTATTTCAGCACAACTTGTACATTAGAATTTAGATCTAATGAAACATCTAATGTATCTATTAAACACAGACCAGAAGGTGCTGAAAATATTCCATTGTCAATTGGTAATGGCAAAGAAATACACATTATTAATACAAAACAGTAATTTATCATTTATATATTGTGTAAATAAGTAATAAAATTTAAATAGTATTATGCATTAATTTTTATTATAATTTATATTATTTTTGTTTTATGGAGTTACTTATGAATAAAAAATTACTAGAATCTATAGTAATAATTCTATTGTTTGCATTATTAATCAATGGGTGTGGCGGAGGAGGTTTGTTGTCTGGAATTATAAATGTTACTTCAAGAACTCTTTTACCTTCAAACTGGTCTAGTGCTGGTGGTATTGTAACTATCATTGCAAATGTCGCAGGTTTTGGTATTGAAGATGTTGTTGCATATGTTTTAAATAGACAAACTAACCAAAGGGTGCCCATTGTTTTGTCAAGAGAAAGAGATGGCTCTTGGTCCGGAAGATATAGAGCAGATGAAAACAACTCAAATGAACCAATTCAATATGAGATCATAATTGAAGCAAGAGACAATCAAGGAAATACTATTCAATCAGAACCAGAAATTATTGAAGTACCTGCTGCTGATAATGAGTAAATTTTACAAATATTATTTATTGCAAATCTGAATGAAAAGATGACGCTAGTTTTTGTAAAGTTTTGATTCTTCTCTTTAGAGCTCTTTTTCTTAAACCAAGCATTTTTAGCTCCAAAGAAAGTCCTGCAAGCTGTTCATTTATTCTATCAATAGTAATACCAATTGAGTATTCTTCTTGATTTTTATTCTCATCATACTTACTATCAAATTTAGCATACTCTGAAAAAACATTTGAAACTGACTTTTTGATATCCATTTGTTCAATATCATTTGGAGTTAGACCTAATGCCATTAATTTTCTTGCAGAGTCAATAATAATCATTTCTGTGGGGTTGCATTCTATTGAATTATTATGGCAATCACCATCACTAGTTTGTATTAAAATACAGTCATTTTTTTCTTTTTTGTTTGCCATTATACAAACTCCAAAATTATTATTTAACTATTCAGATTATGAGTAATAATTCGGATTGTCTTTAGTATAAATATATATAAATATTTTATATTTTAAATTTAGAAGTTTTATTCATTTGATGGTCTCATACTAACAACTCCACTTTTTAAATATACCATCCGACCTATTTTTATTCCTTTAATATTTTCTCCCATATCCTTTTCAAGAACTATAAAATCATCAGGTGATTCAAATGATGGCTTATGATATAAAAACTCATCAAAATTGCCTTTTGCATCTTGGCATCCTACTACAGATTTATCTTTTAGAAATTCATCTTTTATATCAGATAATGAATTAGGATATTCCTTATATTTGCTTTTATATAGCTCTATTGCTCTTCCTACAATAAGTATGTTTTCTCTACAATTCCCTATTCTTTCAATTGTTGGAATTTTTAGAACATACAAAAATAGCCATATAAAACCTAATAGGATTACAAGCAAGGCAATTAAGCATCCCTTAAAGGGCTTGCTCCATAATTGACCATAGTCTGAAGAAATACTTATCATTTACAGTCGTTGCCTACAATTTTTCCAATAATTTTTGTTGTAGATTTACCTTCAGTGCCAGTATCAACATATGATACTATCTTTACTATACCTCCAACTGAGCGAACAGCTTCAGCCTCAGGCAGTTCATCTTTTGAATAATCACCGCCTTTAACATGAATATTTGGTTTTATTGCAAGTATAAGATCAACAGGAGTTAATTCCGAAAATAATGTAACATAATCAACACATTCAAGTGCAGCAAGTATTTCTATTCTTTCTTTTTCATTCACAACTGGTCTTTCAGGACCTTTTAAAGCTCTTACTGATTCATCACTATTCACACCAACAATCAATAAATCACCTTGATTTCTTGCATCTTGAAGATATCTAATATGTCCAATGTGTAATATATCAAAACAACCATTTGTAAACACAATTTTCTTGCCTTTTTCTTTTTCAACAGGAATTAATTCTACTAGTTTTTTTCTATCAAGGCATTTTCTTTCAACAGCTCTGAAATTTTTTGTCATTTTTATACTTCCTGTATTGTTTTTATTATGTCATTAATATTTATACTTCCTTGTCTTAGCAAGTTTATTTCAGGGGTAGTCACATCAATTATAGTGGAAGGTAATCCATCTTCAGATTGTCCTGAATCAATTAGTATGGAAACATATTCTTCAAGACCTTTAATAGCATCATCTGCAGATATCGTGTAACCCATTCCAGACACATTAGCACTAGTTGCAATAATTGGCACACCACAAGCTTTTATAAATGCAAGTGCAACAGGATGATCAGGAATTCTGACTCCAATAGTCTTTTTCCCTCCAGATACGAAATCAGATATTTTATCATTCTTTTCAAGAATCATTGTAAGTGGCCCAGGCCAGTATTTTTTTCCAATTTTGATTGCAGACTCTGATATATTTACTGCTACATCAGAAAGTTTTTCTATACTATCTATTTGGACTGGTAATGAATGTTTATCAGATCTTTGTTTTGCAATATAAATTTTTTTTACAGCATCAATATTTAATGCATCTGCTGCTAATCCATAGACAGTTTCTGTAGGAAATATTACCAATTCCCCTTTTTTTATATATTCTGCAGCTTCATATATTGCATTCATATTTATATTATTAATATCAATTTTTATGTGTTTCAATTTATTATTGCTACTCTATATATGTCTGAAAAATCTTTTATGAAATCTATTTTTGTATATCCAGCTTCTTTTGATATAATACTTATATCATCTTTTTGATCATATCCAATTTCAAAAATTATTTTACCATTTGAATTCAATACATTTATGGCACCATTTAATATTTCTTTATAATAATATAAGCCGTCATCACCGCCATCTAATGCAGTTATTGGTTCATAATCTTTTATTTCTTTATCAAGTGTAGAGATAGTTTTCTTATTTATATATGGTGGATTTGAAACTAAAAGATCTACTTTTAAATTATTA
>JBDNDK010000181.1:0-4573 GCA_046719185.1 Armatimonadota bacterium
CTGATTGCTAAGCAAATGGGTCTTAATGAAAACCAAATTCAAGCACTGGAACTCGCATCTGTGGTGCATGACATTGGAAATCTTGGTGTGCCTGAGTATATTCTGCTGCAGCCTAGACCTCTTGATAAAGATGAAGTGAGCAGGATATCAAGCCACTCCAATTTTGGAGCTACAATAATGGAGCATGTAAGAAATCCATGGAATGTAGCTAAGATTGTAAGACATCATCATGAAAGATATGACGGCACAGGTTATCCTGATAGGTTATCTGGTGAGGATATACCAATTGAATCTAGAATTATAGCTGTTGCTGAGGTGCATGATGCTTTGGTTTCTAATAGAGTTTATAGACAAAGCTGGTCTCATGAGGCAACTGTTGAGCATATAAAGAAATTTGCAGGTACACAATTTGATCCTGCTGTTGTGGAAGCATATATATTGTGTGAAGAAGAAATAAAAGCATTCTATAAAAAACATGCCAGAAAGACAACTTCTAATAGTAACAACACTGAGGAGATGTCTGTATTAAGCACAATATCTGATGCAAATAAAGAGCTGATATCTGTATTTGAGATTGCTCAGACTGTATCAAGTTCTCTTGAAATAGATGATGTTATAAATATATTGGCATTAAAAACCAAGAGATTATTGAGAGCTACAAGTTGTGTTGTGTTTCTTGTAGATGAAGCAGATGCAAATGTGATGATTGCTAGGGTTGCTGTTGGCAGACACAGAGATATTTTCAAAGGTGCCAGAGCTATTTTGGGTGAGGGTCCCACAGGCAAAGCTGCACTCTCAAAAGAAACTTATGTAGGCAAATACGATCCAAGGGATCTTGTATTTTTATCAAATGGGCTAAGAACTCTAGATTTGAATTCTGCCTTGATTGCTCCCATTTTTTTAAATGGTAGGTTGATCGGAACCATAAATGTATATGATACTATAGAAGATTCATTTTCTAATGATGATGTGTGTGCTATCAATTTTGTTGCTAACCATGCTGCTATGGGTATTATAAATGCCAGAACTTATGGTGATGCAAAAGACACAGCTATGAGAGACCCTCTGACTGGGCTTTACAATAGAGCCTATTTAGACAAAAACTTTGAACAGGAGCTGAACAGAGCAAAAAGAAGAAATGAGCCGGTTTGTGTGTTGGGAATAGATTTAGACAGTTTCAAGGCTGTGAATGACACTTATGGACACAAGGCTGGTGATGGTGTACTAAAACATACTACAAAGATAATAAAAAGAGAACTTAGAGATTATGATATTATTGCCAGAATTGGTGGAGATGAGTTTGTGGTAGTATTACCCGGTACAGATAAATATGAGGCTATTAAGATTGCTGAAAGAATCACTCAGAAAGTGAAAGTATATAGTGAAGCTAGTTTTCCTGATATTGATGGTGCATTTGGTGTTAGTATAGGCATTGCTTCATATCCTGAAGATGGAGAAGATGTTGATATTTTAATGTCAAAGGCTGATGCTGATATGTATAAAACTAAGCAGGCTAAGAAATACAACCCAGCTGCATAAAGATTTTTTTAAGATGGAGAAATTAGTTATGGATCATTGCTCAAACAGCATACATACATATTGCCCGGAGAGTTTTCATTCAAATTGTGAGGCATACAAATCTGGGAAAAATTGCTGGGAGGTTGAAGAAAAGCCATGCTGTTTGAGCAATGATTTAGATAACTGTGTGAAGTGCAGTATTTTCAAATCTTCAGTATTATGTGAATAAGTAATATATTTGATTTTATATCCCTGCCCGCTCAATGCCTGTTGTGAATATATATCACAACAGGCTTTAATTTGTACTGTGTAATATTCTTGTCACCTTGAGTGTAGCGTGAGGGTCTATAAAATAATTTCCACTTATAAAGGGGGTGGCACGCAGTGCCGGGGGATGTGTTATCTTCTAAACCCTACTTCTAAAAAGGATAACTTATCCATTATAATGAATACTACTACTATAAACCCGGTGTTTCGGGAATTTATTCCCGAATCTTGCGTAATTATTCATGTATCAGGAACAAGTTCCCGATACACCTGTGTTGATTAAATTATTGATAAAACTACATAAATGGAAAATAAATGACTATAAAAGATTATATAAAAAGCCTCAATCAGTATTATAAGGCTGGTAATGCCAGTGAACACACATACAGGGGAGTGCTGGAGCAGTTAATTAGTGCAATATGCCCAAGGGTAAGAGTAACCAATGAACCCAAGAGAATAGACTGTGGAGCTCCTGATTATATCATCACAAAAAGTAATATCCCCATTGGCTATATAGAGGCTAAAGATATAGGTACAAACTTAAATGATAAAAGACACAAAGAGCAGTTTGACCGCTACAAATCTTCTTTAGACAATCTCATCATCACAGACTACCTCACATTTGAATTATACATATCTGGTGAGTTTGTACTAAGAGTGAGCATTGCAGAGGTGCAGGGCAATAAGATAGTAGAAAAACCTGAAAACTTTGATATATTCACAGATTTTATATCCAACTTCTGCATATATGAGGGTCAGACAATCAAGACCTCTCAGAAGCTGGCAAAGATGATGGCTAGAAAAGCTAAGATATTAGCTGATATTGTGGAAAAGGCTGTTACAGATGATAAGGAACAGCAAAAGACAACTGATTTATACGACCAAATGCTTGCTCTTGAAAAAGTGCTGATTAAAGACATCACACCATCAGATTTTGCTGATATATATTCTCAGACTATTGCCTATGGTATGTTTGTGGCAAGGCTCCATGATGCATCAATAGCAAACTTCACTAGGCAGGAAGCCGCTAATCTAATCCCAAAATCAAATCCATTTTTGAGACAGTTATTTGTGCATATAGCAGGTTATGATTTAGATAGTCGTATAGACTGGGTGATAGATGCTCTTGCAGATTTATTCAAGGCTACAGATGTTGATGAGATATTAAAAGAGTTTGATAAGTTCAATCAAGACCCTGTGATACATTTTTATGAGACATTTCTAGCTGAGTATAACCCTGCATTAAGAAAATCCAGAGGAGTATATTACACACCAGACCCTGTGGTGAAGTTTATAGTAAGAGCTGTTGATGATGTGCTGAAGACTGAGTTTAATATATCAAATGGGCTTGCAGACACTTCCAAGACCAGGATTAAGGTTGTGAAAAAAGGCAATGTTGCAGGTGAAGATGAGATAGTGGAGCAGGAAGTGCACAAGGTGCAGATATTAGACCCTGCTGCAGGCACCGGCACATTTCTGGCTGAGGTGGTGAGCAAGATATATGAATCTTTTGTTGGGCAGGAAGGGCTTTGGAGTGCTTATGTAGATGAGCATTTAATCCCAAGGTTAAATGGCTTTGAGCTTCTGATGGCTTCTTATGCTATGGCACACTTAAAGCTAGATTTAGTGCTCAATAAAACAGGCTACAAGCCCACTAGAGATCAGGAGAGATTTAGAGTATATCTCACAAACAGCCTTGAAGACCATTACAAATCTACTGATACAATGTTTGCAAGATGGCTGAGTGAAGAGGCAAACGGAGCAAACTCCATAAAGAGAGATACACCTGTGATGGTTGTTTTAGGCAATCCTCCGTATAGTGTAAGCAGTTCCAATAAATCAAAATGGATTAATGATTTAATGGAAGATTATAAAAGAGACCTGAATGAGCGAAATATCAATCCATTATCTGATGATTATTTAAAGTTCATTCGATATGGTGAGTATTTTATAGAAAAAAATGGTGATGGTGTTCTAGCATTTATAACTAACAATAGTTTCATTGATGGTGTTATACATAGACAAATGAGAAAACATCTACTAGAAACTTTTGATAAGCTCTATATATTAAATTTGCATGGTGATAGCAGGAAAAAAGAAGTATGCCCAGATGGAAGTAAAGATGAGAATGTGTTTGATATTCAGCAGGGTGTTTCCATAAGTATATTTATAAAAATGAATCAGAAAAAGAAAAATAAATTCGCATCTATATTGAGGTATGATTTATACGGAAGCAGAATAGATAAATATGAATTTTTGAAAGATAACAAAATTGAATCCATTGAATGGAATAGTATAAATATATTTGAGCCTGAGTTCTTTTTTAAACATAATGATAAAACAATCAGAGATGAATACTCAAATTTCTTTAGTTTGAATAGCCTCTTTGTTTTAAGTTCAACTGGCATTAAAACACATCGTGATGATTTTGTATTTTCATACGAGAAAAAGACATTAGAAAAGAGAATATCTGATTTTTGTAATTTAGATATATCTGATAATGAGATTATGAATTTATATCAACTTTCAGAATCAAACGATTGGAAAATAAAAGAAAAAAGAATTAGTCTTGTAAGTGATAAGAATAAATTTGATTATATAACAAAATGTATTTATCGCCCATTTGATATAAGATACTATTTTAACAACCCAAATCTTGTAAATAGAACAAGAGAAGAAGTAATGAAACACTATCTCATTTCAAAAAATATAGGATTAATATCTGCAAGACATAAGGAAACTCTTAGTTCGACACATTGGGAAAAAGCATTTATAACAAACAGCTTGT
>JBDNDK010000182.1:0-4545 GCA_046719185.1 Armatimonadota bacterium
TTTCATTTCAAAAAGCATTCTAATAAGATCTGGAGCATATTGAATTTTTAATTTTGTTTCTTCTACAGCTCTTTCATCATAAGGCAGATTATTTTTTACAGGTTTTTTTGAGTCATACAGCATAAATGGAACAGGATCAGAAGAGTGTGAACCAGTAGCAATTGGAGTAGGGTGATCAGGCATTAACAGAATTCTTATATCAAAATTATTTTTCTTCACACCGTCTAATATAGTTTTAAGAGTTTTTGAATCTAAATCTTCAATGGCTTTAATCTTTTTATCTATATCTTGTTCATGTCCAGCTTCATCAGCAGCTTCAACATGAACCCATACAAAATCATTTTCTTTCAAGGCTTCAACAGCATATTCACCTTTACCAACATAATTAGTATCAACATAACCTGTAGCACCAGGAACATTTAATACTTTAAGACCAACCATCCTGCCAAGACCTTTAATTAAATCAACAGCAGCAACAACAGATCCAGTTTTGCCAAATTGTTTGAAGAAACTTGGCATTTCAGGCATTCTTCCTTCACCCCAGAACCATAGCATATTAGCAGGCTCAATCCCTTCATCTTTTCTCTTTTTATTTATAGGATGATTGTCTAATATTTCAAATGATGCTTCTATTATAGATTTTAGTTTTTCAGCACCATCACCTTCAGGCATATATTCAGAAATTTTTTTACCATGAATTTTATATGGAGGCATGAGCTTTACATTCATAGATCCACCATGCCATATCATAATATGTCTATAGCTAACACCGGGATAGTATTTAATCTTATTTGTAGAAAGCTTCTCATCAATTATTTTTATCAACTCATAAGCTTCATCTGTTGAAATATGACCACCGCTAGAGTCAATCATAATTTCACCATCTGTTGATATTAAGTTTGCTCTAAATGCAATATCAGTTGATGACATCGGTATTTGCAGGCTGGCAGCCTCTATTGCAGCTCTTCCAGTGTAATACTTTATTGGGTCATATCCTAAAATTCCCATGTTTGTGATATCACTGCCCGGTGCCATTCCTTCAGGTGTAGTATTTGCTGAACCAATAGTGCTAAGCTCTGCTAATGAATCCATATAAGGTGTTCTAGCAACTTGCAATGGAGTTTTACCATCAAGTTCTGCAAGAGGTTCATCTGCCATACCGTCAAATATCACAAGTAAATACTTCATTTAATCAAGCTCTTTTCCAGTGATTCTAAAATACGCTAATCTGTATTTCTCAGATGTCTTTTTTGCAACATCATCAGGTAGCTCAGGACCAGGATATTCTTTATTCCAATCAAGAGTTTCCAGATAATCTCTGACATATTGCTTATCAAAACTTGGCTGGCTTCTACCGGGCACATAACTTTCAGCATCCCAAAATCTTGATGAATCAGGTGTTAATGCCTCATCAATGAGTATTATTTTGTCATCATATTGACCAAACTCAAACTTTGTATCACAAATTATGATATCTTTTTCTAAAGCATAATCAGCAGCATATTTATATAAAGCCAAACTTGCAGCTTCAAGCTGTTTGCCAGCATCTTCACCAATAATATCAAATGCTTGTTGAGCACTAATATTTACATCGTGTCCTGCTTCTTCTTTTGTTGCAGGAGTAAATATAGGCTCAGGCATTTTTTGTGAATCTACCATGTCTGCTGGCAACTGAATCCCATGCAATAATATATTTTCTGCTCCAGAAGCAGCTTCTTTTAATGCAGAATATTCCTTCCAAGCAGAACCAGTGAGGTATCCTCTTACAACACATTCAATTGGAAATGGCTTGCATTTCACAACAACCATAGATCTTCCATCAAGGATTTCTCTATATGATTCTGGGTTCATAGCACCAGCTTTACCGATATATTCAATTATTTCATCAATATCAGCAGTCACTAAATGATTATCAATAATATCAGTTGTCTTATCAAACCAGAATAAAGAAAGCTGAGTCAGCACTTTGCCCTTATCTGGAATACCAGTAGGCAGTACAACATCAAAAGCTGATATTCTATCAGTGGCAACTACTAATAGATTATCACCTAAATCATACACATCTCTCACTTTTCCTGTTGTATGCTTTTTTAAACCTTCAATTTGTGTATTTGTAATAATCATCCTATTTTAAGCTCCTTTGCTACTTTTTCAACATTATTTGGTAGTTCTATAATAGATGGGCATATATCAATAGCTCTTTGTGGATCTTTAAGACCATGTCCAGTGAGAATGCACACGATTTCACATTTATCAGTAAACAAGCCTTGATTAGCTTTTTTGATAACACCAGCAAGTGATGCGGCAGAAGCAGGTTCACAAAATACACCTTCTTTACTTGCCAAAAGCATTTGAGCTTCTGTGATTTCTTCATCTGTTACTTTTTCAATCAAACCACAAGATTCATCTCTGGCACATTCAGCAGATTTCCAACTTGCAGGATTACCAATTTTGATTGCAGTTGCAATAGTCTCGGGTTTTTCAATAGGATGACCATCAACTATTGGAGCAGATTTTGCAGCTTGGAAACCAAGAATGCAAGGAAGAGTATCAATAATACCTGCTTCTTTATATACTTTATATCCAGCCCAGTATGCTGTTATATTTCCAGCATTTCCAACAGGAATTGCATGATATGTTGGTGCATGACCTAAATCATCACAAATCTCCCAAGCACCTGTTTTCTGACCTTCAATTCTGAAGGGATTAAGCGAATTTACAAGTGTTATAGGATAGTGTTCGGTAATTTCTTTAGTTATGTTTAATGCATCATCAAAGTTTCCATCAATTGCAATCACTTTTGCACCATGCATCATAGATTGTGAGACTTTTCCTATTGCTACAGCACCTGCAGGAAGAATTACTCCACAAACTAATCCTGCTCTTGCAGAATATGCAGCTGCAGATGCAGCTGTGTTGCCAGTGGATGCACATATAGTTGCTTTGCTTCCAGCCTCAACTGCTTTACTGATAGCCATAGTCATACCACGGTCTTTGAAGCTTCCAGTAGGGTTCATGCCTTCAAATTTGGCATATAATGTGATTTTGCTGCTTATTTCAGAAGCAAGTCTATCAAGTTTAATTAGAGGTGTATATCCTTCAAGCAAAGATACAATAGGTGTATTTTCATTCATTGGAAGATATTTTCTGTATCTTTCAATCAGAGGCAATCTTTTATAATAATATGAAACACTACTCAATTTACAATTTCTCCAGTATTATGTTTATTATTCAACAACTCTTATTCTGCTTGAAACTTCTTTAACAACAGGTAAATTTTGAATTGCTGCAAGTGCATTTTCAACACTTGTTTCATTAGCAATATGTGTCAGCCATACTATCTCTGCTGTTTCATTTGGTAATACTTTTTGAAGAACAGACTCAATGCTTACATTATTGTCAGCAAATACATTTGCTATTGATGCTAACACTCTTGGTTTGTCTTCTGTTATTATTCTAATATAGTTTTTACAATTAACACTCTCAGCACCAAGCATTTTTCTATCATCAAAGCAAGTGCATTTGACTCTTGAATTGCATTGATATTTTATATTTCTAGCAATATCAAGAATATCACTAACAACAGCACTGCCAGCAGCTAATGATCCTGCACCAGGACCATAAAACATAACCTCACCAACAGCATTGCCCTTCACATACACTGCATTCATAACACCGTTAACATTTGCTAAAGGATGATCAAATGATATAAATGCTGGGTGAACTCTAATGAGCATAGATTCATCTATAAATTTGGCTATTGCAAGTAGTTTTATTGTATAACCAAGCTCTTTAGCATATCCCATATCAGCAGCTGAAATTTTTGTTATTCCTTCTCTGTAAACTTTAGTTGTATCAACTCTGCTTGTAAAGCCTATAGAGCCAAGAATACTAATTTTATATGCAGCATCATGTCCATCAACATCTGATGAAGGATCTGCCTCTGCATAACCTAATTTTTGGGCTTCTTTTAACACAACATCAAAATCAAGACCTTCATCTTTCATTCTTGTTAAAATATAGTTTGTTGTGCCATTAACAATTCCAATAATTTCAGTTATTTCATTTCCTGCAAGAGAAGTTTTCATTGGATTTATCAAAGGGATACCACCACCAACACTTGCTTCAAATAAAAAATCTAATCCAAGCTCAGCTGCTTTTGGAAGTATTGAAGCACCTTCCTTTGCAATCAATTCCTTATTTGCAGTTACAACATGTTTGCCGGCAGAAAGTGCTTTTCTTATGAAATCACCAGCAGGCTTTAGTCCGCCAATTGTTTCAACTATAATGTGAATATTTGGATCATTTATTAAATCATCAGCATTTGTTGTTAGCTTAATATTAGATACATCAACACCTCTATCTTTTGTGATATCTAAATCACAAATTGATGTTACATTTACAGAAACACCAATCTTTTTTGTTATAGATTCAGAGTTTTGTTTTAGAATTTTTACAGCACCTGATCCAACAATACCAAAACCAATCAATCCAACATTTACTATCTCTGCCAATTCTTATTCCTCACTAACTTTCACTTTTATC
>JBDNDK010000183.1:0-4537 GCA_046719185.1 Armatimonadota bacterium
TGTTTATGATGCATATCCGGGTGGAGTGGGTCTTTCTGGACAGGCATATATGAATATTGAGGAATTGCTGTTATCTGTTCAAAAGCTTCTCAAAGAGTGTATTTGTAAAGACGGATGTCCTAGATGTGTTCAATCACCAAAATGCGGCAACAACAACCAGCCTTTAGATAAAGAAGGTGCTCTAATGATTCTCAATCAATTATTAGGATAATCTATATGTGACAGCTTCCTTTTCCTCTTTTCATCAAATACTTCTGATGATATTCTTCAGCCTCCCAAAAAGTGCCAGCTTGTGTTATTTTTGTAACAATAGGGTTTGAGTATATATTAGATTCTTCAAGGGCTTTTTTTGATATTTCTGCAGTTTCTCTTTGATGGTCATTATGATAGAAAATCGCAGACCTGTATTGAGTGCCAATATCAGGACCTTGTCTGTTAAGAGTTGTAGGATTATGCATTTTCCAGAATATATCAAGAAGAGTTTCATAGCTTATTATGTGTTCATCAAACTCTATTTCAACAGCTTCTGCATGGTTTGTTTTGCCGGAACAGACATCTTCATAAGTGGGATTGTCAAAATTGCCACCAGTATATCCAACTCTTGTAGATATTACTCCATTTATATTTCTAAATGTTTCTTCCACTCCCCAAAAGCATCCAGCAGCAAATGTTGCTTTTTCCATTTTGCTCCTCCTTAAAAAATTTATTATATTTTTCCAACAGATAAAGTAATATCAAACTCAAACAAAAAAGAGGTTTTATCCAATATTTAGTACAATTCAATGTTAATATACTTACTTGGAGAGTTTTACCTTTGCAGATATATAAAGCTGGAATTATAATTCAAGACTCAGAGAGAATTATAAAAAATGGATATGTTTCTGTTGAGTCTGGATCGATAACAAATATCACAGATAATGATGATATAGAAAAATCAGCTAGGATCATTGATATTTCTCATTGTATTTTAATTCCGGGATTTGTGAATGCTCACTCTCATATTGAATATTCAGCACTAAAGAACAGAATTGATGCAAAGAATCTTTGGGATTGGATATATCAAATAGGCTACAAAAAAGGAAAACTTCCATCTGAGAGATTTCTATATTTATCTTCACTGTATGGAGCTTCGCTTCTAATTAAATCTGGTGTCACATCAATAGGTGACTGCAGCCCATCTGGAGTATCTGCAAAGGCAATTGATGATATTGGTCTAAGAGGAACAGTTTACAGAGAAATATTTGGTCAGAGTATGGGAGATGATTATCTTAACCTATTTGAAAAAGTAATATCTGATATTGAAAAGTTAATTGCACATACATCAGATTTAGTTGATATTGGTATTTCTCCACATAGTGTTTACACAACAAATGCAGAAGTATTAAACTTATGTGCAGAAAGTAAATATCCTATTTCCATACATTTGTCTGAGACTAGAGCAGAGGCTGAATATACCCAATATGGAAAGGGACCTCTGCAAGAAATGAGAGCAAAATTTGGATATAATCCAATGACTTCAGGCAAAAGACCAGTTGAGCATATTATAGATACCGGGCTTTTCAGAGAAGGTGTTTCTTTGGTGCATAATACACACATTGGTAATGATGAAATTGACCTTATAAAAAACACTAATGCAGGCTTTGTATTCTGTCCTAGATCAAATGGATTTTTAGGATCTGGTTTTCCAAACATAAAATTATTTATTGATAATGATTTAAATTGTGCATTGGGAACAGACAGCTTGCCAAGCTGTTTGAATTATAATTTCTTTGAAGAAATGAGATATTGCCTTGCAAGCCAAAGGGCTTATAATGAGAATGCTGAAATATTGACAGCCAAGAAGATTTTTGAGATGGCTACAAAAGGTGGAGCATTAGTTTTAGGGAAGTATTCTAAAATAGGTTCAATTGATAAAGGGAAAAAAGCTGATTTAGTTGCATTAAATATTAGAGATATAATGCCAAATGAGGATATATTTCTTTATATATTATCCAAAAACCCACAAGATATAGAGTTTGTGATGATTAATGGAGAAATAAGAGCAAAAAACGGCAGAGTATTTAATATTGAAGAAGATAATCTAATTAAAAATATATATAATGAATTGAGAACAAATGAGTATTAACAGGCAAAAACTTATTCCAATTATAGTCTTAGTATTTGGTGCTGTTATCACTTATGGATTGCTGTATTTCAACAGGTGGGCTGAAAGTTACAATCTATATATACTAGGCAATTTACTAGGCTTGAGCTTTGTGCCGATTCTTCTCATATTTGGTGTTTTCAAAAATGAATTAAACAGCTATGGGTTATGTGGTGTGAAGAATTGGACACCATGGCTATACACTGGAATTATGTTTTTAGGGTTATTTATTTTGATGGTGTTATCTGCAAGATGGAGCAGTTTTCAAGCATATTATCCAATATTTAAGCATTTTCCAGAGTTTAGATATACAGTTTTTGCAGACTATCCAAAAGTTAATCCATTCATAACTCATTGGCAATGGATGCTTTATGCTATGTTCACTTATGGATTTTATCTTTTTTGGTGGGAGTTTTTTTTCAGAGGATTTTTATTATTTGGACTTGCAAAATGGAACTCATTTTTAGCAGTTGTTTTGCAGGCACTAGCATTTGGTCTTTTGCATGCAGGAAAGCCGCCAACTGAAGTAGCTGCATCATTTATTGCGGGTATAATACTAGGTATATTAGCCTTGAGATCTGGTTCAATCCTGCCTTGTTTTGTTTTGCATTGGGCTGCATCTGTGTCTTTTGATATACTAGTTGTAGGTTTTAGACAAATTCCTAAATGACAATTATTTATTTTGGGTATCTAATATAAGGATAAATTTAGTTCTATATGTAGAAAATTATATACATTCATAGGGAATATTTGCTAAAAAGTTTGAAAAATCTATTCATATAGATTATAGTATAGATGTACCAGTTTGAACTTATACAATAACAGTATTAATTTTTAACTCTAGTCAATAAAAATATATAATTTTATATTTTATATAAGTTAAATAATTATAGATATTTGGGAGGCTTTGACTTGGAAAAAATCCGATTAGAAACTAATTTAACAGAAGCTAATGGCATTAAAATATTACATGTTTCTGGTGAAATTGACGTTTATACTGCACCTCAGTTCAAAGAAGCTGTTAATGGTGTGCTAACTACAGGTCAAAAGCACCTTATAATAAATATGGAAAATGTATCATATATGGATAGCAGTGGTTTTGGTGCATTGCTTTCTGCCACAAAAAGGTTAAGACCAGTTGGTGGGACAGTTAGTCTTGTCAATTGCAACCAATCAATAAAGAGAATCTTACAAATTACAAAGCTTGATACTATATTTTCTGTCTATACTGATATTGATTCAGCTATTGCAAATATCCCAAAAGAATGATTGATTCTCTTTGTGTAATATAGTATCCTTTATATTCTAAGAAAATTACTACCTCTGCAAATGCAGCAGATTTTATTGAGGAATTCGGTTGGTTTTTGATAAATGTGATGTACTAGTTCTGGGAACAGGTATTGCAGGACTCAGTTTTGCCTTGAAGGCTTCAAAGTTTTCCAGAGTGGTTATGTTAACAAAAAAGAATGATACGGAGTCAAATACCAACTATGCTCAGGGTGGAATTGCTGCAGTTGTTGACCCCTCTGATAATTTTGAATCACACATTAAAGACACAATTATAGCTGGTGCTGGGTTGTGTCATGAAAATGCTGTTAATATTATGGTTCAAGAAGGACCTGACAGAATTGTAGAATTAATTCAGCTTGGAGTTGATTTCACAAGATCTGATGAAGCAGATAACCCATTCAAGCTCCATCTTGGAAGAGAGGGAGGACATTCCAATAGAAGAATTATACATGCTGCTGATCTTACTGGTAAAGAGATAGAAAGAGCTCTGGTTGAAAAGGTTATTAACAATCCAAATATAGAATTATATGAAAATATTCAGGCAATAGATCTTATTGTTTCAATATATGAAGGCAGAAAAATTTGTTGTGGTGCAGTAGTGCTTGACTGTGAAACAGGCAATGTCTTTAATATAAATACTAAAATCACAATGCTTGCTACTGGTGGGTTGGGTGCTGTTTACCTGCATACAACAAATCCAGATATTGCTACTGGTGATGGAGTTGCTATTGCATATAGAGCTGGTGCTGTGATAGCAAATATGGAATTTATTCAGTTTCATCCAACCACTTTATATAGACCAGGTGCAAAGTCTTTTCTTATATCAGAAGCTGTTAGAGGTGAAGGTGGAATATTAAGGCTCAAAGATGGAACTGATTTTATGAAATCATATCATCATATGGCTTCATTAGCTCCAAGAGACATAGTTGCAAGAGCTATTGATGCAGAGTTGAAAAAATCTGGTGATGAATGTGTATATTTAGATGTTACAAAGCTGAAACCAGAAAAAATCAAAAGTCATTTTCCTAATATATATGAAAAATGTCTTCAGTTTGGAATTGATATAACAAAAGAATGGATTCCAATAGTTCCAGCAGCTCATTA
>JBDNDK010000184.1:0-4513 GCA_046719185.1 Armatimonadota bacterium
TATTCTTACAGTGGTAATTCCTGAGTTTGTGCCCAAAAAATGGTGGCATAGAGCATTGCATAATCAATCTGGTTTCTTCTTGAAATTTGCTTTAGCTCTAAAAAGGGATATAGTAATAACAAATGTTAGGTATTATCTTGATAGATAGATAGATTAGCATAATTAACTGAAATGATTATTGAAGCAAGAAAAGATACAATTACATTAAGAGGCAATATGACCTCAAATATATGGCCAGCTATTCAAGCAGCAGCAGCACTTTTGCTTGAAAAGCATCCAGAGGGCATAATTATTGATGCATCATCACTAAATAGTTGCAACGAAGAAGGTGCTGAGACTTTTGTGGATGCTGCTGCATATATTAGTGATCATGATGCCAGAATAGTGGTGGCTGCATTATCTAATGATGTATTGGAAGCAATAAGAGATGTGCCAGGTGTTAGGTCTCAGCTTCCAGTGGCTGATACATTAGAAGAAGCAAGAGCATCATTAGCTTTAGATGAAGCAGAGCTAAAAAGAGGAACAGCTACTTTTACAGCTTTAGTGCCTCTTGTTGGGAATTGGGAAGAATCTATTGAGCATACAATGAAGCTTTCTGATGATAGCTGTGAAATACATGTTTTGGATTTAATCAATGTTCCCAGAACTCTTCCACTTGGTAGTCCTATGCCTGAAAGAGAGCAAGATGGATTGAAAAAGCTGCAATTAGCTAAAGATATTATTGAAAAAAGAAATATGAAATGTTTTACTCATGTTGAAAGAGTAAGATCACAAGTAAGTGGACTTATAGAGTTCATAAAAAATCTTGAGCCTGATTTTGTTGTGATGAGCATTAACAGAGATGGTGATGTTGAGATTCCTTATATAGATGAAAAGGAAGCTGAAGCTGTTTTAGAATCTGTTGAATGTGAAGTATCAATTATAAAAAGTGTTTCTTGTGGTAATAGGAAAAGACAAAATGTGCTGATTCCTGCAGTTGGAGCTTGGAAACATGCAATTGAGCATGCTTGCAAACTTGCAGATGAAAATGCACATATTGAACCTTTATATATTGTGGAAGTTCCTAGAAGCCAGGAATTAAATGAAACTATTCCGGAAGAGGAGGAGAATATTATAATTTTCGAAAAAGAAATTAGCAAAATTTCTGATAAAATAGGAATAAAACTAGAGCCTAAGACAGAAAGATTCAGAGATAAAATTTTAGGATTGGAAAAATATGTTGAAGAAGGCTCTTATGATTTGGTTGTTATAGCTGTGCAAAGTCATATTAGAGCTGATTATGGCACTACAAAAGCTTGTGCATTAGCCTTGCTTTCTGAACCATCTTGTGAAATTGTATTTATGAAAGTTGGTGGATAAAGCTGATAAGCTTGTAAAAGGAATATGATTATGAATGAAAAAATTAAAGATGAATTTTCTGCATTAGTTGATACTGTAAGAATTCTTAGAGGTCCAAATGGCTGTCCTTGGGATAAGGAACAAACACATGATTCGTTAAAGAAATTTGCTATTGAAGAGACTTATGAGGTTGTGGATGCAATTGAAAGTGGAGATCCTAAGCTTATTGAAGATGAGCTTGGTGATTTGATGCTTCAGATATTGCTTCATGCTCAAATAGCTGAAGAATGCGGAGATTTCAATATAGCTGATGTATGCAAAAGACTCAGAGAAAAGCTTCAAAGAAGGCATCCGCATGTTTTTTCTGGCATTGAAGTCTCTGGTATAGATGAGATTTGGAAAAATTGGGAAGCTATAAAGAAATCTGAACCAGGTTATGATGAAAGAAAATCAGCATTAGATGGTGTTCCAAATCATTTGCCTGCTCTTATGAAAGCTGCAAAAATAAGCAAAAAAGCTGCAAAAACAGGGTTTGATTGGCCCAATATTTCGTCTGTAATGGATAAATTAAGAGAAGAAATGGCAGAATTGGAAGAAGCAATAGATTCAAATGATAGAGAGCATATTAGCAATGAAATAGGGGATATGCTTTTTACATTAGTTAATATAGCAAGATTTATGGATATAGATCCTGAGCAATCATTGAGAGATATGTTGGAAAGATTTAGATCCAGGTTCCAAAGTATAGAAAAGCATGCTATTGAAAATGGAAAAATGATAAATGAAATGACAATTGAAGAAATGGATATGGTTTGGGATAAATGCAAACAAGGAAAATAGATCATATAAGCTTTTTTATTAGGATAAGGTTATGTATAAAATAATATTTTTTGCAAGTATATTGATGACATTATTTATATCTGCCTCAATAATGGTAGAAAGTGGGCAAGAAAGAATGGATGTGCCAAAAATTCTTCAGGAAATTTTGCTTGAGAAAGAAAGTTTTGAAATTCAAAAAGAAATTCAAGCTGAGTATGCCATTAAAAATATTTCCAATAAACCAATCACATATACTTTTAACTCCAGCAAGCAGTTTGATGCTTGGGTAATGAAAGTTGATAAAGAGATATATAGATATAGTGACAACAAAGCTTTTCTGACAGTGATTACAAATTTAACTCTTCAGCCTAATGAGATAAAGAAATTTAAATTTTCATGGGACCAAAAAGACAAAGCAGGTAAGGATGTTGGTCCTGGTTCATATACTATTTATGCACAGCTTACACCTTCAGAAAAAAAACTACAGCCTGAGCCTACCAAAAAGAATATAACAATTGGTCTTGGCACTTCTGATGCATCTAAAATCAGCATAAGAGAAGCAATTGAACAATTTAGCACATATGAAAAAAAGAAAGTTATAATTGAAGCCAAATACACTGGATGGAGACCAGATAAAGATGATCCTAATATTTCTGATGGTCCTCCAGAAACAAGATCAGATTGGACAATTGCTGATGACACTGGAGCAATGTATGTTACTGGCAACAATATTCTTGATCCGACAGAAGATAAGGGCAAAAAAATATCAGTGCTTGGTATATTAAAGAAAACTGATAAGGGCAAAGTATATATAAAAGCAGAAAAAGTAACTTTGATTTCAGAGAAAGCTAGATGAAAATTTAGCGATGTTATAACCCAAAATTTTATTTTAAGTATATTAAATAGACATTCAGAAAATTTTGTATGAATGTCTATACTTCTATTAATCCTCTCTAGAAACAAGTTTTAATTACCGACAATATTTATGTTTACTGGATATATATAAACCAGCCTAAAGAGAGAAAAATGCTCATACCATATAAAGTAAAAAATCCTATCGATGTTTTTCCCTATGCTACTATAAGTCTAATAGTTCTAAATATTGTTGTATATGCTTTGACAAGTGAATATTTTTTGATTGTTAAACATGATGCTGTTGATAGATTTGCTCTTGTTTGGGGAGTTAGCCCTTTATATACAATATTAACTGCAATGTTTTTGCATGGTGATATTTTCCATTTAGCAGGCAACATGCTATTTTTGTGGGTTTTTGGACCTGCTGTGGAAGACAGATTAAAAATTCCAGCTTTTCTAGGTTTGTATTTTTTTGCAGGTTTTGCTGGTGATGTTGCACAAGCAGCTTTGGGTGCAACAGGAGCATTGGGTGTTGATATACCAATTATAGGAGCTTCCGGATGCATTATGGGTGTATTGGGTGCTTATTGGTATTTATACTCTTGGAGCAAGGTGTGTATGTTCTACTGGGTTATGCTCTTTTGGAGAGGTACATTTGAAGTTGCTGCAATATGGGTGATTGGTGCATATTTTGTGATGGATCTTGTTAATGGATTTATTGGTAGAGCTGCTGAAATATTAGGTGGAACAGCAAACTTTGCCCATGTTGGCGGAGCATTTATAGGTGCTTTCTTAGTTTGGATTTTAGGTGGTAAAAGAGATACTGAAGATATATCAAGAATGAAGGCAATAAAGGCAGAAGCTGGTGGGTTTATGACAATGACTTGTTATGCCCTCAAAGACCTTTTGATGATATGTCCGGATGATGAGGATTTATTATTGGCATATGCTAAAAAATCAATTGATCAGGGTGATGTTACAGATGTTGAATTTGCTACTAAGCTGAATAAGAAGCTTATTTTAAGCAATGTACCAGATATAGCATTAAAATACTACACAGCACCATCTACAGATAAAAGCATTTTTGATGTGAGCGATCTTCTTGTGCTGGCTAGATGGTGTGAATCAAAGAAATATTATGAACAAACATTTCAAATATACAGGGAGATTGAAGCCAAATATCCAACAAGCAGTGAAGCTGAAATGGCATTATATAGAGTAGCAAGTTTATATTGGCACAGTTTCAATAACCATGGAAGAGCTTTAGGTGAAATAAATAAACTCCAACAGAATTTCCCCAATGGTAGATTAGTCTTAGAAACTGAAGATTTAAAAAAAGCTATAGAGACATCTCAAGCTGCATAGAAATTTGCAGAAACTAAATAATTTTTTTCTATTTTTCCTCTTGACAAGTAGATATTTTGATGATACCTTGCAATTAGGTATAAGAAGAATTTATTACTTGTAAATTTGGTTTAATTAATATTTCAAGAATGTCATT
>JBDNDK010000185.1:0-4469 GCA_046719185.1 Armatimonadota bacterium
GTAAAAATTATAGCATACCGGAGATTTGTAGGGAACTATAACTATTGGCAAATATAGATACTATGGAAGACATTATAGCATACCGGAGATTTGTAGGGAACTACATTTTAAATGTTAGAGGGATAGAGGCTAGAAGTTTGAAAGATGCTGAATCAAGTTCAGCATGACGGTGGTTATCAGTATGAAGAAGGTCATACATCCCCCGGCACTTTGTGCCACCCCCTTTATAAGGGGGAATTATCTTTTTAGCCACTTACATCTTTACATATAAGGGGAATTATTATACAGACTCTTCACTGCGTTCAGAGTGACAACATCACTCTCATTCTGTTTTTCCCTCATTCCCCTTTTCACCTAAAAACTTCATTTAGACACTTCTTGATACCAAATTACAAATAAATGTTACTAAAGTATGATACTAATTTTGTATCTGAGGGTATCATAATCTCATACAAATCAGCCTCACCAATATATTGGAGGAAAAATATGCTAATTGTTGCAGAAAGAATAAATACCAGCAGAAAAATAAAAGGTGAACCAGTAGTAGAAAAAGCTGTAGTAAGTAGAAATGAAGAATATATTATAAATCTGGCTAAGGCTCAGCATGAAGCTGGTGCAGATTATATTGACTGCAATTGCGGTACTCTTACATCAGGAGAACCTGAAGCTCTTGAATGGCTTGTGAATGTTGTGCAGGGTGTTGTTCCTATTCCTATATCTGTTGACACTCCAAATCCTGCTGCTATGGAGAAAGCTCTAAAAGCATGTGATATGAGCAGAGGTGTGCCATTCATAAACTCCATCACAGCAGAATCTGAAAGATATACCCAGATACTTCCATTTGTGAAAGAATATAATGCAAAAGTGATAGCTCTTGCAATGGATGATACAGGCATTCAGCAAGATCCTAATAGAAGAATGGCTGTTGCAAGGAAATTAGTAGAAAATCTCACATCTGATGGAATAGATATAGAAAATATTTATATTGACCCTCTCACATTCCCAATTGGCACAGGCAGTGATGTTGCAGTGTCTATGCTTGAGATAATCAAAAATATCAAAGCAGAATATCCCGGTGTAAAGACTATTGCCGGATTGTCAAACATATCTCATGGAATGCCTACAAGAAAACTTCTGAATCAGGCTATGACTGTTTTATCTTTAAGTTATGGACTTGATGGAGGTATTATTGATCCTAATGATAAGTATTTAATGGGTCTGATATATGCAACAGAAGCTTTGCTTGGAATAGATGATTTTTGTATGAATTATATTACTAAATCCCGTGAGGGTAGGTTTGATGACATCTAATATTATATCAGGAAGCAGATTAGAAAAAGTATTAAATGCTGGTGAGTTTGCTGTTTGTGGAGAGATGAGTCCTCCGCAAGGTGCAGATAAAGCTGCCATACTCAAAAAATGTGGATATTTTAAGGATTGTGTGGATGCTGTAAACTTAACAGACAATCAAACTGCTATTGTGAGATTAAGCTCTGTGATGAGCAGTGTTTTTGCTCTTGAAGGTGGAATAGAGCCTATTATGCAGATGACTTGCAGAGATAGAAATAGGCTTGCCCAGCAGTCTGATATATTGGGTGCTTATGCTGCTGGTGTGAAAAATATACTCTGCCTTACTGGTGATTATCAGTCTTTTGGAAACCATCCTGATGCAAAAGGTGTGTTTGATTTAGATTCTGTTCAGCTAATAAAAACAGTTGCTGGTATGAACAATGGTGTATTTCTATCTGGTGATGAGATAAAAACACCTCCTAAGATGTTCATTGGTGGTGCTGCTAATCCATTTGCAGAACCTTTGGATTTGAGAATAATAAGATTAGGCAAGAAAATAAAAGCTGGTGCACATTTTATACAGACTCAGCCTGTGTTTGATTTGCCAAGATTTAATCAATGGATGAATGCTGTTAGAGATGAAGGCTATCATAATCAAGTGCATATTCTGGCTGGTGTGATGCCTGTGAAATCTGTTAAAGCTTTGGAATATATGAAAGAATCTGTGCCTGGTATGAGGATAGCTGATGAGTATATAGATAGAATGAAATCAGCTGAGGACCCAAAAGAAGAAGGCATAAAGATTTGTGTTGAGATAATAAAAACTTTAAGAGAGATTGATGGCGTGCATGGAGTGCATATAATGCCTGTGATGTGGGAATCTATCACAGCCAGAATAGTAGAAGAATCTGGACTCTTGCCAAGACCGATTATTTCTGATGAACTTATTGAAGATGCACAAGAAGCGGAAACTGCAGCAGGGGGTGAGGTAAAATGAGCAAGTTTACTGAGAGTATAGCCAAGTTTTGTGAAAAGCACCCTAGATTAAGCAGCTGTATTTCTGCTTGTGAGCATGCTGTGAAAAAGCCAATATTTGGATGCAAGAATTGCGGGCAATGTGTGTTGAGCTACAATGCTTTTGTATGCTGTATGAGATGCCCAAAAGAGATAAGAAATGGTCCTTGTGGAGGCACAAGACCAGATGGGCATTGTGAAGTATATCCTGAGAGAAAATGTATTTGGTATCTGATAAATCAAAGATCAAAGAAATTTGGAATGCAGAAGAAACTCAGAAAATATCATATACCTGTTGATAGAAGACTGCATGAGACAAGTGCTTGGCTGAATATGTTTGCTGGAAAAATTCTGCCAATGAAGCTAACGAAGGACTTGGATAAAGACGAAGAATAGAATTATAAAGACTACTTAATAGGAGAAAAGTATATGCTCTCTGATGTTGAAATAGCCCAAAATGCAAAACCAATGCATATTAGAGATATAGCACAAAAGATTGGAATTGATGAAGAAAATCTTTATTACTATGGCAAGGATAAAGCTAAGATTGATTTGAAGCTGTTAGAAAAGACAAACGGCAGTAAAGAAGGCAAATTGATATTAGTTACTGCCATCACTCCAACTCCAGCTGGTGAAGGTAAGACCACAACCACAGTTGGGCTTGGTGATGCTTTGAATAAACTTGGCAAGAAAGTATCTATAGCAATCAGAGAACCTTCCCTTGGACCTTGTTTTGGTATTAAGGGAGGTGCTGCAGGTGGTGGACGTGCTCAGGTGATACCAATGGCAGATATAAACCTACATTTCACAGGTGATTTTCATGCTATCACAACAGCACACAACCTTCTAGCTGCTATGCTGGATAATCATATACATCAGGGAAATGAGCTTGATATAGATATACATTCTATCACTTGGAAAAGAGTGATGGATATGAATGAAAGAGCTTTGAGAGATATAGTAATAGGCTTAGGTGGCAAGGCAAATGGAGTGCCTAGGCAATCCGGCTTTGACATCACAACAGCATCAGAGATAATGGCTTTGTTATGCCTTTCAAAAGATAGAGCAGATTTGGAAGATAGACTTGCTAATATAGTTGTTGGATTAAACAAAGAAGGCAAACCAGTAACAGCAAAAGACCTCAAGGCATCTGGAGCTATGGCAGTAGTGCTTAAAGATGCTATTTTGCCCAATTTGGTGCAGACTCTTGAGCACACACCTGCATTTGTGCATGGCGGACCATTTGGAAACATTGCTCATGGCTGTAATTCTGTGATTGCTACAAAGCTGGCTTTATCACTCTCTGATTATGTGGTTACAGAGGCAGGATTTGGCAGTGATTTGGGAGCTGAGAAGTTCTTTGATATCAAATGCAGATATGCAGACTTAAAGCCTGTAACTGCTGTTGTGGTTGCTACTATTAGAGCACTCAAGATGCATGGTGGAGTGCCGTTAAAAGAGCTTGCAGGAAGCAATCCGGATGCAGTGAGAAAAGGTATTGAGAACCTTGAAAAGCACTGTGAGAATGTGAGAAATGTAGGACTTGAGCCAATAGTTGCTATAAACAAATTCCCAACTGATACAGATGAAGAGATAGCAGTATTAACTGAATGCTGCAAGGATATGGGAGTTGATTTTGCACTCTCTGATGTTTGGGCAAAAGGTGGGGAAGGTGGAATTGAGCTGGCAGAGTTAGTGCTAAATGCCTGCAACAATGAATCTAAATTCACACCTGCCTATGAGCTCAATTTATCACTCAAAGAGAAGATAGAAACTGTTGCAAAGAAATTCTATGGAGCAGATGGCATAGACATAGCACCAACAGCACAAAAGCAGTTGAAACAGATAGAAGATTTAGGATTTGGCAAGTTGCCAATCTGCATTGCAAAAACTCAAAACTCACTATCTGATGATGCCAAAGCAATTGGCAGACCAAAAGGTTTCAGAGTGGCAGTGAGAGAAGCAAAAGTGAGTGCAGGAGCAGGATTTGTGGTGGTATATGCAGGCAACATAATGACAATGCCGGGCTTACCCAAAGAACCAGCCGCAGTCAAAATAGGCATGAACTCAGATGGAGAAATCTTCGGCTTGTTCTGAGGGTGATAAGAAGAAGATAAGTAACTAATATAAACCAGCCTTGGATATGCACATTGGTTGGTTGTTTT
>JBDNDK010000186.1:0-4433 GCA_046719185.1 Armatimonadota bacterium
TATAAACAAAAACTTTGATGCATCTTATGAAAAAAAAGAAGATAAGTATGATATTCTGCTTGCTACAGATAAGATATCAGAAGGTTTTAACTTAAACCGTGCTGGAATGGTGATAAATTATGACATTCCATGGAATCCTGTTAGGGTTATCCAGAGACTTGGTCGTATCAATCGTATCAGCAAGAAAGTATTTGATGAGCTTTATATTGTAAACTTCTTTCCTACAGAAAAGGGTGCAGAGCTTGTTCGGTCCAGACAGATTGCAGAAAATAAGATGTTTCTCATACACAATGCTCTTGGTGAGGATTCTAAGATATTTGATATTGATGAAGAGCCTTCTCCATCTGAGCTTTTTAATAGAGTTAATAGAAATCCAGATGAAACTGAAGAGGAAAGCTTTTATACAAAAGTATTAAGAGAATATCTAAAGATAAAAGAAGAAAATCCTGATATAGAAGATATATTAAATGATTTTCCTCCAAGGGTGAAGGTTGCTAAAGCTGGCAATGAAAATGAACTTTTGGTGTTCTTCAAAAAAGGTAGAATGTATGTTACTGCATCTGCTACTGATATAGAAAAGCCTCAGCCATACTACACATCATTTGAAGATGTGTTTGATAGGGTAAAGTGCCTGCCGGATGAGAAAGCTTTAAATTGGAGCAGTGATATATTCTGGAAAACTTATGATGCCATTAAAGAATTCAAAGATGTCAGAACCACTGGCAAAGTAAGCGAACAAAGCCTTGAAACAAAAGCACATAATAATTTAATGACTCTCATAAGAGAAAAAAATGATAAATTAACAGCATATAAAGGATTTCTTAGAATGCTGAAAGAAGATATAGAAAACTATGGCACTTTGGCAGACTACACTCTTCGGAGAATTGCAGGCTTTAAATCTACTAACACAAAAGACATTGAAGAACTGCAAAATGAGCTAGGCAAAGACTATTTAGCCAAAGAAAAAGAAAGAATAAAAGACCTTAAAAAGGAAATCATAATAGCGGTTGAGAACAAAAAACTATGAGTGATGCAAGAGAAATACTTGTAAATATAATTGATAATTTTTCAGCAGATAGTTTCAATCATTTTTTTCGCAAAGTAAAAAATAGTAAATATAATAGCATAAACCAATCATATTCACATTATGATGATGATAGTTTCAAAAAAACTATCATGCTTGGTGATATGACACTGCAGGATGATAGAGTTGCAGTATTTGCAATTGAAGTGTTAAAAGACCTCACAGAAAGAAGCGGCAAGAAAGCTCAGTATGATAAAGCAAAGAAGATATTAAGAGATGATATTAGCATATCTGCTGGGATATTTATATTCTACGATTCACACGGCTGTTTTAGGTTCTCATTAATATATAAAGAATATTTAGGAACAAAGTCCACATACAGCAATTTCAAAAGATTTACCTACTATGTAAATAAAGAACTCACCAACAAAACTTTTCTTCAAAGAATAGGTGAAGCTGATTTTTCCAGCCTAGATAAGATAAAAGAAGCATTTTCTGTTGAAAAAGTAACCAAACAATTTTATCAGGATATTGCTAATTGGTATTTCTGGGCTGTTGATAATTCTCAGTTCCCAAAAGATGCAGAATCTGAGAAAAACGGCAGAAAGATATCTATTATCAGACTCATCACCAGAATGATTTTTATATGGTTTATGAGGGAAAGAAATCTAATACCAAATGAATTATTCAATAAAGATAAAGTGTCTGAAATATTAACAGATTTATCTGATGATGAATCTACATATTACAAAGCAATACTCCAAAATCTATTTTTTGCCACACTCAGCACAAAAAAAGATAAAAGAAATTTTGCATCTGAAGTTAGATGGCATAATGGATATAATCCAGATTTTGATAATCAGTATGTGTTTAGGTATCAAGAGCTTTTCAACAATCCAGATGATATAAAGAAATATTGTTATGATATCCCATTTTTAAATGGTGGATTGTTTGAATGTTTGGATGATAAAAAGAATGGTATTTATATTGATGGATTTTCCAGAACAAAAAGCAATCAGCCAAATGTACCCAATTTTCTTTTTTTCAGTTCTGAGCAGGAATATAATAAATTAAATACAGAATATGGCACATCAAATAAGAAATATATAGTTAGAGGTTTGATAGATACATTATCCCAATTCAATTTTACAATAGATGAAAATTCACCTGATGATGCAGATGTGGCATTAGACCCAGAGCTTTTGGGGAGAGTGTTTGAAAACCTGCTTGCAAGCTTCAACCCGGAAACATCAGACACTGCACGCAAAGCCACAGGCAGTTACTATACACCTCGTGAGATTGTGGATTATATGGTATCAGAATCTCTGAAGGCATATTTCAAGACTCATCTAAAGAATATAGAAGATATAGATGACATATTAGAAAAGTTGTTTTCTGCTGAAGATGAATCAAATCCATTTAATGAATATCATACCAAAACAGTGGTTGATTTAATAGAGAATGTAAAGATAGTAGATCCTGCTGTTGGTTCTGGTGCTTTTCCCATGGGTATGCTGAATAGATTGGTGTTTATATTAAATAAGATAGACCCCGGAAATGAGCTATGGAAGCAGGCACAAATCAAAGCCGCAAATAAAATCATTGATAGCAGTATTAAAAGAGCAACGCTGGAAAATATAGAAAAATATTTTAATACTAAAAATGCCGATTATGGCAGGAAATTATATTTAATCCAGAGATGTATATATGGTGTAGATATCCAGCATATTGCTGTTGAGATAGCAAAATTAAGATTTTTTATATCTTTATTGGTGAATGAAACTGTTGATAGCAGTCTTGATAATTTTGGTATAGAGCCTCTTCCAAATATGGATTTCAAGATTATGCAGGGTAATAGCTTAATTGAGCATTTATCAGGGAAGATGCACGATAAAGATGGTCAATTTTCAAGAATACAAATGGTTAGCAGTCTCAATAAAATGAAAGATGAGCTGTTTGAAACCACTGATCCAATAGAGAAAAAAGAAATTCGAAATAATATAAACCGCTTAATAAAGCAGATATTTGAGCATGATAGAAATCATGAGATAGAGCAGTTAAGACAGAGAATAAAGGCAATAAAAGATCAGCAGAGATTATTTGAAGATAGAGATGCAGATAAAAAAGATAGAGAAACTATCAAGCAATATGAGGAAAAGATAAAGCAGTTAGAAGAAATTGAAGAGCTGAAACCTGAAGATCATTTTGAATGGCATATCAATTTTTCAGAGGTCTTTGATAAAGGTGGCTTTGATATTGTGATAGGTAATCCGCCGTATATACAGCTTCAGAAGACTTTTGAAGGCAATATCAAATATGCAGATTTGTATAAAAATTGCAATTATAAAACATTTGATAGGATGGGTGATATATATTGCTTGTTCTATGAAAAGGGAAATCAAATAAATGGATGAGAGCAGGATATGGTGAGAAGATAAGGGAATATTTTGCAGATCTAAATCCTTTGCTGCTGGTAGATCTTGGTCCTGGTGTTTTTGAATCTGCAACAGTAGATACAAATATAATTCTTCTTCAAAAACAAAAAAATCAAAATTGCACTACAGCTGTTACTTTGAAAAATATATCAAATGGCAGTGTTGATATCAATAGCTATGTAAAATCAAATGGAGTGAAGCTGTGCAATCTTTCAAAAGATTCTTGGTTTATAGGTAGTGATGCTGAGCAAAGATTAAAGGAAAAAATTGAAAGAATAGGCAAACCTCTAAAAGATTGGGATGTAAATATATATAGAGGTGTTTTAACTGGCTTAAATGAAGCATTTATTATAGATACAGATACTAAAGAGAGACTATGCAAAGAAGACCCCAAATCAGCAGAAATAATAAAGCCAATATTAAGAGGAAGAGATATTAAAAGATATTATTATGAATGGGCTGGTTTGTGGTTGATTGCAACATTTCCAGCACTAAAAATTGATATTAAAGAGTATCCAGCTATAGAAAATTATCTTTTTGAATTTGGTAAAGATAGATTAGAGCAAGCTGGAAAAGTTCTTCCAGATGGATCAAAAAGCAGAAAAAAAACAGGTAATAAATGGTTTGAAACACAAGATCAAATTGCATACTATCCTGAGTTTGAGAAAGAGAAGATAGTGTATTCTGAAATTGTACAAGCTCCTCAATTTTATCTAGATACCCAAGAAAAATTTTATTGTGAAGCTACTGCATTGTTGTTGAGTGGATTGCATTGCAAGTGTTTAGTTGGTATTTTTAATTCATTATTTTTTTCCTGAAGTTTTTTATTTTCATCTTGAGATTTTATTAAAGCTTCATTTGAACAAGAATAAAAAATACAAAAAATTATTAAAATAACAAAAAATTTTGACATTACAAATCTCTCATATTTTATTAATATTATCGGTAATTAATTTGTTTTTTTAAAATTTTGA
>JBDNDK010000187.1:0-4410 GCA_046719185.1 Armatimonadota bacterium
CGACGGCGATTGTCATGACATGTTATTAATCTGCTTTCATCTCTATCAATACCACTTTCTGCAAGCATTTTCATAGCAATGTTGCTTACATATTGATGACTTGTGCCGTGAAAGCCATATCTTCTTACTCCAAAATCCATATAATATTCATATGGTAGTGCATAAGTATAAGCATAATCAGGCATAGTAGCATGAAACGCTGTATCAAATACTGCCACTTGAGGCACAGTAGGCATTATTCTCTTGCATGCCTGTATGCCTTTTAAATTTGGTGGGTTGTGAAGTGGAGCAAGCTCAGACATTTTGTCTATTTCAGCTATAATTTTATCATCCACTAACACAGGCTTTGCAAATTTTTCTCCACCATGAACCACCCTGTGTCCAACAGCAGATATTTCAGCCACACTTTTCAAAGCACCTCTATCAGGGCAAGTAAGCAGCATAAACACCTGATCCATTGCTGAATCATGGTCTTCCATATCTACATTCACTTCATGAAAGCCATTAATAGATGATTCATGTTTTATTCTGCCCTTACCACCAACAACACCAATTCTTTCGGCTATCCCTTTAGCCAAAACATCTTCAGTTTCTGAGTTTATAAGTTGATATTTGAGTGATGAACTACCACTGTTTAAAACTAATATTTTCATTGTATTGCCTGCACCGCCGTTATTGCTGCAACATTCACTATATCTTCTGCACTGCAGCCTCTTGATAAATCATTTACTGGTTTTCTGAGTCCCTGCAAAACAGGACCATAAGCATCTGCTTTTGCAAGTCTTTCAGTGAGTTTATAACATATATTTCCTGCATTAAGATCAGGGAAAATTAACACATTTGCTCTGCCTGCCACTGGGCTTTCAGGTGATTTCTTTTGTCCTATCCATTCAACCAAAGCAGCATCACCTTGAAGTTCTCCATCTATTAGTATATCAGGTCTTTTTTCTTGTGCAATTTTTGTAGCTTCTATTACCTTATCAGCAATAGGGTCAGAAGCACTTCCTTTTGTAGAGAAGCAAAGCATTGCAACTCTAGGCTCAAAACCTAATAGGTTCTGCATAGTCATTGCACTCTGGATTGCAATTTCTGAAAGTTCCTCAGCAGATGGGTTTATAACAAGTCCACAATCTGAGTAGATGAATACACCATTTTCACCATACTCACAATTTGGAACTATCATCACAAAAAAACTTGAAACAATTTTACAGCCCGGAGCTGTTTTGAGGATTTGAAGAGCAGGTCTAACAGTGTCTGCTGTGGAATGTGTGGCTCCAGAAACCTGTCCATCTGCCTCTCCTTCATTTACCATCATACATCCATAATAAAGAGGATCTGCTACAATTTCAAATGCTTGTTCTTGAGTGATACCTTTGCTTTTTCTCATCTCATAAAAAGCATTTGCATAGCTTTCTCTTTTTGCTGATGTTGATGGGTCAATGATTTCACATCCATCAACACTCACACCAGCTTCACTTGCAGCTTTCTCAATTTTATCAATTGAATTCACTAAAACAACTTTAGCAAGTCCTTCATCTGTTATCTTTCTTGCTGCTGTTATTGTTCTTGGGTCTTCCGCTTCCGGAAGCACAATTTTCTTTGCGGCGGCTTTTGCCTTGCCGTAAATTGTCTCCATCACATTAGGCATATTATACTAACTCCCATACAAACAAATCAGCTATTTTTGCTGACTTTTATAATAATGGTTTGATATCTTCAAACCCATGCAAGACTTAATTATCACTTTACTTAATATTTTATAAATCTAATGCGGAAAAGCACCAATAACAATGTCTAGAAGCAGCCAAAAAAGTGTAATTTATTATGTATATGTATCAACTGTTGCATTCTGATTTTTTAAGATTACTACAAATCAATATGATACTTTAACAAAAATCAATAATAAATTATCAATCACACTATTATAGCTTTTTTAGAATAAAACACTAAAAAAGAATATTTAATTATCTTCTAGACTTTACTGAAGCAGAAACAATAGGATCTTCTGATTTTCTTGCTTCTATTCTGTTTTCTAATTTTTCTCTACCTTTTCTAACTGTGCCCATCACCTGAGCTATGTGATTTTCAATTGCAATGAGCACATCTTTGGCATACTCATCTGCACCTCTTTTTATTTCTCTAGCTTCCGCTTCTGCATTAGCAACTATGTCATTTGCTTGTGTTTTAGCAAGTCTGCTGATTTCTGTTGTATCTACCATTTTTGCAGCAACTTGTCTTGCTTCTTCAACAATTTTGTCTGCTTCAGCATTTGCCTGCTGCATCAATAACTCTGCTTCTTCTTTTGCAGCTGAAACAATAGTGTCTGAATCATTAGCTACTCTTTTTGCTCTTCTTACTTCATCTGGAAGAGATGCTCTTACTTTATTAAGCAGCATATGAAACTCTTCAAGACTCAATCCCCATGCTCTTCCAAATAATGAAAAAGAATCTTCCGCAAGTTCTTCTAATCTATCAAGCAATTTGAGTACATCTTCCTGAGAATCTTTTGCTCCAAGAAAAGAATATTTTTGTACAACAATCTGTTCCTGACCCATAATTATGCCTCCTGCCCACTTATGTCAAGTTTCTCTTTAAGTAATTTTTCTACACCTTCAGGCACAAGCCCTTTAAGCTCTGCACCAAAAATAGCAAGTTCTTTGACTATTGATGAACTCAAAAAAGAATATTCAGCTGCAGTCATTATAAACATTGTCTCAATATCATTATTAAGCCTTTTGTTCATCAGTGCCATCTGCAGTTCAAATTCAAAGTCTGAGACTGCCCTCAAACCTTTGATTATAGCCTTAGCTTCATGCTTTTTAGCATAATCAACCAATAGTCCCTTAAAATAGTCTACAGTAACATTGTCTAAGTGTCCACATGCATCTTGCAGCATTTTTACTCTTTCTTCTATAGAAAACAAAGGGGTTTTTTCTGTGTTGCAAGCCACAGACACAATAACCTCATCAAAAACTCTTGATGCTCTTTCTATAAGGTCTAAATGACCATTTGTAACAGGATCAAAACTTCCCGGATATATTGCTTTTTTCAACTTACAACCGCCAATTGAAAAGATTCATACTTGTTCAGCAGCTCTTCTTTCAATAATTTATATTGATCCCCTTTTATATCAGGGTTATTTAATACTAGATCAAAAGCTTCTTTTCTTGCAATTTCTAGAATTGGAATATCCTTAAATATATCTGCTATTTTTAATCCGGGTAAGCCACTTTGTTTTGTGCCATAAAATTCACCCGGTCCTCTTATTTTCAAATCTTCCTCTGCTATTGCAAAACCATCATTTGTGCTGCTCATCACCTGCATTCGTTTTATTGCATCATCAGTATTTGCTTCACATATTAAAACACAATAGCTTTGTTCTGATCCTCTTCCAACTCTTCCTCTAAGCTGATGCAGCTGAGCTAGTCCAAATCTGTCTGCATCTTCTATCACTATACAAGTGGCATTTTTTACATCCACACCAACTTCCACAACTGTTGTGGATACTAATACATTTATCTTGCCATTTCTAAAATCATTTATTACTTTTTCTTTTTCATCAGTCTTTAGTTGACCATGCAAAAGGCCAACATTCATATCAGGAAACATTTTAGTGCTTAAATACACTGCCAATTCACTAGCAGCACTAACTTGCAATTTTTCGCTTTCTTCAATTAAAGGGCATATTACATAAGCTTGCTTTCCTTGTTCTAGTATAGTTCTTAAAGCTTTATATACTTTTTCCCTTTCACCAATTTGTTTCCAGTGTGTTTTAACCGGTTTTCTACCCGGCGGCATTTCATCAATTATCGAAATGTCCAAATCACCATATACTGTCAGTGTCAGAGTTCTAGGAATTGGAGTAGCTGTCATTGCAAGCATATCAGGGAAAATCCCTTTTTCCATTAATGCAGCTCTCTGCAAAACTCCAAATCTATGCTGTTCATCAACTATTATCAAACCCAGCTTGTGAAAATCTACACTTTCCTGAATCAAAGCATGAGTGCCAATTATTATATGTGTTTGACCAGATGATATTCTATCTTTCACTTCTCTTGCTTGTTTTGCTTTCAAACTTCCTGTAAGCAAATCAACAGATAATCCTAATCCACCTAAAAGACCGGTCATTTCTGATATTCCAAGATAATGCTGTTCTGCTAATATTTCTGTTGGAGCCATCAAAGCTGCCTGATAACCATTTCTTACAGCTATCAGCATAGCAGCAAGAGCCACAACAGTTTTACCTGATCCCACATCACCTTGCACAAGCCTATTCATACAAATAGGTCTGCTCATATCTTTTGCTATTTCACCAATCACTCTTTTTTGAGCATTTGTAAGCTCAAAAGGAAGCATCTGGTTTAGCTCATCTTCAAAATTATCAGGAATTTTAAAAAGAACGGTCAGTTC
>JBDNDK010000188.1:0-4386 GCA_046719185.1 Armatimonadota bacterium
CAGACGCAGCTAACAAAAAATTCTTTATTGATGACGGTTCTGGTTCAAACTTAGAGGTTCAATGTGTATTTAGCTTGCCATCTGCAGTTGTAGCTAACAACATCGTGAGTGTAAGAGGTGTTGTTGGTGTTAAAGATGCATCTGGTGCAAGAATACTTTGGGTAGAATCAGCATCTGATATCAAGAAACAAAACTAGATTCTCTCCCTCCCATCAGTATGGTGAAGAAACAGCCCGTGTCTATATGATGCGGGCTGTTTCGTTTTATGTTTTGTGTGATAATCTTATTCATGTATGAAATGTGCTATGTGGAATAAAATAATGTATTTTGAAAATTGTAATGATATACTGAATTATATAGGTGGAACTTTTATTGTTAAATTCTTGTCATCTTTATAGGTAATTAATTCTGGGAGATTAAATAATGAGGGCTTTTCTTGCTTTTATTTTTATAGTTGTGAATATATTATCTTTTCCTAATATAGCTCTAGGCAATTGGATAAAGGTTGGAGACCTTGGTGGGGTACTTTCTGCATCAAAATTGAGCAGATTGACAAATTGTAATGGTCAGCCATTCAATGATATTGCCGTAGATTCAACAGGTAGAATATTTGCAACAGCAGGTGATCCAGGTGGATGGTATTGGGATGCTTCAAATACAGATTTTGGACATATATCAATATTCACTCCAGATGTCAATCAGCCTAATGGTTATATGAGATATGATATAAATCTCCAGAATTGTAGTGTATATAATAATGATAGTATTACACCCAATCAAAATGTTGCAGGTTCAGTAACAAGGCTTGTGATTAGTGAACAAGAAGATGATGTTTATGTTTATGCTGTTCAAAACTGGCATGATCTGAGATATTCATATTGGGGTCCTAAGCATGAAACCCGTGTCCTTCAAATTAGAAAAAATCCCAATAATCCAAATGAATGGGTTGTTAAAATAATTGCAGAATATCCAATTTCAGATACTAATATGATAGAGTCTATTGCTTTGCATCCAGCCGGAGGTGTGGTGTGGACTGTTAACGGCAGTGATAGTTATTGGAAAAATAATTGGTTATGGAAATATCAGCCTAATCACAACGGTAATGTTACACAGATAAGTTCTGGTAATCAAGGTTGGCTAATAGCTCATAAAATGTATCACTTGGAATATGTAGAAAATGGCTGGTGGGCAGTTTTTTATACAGGTGATGAATCAAACAATAATTATGTTTTAAGTGCAATTGGTGAAAATCTACAAAGAAGAATTGCAATCAATGGGGAAAATCCGGATACATCTGCATATTTTGGGCTTTCAAAGCCAACTGCACCATTAGCTTATGATAATGTAAATAAAAGACTTTGGTATGGTGGTGCTGGTGTGTCTCAAGGTGATCCATCACAATGGCACAATATGATGATTAGATGGGATGGAGATCCTGCTAATGGAGGACTTTTTACTACAATAAATGATGATAAGAAAACAGGAGTTACTCAGCAAAAAATAAACCATGCCATTCCTAAAAAAATTGAAGAGAATTATGGTGGAAGACTATGGATATCTGCATTAGCTGCTAATCCCAATGATGGATCTGGCTGGTTTGCTATTATGGGAGATTCAAATTTTAATTATTATTTGCAAGATAGAGTATATGTGAAATATGACATAAATTTTATTTATGATTTAGCTCTTCAGGATGTTGGAGTTCCTCAATCTGGAGCTAAAATTCAAGCTCTTACAATAAAAGGCACAACTGCTTATGCATTGGTAATAGATCCTATAACAGGGATATATAGTGTATATAAAAGAAATGCAAATAATCATAACTATGGTTATGTGGATTCTATCTCAAAGGCTAAAGAAGGACAGAAATATTATACATATTTTATGGCAAACCCAAAGGTGCTCACCAATAGAGGCGGAGGCAGCGGTTTTAGCTATGTTCAAGACCAGAATAGAGCATCTGGAATAAGGATAGAATACAATTCTTTTGCATCACCTGCAAAAAGTATAGGTGATTTGATGACTTTTCATGGGACCCTTAATATTGTTGATGGTGAACTTGTTTTAGAAAATATTGGGCAGATGAATGTGTCTGGCAATGCACCTGCAAAGCCGCTTGGTATGAACATAAAAGCAGTTGGTGGAAATGCACTTGGTCTGCAGCCTGCCACAAATCCAGCTTATGGGTTAAATAATGTAGGTCTGTTTGTAACTGTGATTGGGAAAGTAACATATAGGTCTGCAGATGGCAACTGGTTTACAATAGAAGATGGCTCAAATGTTACAACTTGGCATCCTAATAGCGGAGCAGTAAACGGCCTCAGAATAGCATACCCGTATGGCAGCTTGGCTGTTGGTGATATGGTTAGTGTAAGAGGTGTTGTTGGTGTGGAACAATTTGATACAAATGGAGATGACATAATAGATTTAATTGGTCAGAGAGTGATAAGAGTTGAATCTGCATCTGATATAAAGAAATTCTAAAATCATCTACTATATTTTGGCAAATAAGATACAGCCTCTTTATTTTATACAATACTTGATTTATCAAAATCAGGTAATTGTTTGATTATTATATCCAATTAAAATGCCGATATATCTACTGTGAATAATGTACAAAAAAATATAAATGATTAAAATATATCAAAAATTTAATTTGTATGCTGTAGATACTTTATAGGCTTTTATTATATGAATTTGTATGAAGATGAAAAGATAATAAGAGAAGAAAAGAAAGTATTAGGGCTTTCTTTCAACTGGATATATGTAATTTCACTTTTTATATTGTCTATGTTTTTTTGGGCATTATACAAAAGTAAACAGCCTTGGCAATCTTTTTCAATTCCATTTGAATCTGCTGTTTGTGCATCATTATTCCTCAGTGCATCATATTATTTATGCTCATATAGTTCAAGAGGTGGAAAATCTAGATTTTTTGCAGGTTGTGCATATTCAATTATATGTGCTGGATTTTTGCATCAATTGTTGGTTGACACTCATTTCTACTCAGGTTTTCCAGATGATTTTGTTCTTAGTGCTTCTTTGTTGTTTGGCAGTGTTTCATTATTTTGTGCTGGATTCGTGTTGGCAAGTGATGATGATAGATATTCTAAAATTAGAAACTTAAGAAAGTATATTTCTCTAGTATGTTTGTTCATATTCCCAGTTTTAGTGATAGCAAAGTGGTTATATTCAGGAATGATAGGAAGCCATGTTGCATTTTGGTATAATGACAGCTTTTCATTATCTATTTTTTCAAACAAAGTAGTTGCAGCATTTATATCATTTTTTCTTTTGATTTCATATATAAAAAGCTATAAGACAGGATGGATTAGGTCAACTTATGATTTAGTATTTCTGTCATCTGTTGCATTTACATCAATTTTTTGGATAGCTGCTCAGGCAAGATTTGATAATTGGTGGTGGGCAGGAATGTTCACTATTTTTATGGGAGCTCTTGTGCAGATTTCTGGATTTGCAGCAGAGAGTGTGATGAGAGGAGATAGTGTAAGGTCAAGATATAGTTATCTTCAAATGCTTTACCTTGCATCAGAGAATTTGTTTTCTACCAATAACCCTTTTGTGAATATATCAAAAACCCTTGATTCTTTAATTAGATATGAAGATATACACACTATAACACTCTTCATAAAATCAGATAAAGATGAGTTGGAAGTTGCAGCTTGTTCCTCAAGAAGTGATGATTGCAACAACATAGGGGAGAGATATTCAATCTCATCAGATAAACCAATAGGATTTCATACAGGGCACACTTCAAAAGCTTTCAGAACAGGCAAGGTGCAGTATGCAAAAGATATAAATGCTGATATTGAGTTTATCTCTTGGAGAACTGTAGCACAGACAAATGGGTATGCTGTTTCAATTCCTGTTGTCAAAAATGATGAGATACTGGGTGTGTTATCAGTATATTTTGCTTTTACAAACTATGTTGATGCAGAAAAAGTGAATGTATTTATCACTATCACAAACATGCTTGCCAATGTTGTAGATGCATATATGGTTGATAATGTGCATTATATTGATTATGAGAGAGATCACAAAAAAGCAGCATAATAAAACAAAAACCCAGCCTGTTTAAGACTGGGTATGTTATCCAAGTTATAAATTTCTTTAAGATGATTATTTTGATGCCTCTGCAGCTTTTTCTTCTTCAGCTTCTTCATCAGCATTGTCTTCTGCAATACTAGTGAGTTTGCAGTTGCATATTATGGTTTCTGCATCGGTTAATAATTCCATATTTTCATCTTTTGGCAAATCTGCAATTTTAATCATATCACCAAGATTAAGGTTGGAAATATCAACTTCAATCTTAGATGGGATATTGTTTGGCAGGCAGCTGATTGTAACCTCTGTAGTGTCGCGTTT
>JBDNDK010000189.1:0-4373 GCA_046719185.1 Armatimonadota bacterium
TACTTATAAATTTCAATCTGTGTCTATAAATCATTGCATACCCTATTTTTTTGTAATTCTATTCTCTGAAGAATAATCTAAATCGCTTTTAGCATTTATATATAATTCAATTACATCAATTAGTGTTTTATCATATTTTGTATTCAATTGCTTTATATTCCAAAATTTCCAATATCCTAATGCACCATTAGCAAGAGAATTAGTCATAGAAACTGTATAAAGTTTATCAGAATCAATATATTCTCCATTTACTTTAACAGAAAGAATTCTTGAATCTGCAAATTTTGATGAATCAAACTCAAATACTAATCCAGAAACTTGTAAAAAACCCATATTGGGTTTAGGGTAAATTGACACAGATCTCTCTAAAGCAGATTTTATATCTGATCCTTTAATGTTAAGTTTTACAATATAATCATCCGTAAATGAAACATATTTTCTAAGAGTTTCAAGATTTATTTCACCAGCATCAATATATTCACTTTCTACTTTTATTTCATTTGCAGATATAATTGCAATATCTGACCTTGTATAACTTCTTATAGCATCTGCAAAAAGTGATCCTATACCAGTTTCTTTAGTGGAGGAAGATTGAACAGAAATTGGAGATTTTAATGTTGCACAATCAGCAAATCCATTAAATAAGACAATAATAATCAATATATTTAATTGCAATAATAATGCTTTTTTCATAATAATTAACCTCAGTGATATTGTATTTTAATTATTATTGTCGGTATAAATATCAATAAGTTGCCGAACGCAAACTAATTAGCAGGCTTCATTTTTAATGATGCTTGAATAAAGTCATCAATTTCACCATCCATTACTCTTATCACATCGCCTGTTTCGTGATTTGTTCTATGATCTTTGACCATTGTATAAGGCTGAAATACATAAGATCTTATCTGGCTACCCCATTCAATAGCTCTTACATCACCCCTAAGCTCAGATAATTTTTTTTCATTTTCTTCTTGTTCCAATTGTGCAAGTCTGCCAGCAAGTACTTTTAATGCATTCTCTCTGTTTTTATGTTGAGATCTTTCATTTTGACAGGTAACAACAATACCGGTTGGAATATGAGTTATTCTTACAGCTGAATCAGTTTTGTTAACATGTTGACCACCAGCACCACTTGCTCTATATGTATCAACTTTTATATCATCAGGATTTATATTTACAGATATACTATCATCAAGGTCTGGAATTACATCAACAGCAGCAAATGATGTATGCCTTCTTTTATTTGAATCAAAAGGAGAAATTCTTACTAGTCTATGCACACCTCTTTCTGTCTTGAGATATCCATAAACATTTCTTCCTTCAATAAGAATGGTTGCATTTTTTGAGCCGGCTACATCACCCGGCACTTGATTTATTATTTCTGCTTTGAATCCATTTCTTTCTGCCCAACGCAAATACATTCTAAGCAGCATATCTGCCCAGTCGCAAGCTTCAGTTCCACCTGCACCAGAATTAACCTCTAAAATTGCATTAGCACTATCATACTCACCAGATAGTAATGTATCTAACTCAAGCTTATCTAATGATTTTTGTATTTCATTTAATTCTTTTCTTAAATCATCCGCATCTTCACTGGTATCATCGTCTACCATTTCAGCAAGCAATTCAAGATCTTCTAACCTTTGGTTTAATTCATTAAATGGCTGAACAACAGCTTTCAACCCACTTATTTTTTTGAGTGTTGCCTGTGCAGTTGTTGGATCATCCCAAAATCCATTTTCACCGGACAACGCCTCTAATTTAGATATTTCATTTAATTTGTTTGCAAGGTCAAAGATGACCTCCAAGCTCTTCGAGGTTTGCTTTTAATATCCTAACTTTATCAATTACTTCTTTTAACATTCAACACCTATCTATTTAGATTAATCTTTATATCTTATATCCCACAGCATTTTTTATATTTTTTTCCACTGCCACAAGGACAGGGGTCATTTCGTCCAATTTTTTCAGCTTTTTTCCTTTCTGGTGGTAATAAATTTGCAGGACTCGCAGAATCTCCTGATATGCCTTGTGGTCCTATTGCAGCAGATTCTACAACTCTAACTGGAGTAGGTCTTCTTTTTGGCGGTTCTTTTGTTTCGATTCTATATAAAATTTTAACCATATCTTCTTTTAGAGAGCCCAACATTGCTTGGAAGAGGTCATATGCTTCTTTCTTGTATTCAATTACAGGATCTTTCTGAGCATATCCTCTCAAGTTAATGCCTTCCCTCAAGAAATCCATAGCATCAAGATGATCAATCCATTTTCTATTAATGAGATCTAATGCTACATGTCTTTCTATTTGTCTCATTAATTCAACACCAATTTGCTCTTCTTTAGCTTGATAGCTTTTTTCAACTATTTCATTAAGCATATCAAGTATTTGTTCTCTATTTTTCTTTTTCAAATCATCTACAGATGCATACAATTGCAATGGAAAAATATCATTTAGGTGATTGTAAAGTCCATCTATATCCCATTGATCTGCAGAAAATACAGCAGGACAGAATAGATCAAGAGAATATTCAATAATATCAGCCATATTTCCAATCACGGTGGGTCTTAAATCTATACCCTGCAGTATTTTTCTTCTCTGACTGTATATTGTTTCTCTTTGAACATTCATAACATCATCATATTGCAATACATTCTTTCTTGCTTCAAAATGATGCATTTCAACTTTCTTTTGAGCTTTTTCTATCATTCTTGATAATAGTTTTGCATCAAGTGCTTGATCTTCTCTCCATCCAGAAAGAAGGAAAGAATTTGATTTATCTCCAAAAAGTCTCCACAATTCATCTTCCAAAGAAACAAAAAACTTTGATGATCCGGGATCACCTTGTCTTCCGGATCTACCTCTTAGCTGATTGTCAATTCTTCTGCTTTCGTGTCTTTCTGAACCAATAACACACAATCCACCTCTTTTTATCACTTCAAGGGCTTTGGGTGTTGCACTTTTAAATTTATCCGGATTCAATTCACACCATTTTTTGAAATCCCAATGTATATCTTCATCTTTAATTGGCTTCAATTCTTCTTCAGGTAGGTTATTATCATTATCATTATCAAAATCAACTCCACCAAGGATAATATCTACACCTCTTCCAGCCATATTTGTTGCAATAGTTACAGCACCTCTTCTGCCAGCTTGAGAAATAATTTCAGCTTCTTGTTCATGATATTTTGCATTCAGAATGTTGTGTTTAATTCCATTAATCAATGATTCTTTTAGCTTATCATATCCAAATGGCTTTACATTAATATGTTTTGCAAACTCTTCAATTTGTTCATTTGAAGTTATATCAAGATTATATCCAACATTCTTTGCAATTGCTTTCAATCCAGAAATTCCAATAGCAGCTAAATCTCCATCCAACTGTCTATGAATTTTATCTTTTATATCACCAGCTATTGATTTATTTGAATCTAAATATGCCCTTATAAGAGTAGATCCAGCAAGTAATTGAAGCATAACAGGTGACAACCTTTGGCTTACTCTTTCTGATACCTCAATAGATCGTGTACCAACTAACACAGGCTGTTCTCTAGCATGAGCTGCAAGTATTTCTAATATCAATCCTCTAAACTTGCCTTCTTCTGTTTTGTATATAACATCCGGCATATCATTTCTCATCACTGGCCTGTTTGTTGGAATTTCCACAACATCAAGGGCATAAATTTTTCTAAACTCATCTTCTTCAGTAAGAGCAGTACCAGTCATACCAGCAAGTTTTGAGTATAATCTAAAATAATTCTGATATGTAATAGTTGCCAATGTTTGGTTCTCCTGCTGAATTTTGCATCCTTCTTTAGCTTCAACAGCTTGATGAAGTCCATCACTCCATCTTCTTCCAAACATTAATCTGCCTGTAAATTCATCAACTATAATTACTTGTCCATCTTTTACAACATAATCTTTGTCTCTAATGAATATTGTATGTGCTTTTAATGCAGAATTTATATATTGATTTATTTCTAAATTTTCAGGATCAGAAAGATTTCCGCATCCAGTCATATCTTCAACTTTTCTGATACCTTCTTCAGTAAGCATTGCTGTTTTTGCTTTTTCGTCAATTGTGTAATCAGTATTAGGATTCAGCCTTCTTACCAGTTTATCCATTTTATAATACATATCACTTGATCTTTGGCTTGGACCAGAAATAATAAGGGGAGTTCTTGCTTCATCTATAAGTATACTATCAACTTCGTCAACAATTGCATAATTTAGCTCTCTTTGTCTTAAATCTTCCTCTCTAAAAGCCATATTATCTCTTAGGTAATCAAATCCAAATTCATGATTTGTTCCATAGGTGATATCACAATAATATGCTTCTCTTCTGCTTATTGGTCTTAGGCTGTCCCATTCA
>JBDNDK010000019.1:0-24220 GCA_046719185.1 Armatimonadota bacterium
CAAGATCTAAAAGAAAATCAAAGATAGATTCTGTTGCTGCAGCTGTAATTCTGCAAAGGTATCTTGAAAAAAAGAAAAAATAGAGATATGAAATTATTAAAACAAGTGATAGCTTCAACAAAAAAATATATTGCAGCATTACTTATATTATTAGTGATAATAATATGGACACTTGTTCTTGGTTCTTTACCGGTGGATATGAGAACAGAAGGCAAGGTGGTATCTGTTACAATTCCTAGAGGGACACCAGCTAGAAAAGTGGCAGAAATATTGCAAAAAGAAAAAGTGATTAGAAGCAAAGCTGTTTTTATGTTCACTATCAAAGCGAGCGGTTTATCGAAATTTATAAAACCGGGGATGTATGACATAAATACAAGTATGAATTTGCCTGAAATTATCAGAATGATTGTGGAAGGCAGAACAGTTAGCACTTGGATAACTTTCCCTGAAGGCTTTACAGCAAGACAAATGGGTGAGACTCTTGAAAAAGCTGAAAAGATGATGAGTGATGATTTCACATATACAGCTTTGGATTTTAATATTCAAAATCAGCTGCCTTATTTTGTGTTTTCCAATAATCTGGAAGGTTATCTGTTTCCTGATACATATTTGGTTTCAAGGTCTGATAGTCCTGAAATGTTGATACAAAAGATGCTCAGGGCATTTGAGACTAAAGTAATCAAAAATCACAAAGATGAACTAAGCAAGGCAATAAAAGAGAAATTTGGCTATGATGAGGATAGGTTTGCAGAAGGTCTATATAAAATATTGATAGTAGCTTCAATGGTTGAAAGAGAGACTAGAATAGCTGATGAAAGACCTATAGTTTCTGCTGTCATTTGGAACAGACTAAATAAGAATATGAGGCTTGAAATTGATGCAACAGTTACATATATAGCAGGTGAAAGCAAAGGTAATAAAAATAGAGTTTTATATAGTGATTTGAAGAATCAAAATCCTCATAATACATACAAAATTAAAGGGCTTCCTCCAACACCTATATCAAATCCCGGATTAAAAAGCATACTAGCATCAGCTAACCCTGCAGATGTTGATTATTTATATTATGTAGCAAAAAGTGATGGAAGTCATATATTCAGCAGAACATACAATGAGCATTTGAATGCTATAAAAAAAGCAAGAAGTGGACAATAGATGCTTAAATTTTTTAAAAAGCTTACTCCTGATTGTTATGAGAAATCCATTAGTGATATCAACTTAGAATATTTACATTCTAAAGAATATAATACTCTGCTTATTGATTTGGACAACACCATTTTGCCTTGGAAAAGTTCTGATGTGCCAAAGGAAAGTATTGATTGGATAAAAAAAGCAAAAAGTATGGGATTTAATATCTGCATTGTTTCTAATACTCATTATCCAAAGAGATTAAAAAAGATATCAGATAAGCTTGGTGTTGAATATATTTATAATGCAATGAAGCCTAGAAAAGCATGTTTTGATAGGGCACTTAAAATATTTGAGGATAGAGATAATAATATAAAAAATAATATAAAACCAGTAGTAGTTGGAGACCAATTATTCACTGATATTTATGGTGGAAATAGGTGTGGCATCTTCACTATACTAGTAAAGCCTATGGACAAAACAGAGTTCATTGGCACAAGAATAAACAGGCTTTTTGAAGCTGTTGTACTTAGATTTATAGGTGATTCTTTGAAGGGAACAAAGTCATTTTTGAATAAGTCAGAAAAAGAGGATGATAAATGATAATTACTGGCAAAACAAAAGTTCTTGGAGTGTTTGGTCATCCTATAGCCCATAGTGTTTCTCCTGCAATGCATAATGCGGCTATTAAAGCTCTGGGACTTGATTATATATATGTTCCTTTTCATGTTCTCCCAGAATTGTTAGAATCTGCTGTTACTGGCACTAGAGCATTAAATATATCTGGTTTTAATGTTACAATTCCTCACAAAGAAAATGTGATAAAATATTTGGATGATATAAGCAAGACAGCAGAGAGAATAAGATCTGTGAATACTGTTGTAAATAAAGATAATAAACTTTATGGACACAGCACAGATGGAGAAGGTTTTATAAGAAGTCTTGAAGCCAGTTTTGGAAATATAATTGGATGCAAAACAGCAATATTGGGTGCCGGTGGTTCTGCAAGAGCTGTTGGTTATGCGTTGGCTGATGCAAATTGCAGTATTGTGTTTTTTAATAGAACTGTGAAGAGAGCAGTTGAACTTGCAGATGAACTGAATAATTATTACTCTAGAAAAGTTGCATCAGCATTGAGTTTGTCTGATGATTTGTTATCTGAGAGTTTGAAGGATATAGATTTAATTGTGAACACAACATCTGTTGGTATGAGTCCTGATAATGATGGGATTCCAATATCACCTTTATTCCTTGGATCAGATCATATGGTGTATGATTTGGTTTATAATCCTCTCCAGACAAGGCTGGTTTTTGAGGCTTTGGAAAAGGGAGCAAGAGCAGCGAATGGTTTGGGGATGTTGGTATATCAGGGAGCTGTTGCTTTTGAAATGTGGACAGGTAAACCGGCACCTGTTGATGTGATGTATGCTGCAGCATTAAAATGCTTTGAAAAATGATTGTTTGGAAATTATATATTTTACTTAGAGTTTTATAGAGGTGAATTAAAATGGCAAGAAAAGAACTGGGAGAGGCACTTCTTGAAAAAGGTGTTATCAGCCAAAGCCAGCTTGATCAAGCAAGAGAAGTGCAGAAAAGTGCACCCGGTGACATAGGAAGAATAATTATTGACTTAGGGTTTGCTGATGAGAAGTCTATTGCAAAAGTGAGAGCTGAAACACTTGGCTTAACCTTTGTAGATTTAGATGAGTATAAAATAGATGAGTCTGCTGTCAAACTTATTCCAGAGCACATTGCAAAAAGACACAAAGCTATTGCAATTGCAAAGAATGGACAAAAATTGCTTGTGGCTTTAGTTAATCCTTCAGATCCTCTTGCAATACAGGATATAAAGCTTGCTAGTGGTATGACAATAGCTATAGCACTTGGAACAGAAGATGATGTGATGCAAGCAATAGACAGAAGTTATAAAAATATTGATAGCACAGAGTCTGGACTTTTGCCAGTGCCTGCTGAAACCACAATTACCTTTGAAGAAGACAGCGGCAAGATAGGACTTTCTGCTGATTTAAGGCAGGCAATAGCTGGATATGGTGCAGATGATTTATCCGGCACTGAAGATGACCCTGACAAAATGAAAGATATGTCAGAGGAAGCACCTATAGTAAAAATTGCTCATCTTGTGATACAAAATGCAATCAAAGAAGGTGCCAGTGATATCCATGTTGAACCTGACAGAAAAAATGTAAGAGTAAGATATAGAATAGATGGTGTTTTGCATGAAGTTATGCAGCTTCCTAAACATCTTGAAAGACCTCTTATTTCAAGATTCAAGATTATGTCTGAGATAAATATTGCCGAAAGAAGAGTTCCTCAGGATGGTCGTATTGCTATAAGGCTTTCTAAAGAAAACAAAGATTTTGATCTTCGTGTATCTTCATTGCCTACTGTAAATGGTGAGAAGATAGTTATGAGAATTCTTGATAAGAGCAGTGTTTTGATTGGTTTGAATAAGTTAGGATTCACTGCTAGCAATCAGGCTGATGTTGAAGAACTGGTGGCACAGCCAAATGGTATGTTTATCACTACAGGACCTACTGGTAGTGGAAAAACAACAACACTATACTCTGTGCTTCACAAACTTAATTCTATTGAGAAGAATATCATCACAGTTGAAGATCCTGTTGAATATCAGTTGGCAGGCATTTCTCAGGTGCAGGTAAACAGAAAAGCAGGTCTCACATTTGCATCTGCTTTAAGATCATTCTTGAGGCAAGACCCGGACATAATAATGGTTGGTGAAATTAGAGACCTTGAAACCGGTGAGATTGGTGTTGAGGCAGCTCTTACTGGTCACTTAGTTCTCTCTACACTTCACACAAATGATGCTCCTAGTGCTGTTATCAGACTTGTGGATATGGGTGTTGAACCATATCTTATTTCTGCTACTGTTGTTGGTGTTTTAGCTCAGAGACTAGCAAGAAAGATTTGCTCAAGCTGTAAGAAACCATATCAGGTTCCTGGTACAGAACTGAGAAGATTTGGGTTTAGACCGGAAGATCCTAATGCACTGGTTACTTTATACAGAGGTGAAGGTTGTGATGTATGCAGGTTTACTGGATACAAGGGAAGAATTGGTATTTATGAGTTGATGAAAATAAATGATGAAATTAGAGAACTTGTTGTGAGAAGAGCACCTCTTGCAGATATTAGAGAAGCAGCAAAGGCAAATGGTATGTCTGAGCTGAGAGAAGATGGGCTTCAAAAAGTCCTTGAAGGTGTTACTACTCCAGAAGAAGTAATGAGAGTTGTATTTACAGCTGGTGGATAAGATTTAATTGTGGATGAGAGATTTATTATTAGTTTGGCAATTAGTATCATAATCTTATTCTGAAAAAAGTGAAAAATCTGTTTTCATAGATATTATTTGTTGCAAGCTAATTAAAATGATAAATATTACATTTGCTTATATATTATAATTCGGGGACAAAATTATTATGGAACAAAGAAGAGCAAGTGAGCCTAAAAAGCTTGATGAAATACATGTAGATGATCTATTAAAGGAGATTGTTGAAAGAGGTGCAAGTGATATGCACATCTGTGTTGGAGTGCCACCAATCCTTAGAATTGATGGCAAACTTCAGGCATTGAATTTTGAGAAATTTCAACCAATGCAGACACAGACAATGCTTTATGCAATTCTCACAGATGAACAGATACAAAGATTTGAAGAACATTGGGAGTTGGACTTTTCATATTCATTGCAAAACCTTGCAAGATTTCGTGTAAACATATTCAAAGACAAAGGTACAGTTGCAGCAGCGTTCAGACTTATTCCAATGAAAATACCAACAATCAAAGAGCTTGGTCTTCCTCCTGTGCTGGAAACAATAACAAGATTTCCAAGAGGTCTTGTATTGGTAACTGGTCCTACTGGTTCTGGTAAATCTACATCTTTGGCAGCTATGATAAATCAGATAAATCATGAACATAGTCATCATATAATTACTATTGAAGACCCAATAGAATATTTGCATCAGCATAGAATGAGTATTATAAACCAAAGAGAGGTAGGTCAGGATACAAAAGAATTTGCAAACGCTCTGAGAGCTGCATTGAGAGAAGACCCTGATGTTATACTTGTTGGTGAAATGAGAGACCTTGAAACAATGCAGAATGCAATTAGGGCTGCTGAAACTGGTCACCTTGTATTTGCAACTCTTCACACAAACTCAGCTGCTCAGACAGTTGATAGAGTTGTGGACTCATTCCCTGCAAGCCAGCAGGAACAGATTAGACTTATGCTTTCAAACTCATTGCAGGCTGTTATTTGTCAGCAGCTATTGCCAAGAGCAGGTTTACCGGGAAGAGTGTGTTGTATGGAAATTATGCTTGCAACACCTGCTATTAGAAACTTGGTTAGAGAAGCAAAATCTCACCAGATTACATCTATTATTCAGACTAGTGCAGAGGTTGGTATGCAGACTATGGATCAGCATTTAAGAGATCTTTATCTAAAGGGAGTGATTGCTTATGATGATGCAATAACTAGAGCTATGAACCCTGAAGAACTCAAGAAAATGATTGCTGCATCAAAGCCCGGAATGCCTAGTGGAGATCAGATTCCAAGAAGAATTTAATTTTGTTATAAGCCTATAAGGAGACAGAAAAATGCCTACATATAGTTATGTGATAAGAGATGCATCTGGGCAGTCATTGAATGGTTCATCTGATGCCGAAAATGATGAAATTCTGCGTAAGAGACTGATAGAGCAGGGTTTTGAAGTTGTCAGTATACAGCAATCAAAGTCTGCAAAGAAAAAATCAATTGCAGCTGGTGGTATAAAGAAGAGTGAGTTGGCTGTGTTTTGCAGGCAGTTTTCAACTATGATTGATGCTGGTGTATCTCTTGTTAGATGCCTTACTGTTCTTAGTGAGCAGGCTAGAAGCCCTAAGCTGAAAGCTGTTCTTAATGAGGTAAGAAGTGAGGTTGAGGCAGGTAAATATTTGTCAAATGCTCTTGAGAAGTTTCCACAGGCATTTGATAGGCTCTTTATAGGTCTTGTAAGAGCAGGTGAGACTGGTGGTGTGCTTGAAGAGTCTTTGCAAAGACTTTCACACTTCTTGGAAAAGGAAGTTGAACTTAGAAGAAAAGTAAAATCAGCTCTCACATATCCGACTATAGTTTTGGTATTTGCTCTTCTTGTTGTACTTCTTCTTATGACATTTATCATACCTCAGTTTATGACATTGTTTAATGACTTAGGTATTGAAGAGATGCCCGGACCTACAAGAATGCTGCAAGTTACAAGTGCCTTTATATTAAACAAATGGTATATTATGATCATTGGTGTTGTGGCATTTATTATTGCTTTTAGAGCTTTTGTCAAAACAAAATTTGGCAGAAGATCTTATGATAAGTTTAAGTTAAAAATACCTGTTTTAGGTTCACTTAATCATAAAGTAGCACTTGCTAGGTTCTCAAGAACTCTTGCAACATTGCTTTCTAGTGGTGTGCCTATTTTATCTGCAATGGAAACTGTAGCTGGAACTGTTGCAAATGATATTCTTCATGATGCTATTATGGCAGCTAGGGCTAGAATTAGAGAAGGTGACCAAATAGCTGAGCCTCTTGCTGCAAGTAAGATGTTTCCACCAATGGTTACTCAGATGATTTCTGTTGGTCAGGAATCTGGTGCTTTGGATACTATGCTTTCAAAGGTTGCAGATTTTTATGAAGATGAGGTGGATGTGGCAGTTGCATCACTCACTGCCTCAATTGAACCATTGCTAATAGTATCTCTTGGTTTTATTGTAGGTTTCATTGTAATATCTTTATTCCTGCCATTGCTTTCAATTATCAATAACTTGTCAGGTGCTCAGTAAAATATGTTACCAATCTACATAGGAGCACCGATTGCCTTTATATACGGCATAATTGTTGGCAGTTTTCTGAATGTTTGTATATATAGAATGCCGGAGGATAAATCAGTTATAAATCCTCCGTCGCATTGTCCTATTTGCAATACAAGATTGAGAGGGCTAGATTTAGTCCCTCTCTTTAGTTTTTTATTTCTTGGCAAAAAATGCAGATATTGCAAAACCCCTATTAGTTGGAGATATTTTTTAATAGAGCTATTAACTGGTGTGTTCTTTACATTAGTTTATTTTAAGCATGGATATTCTATTGATTTCTTTGCTTATGTGCTGTTTGGATCTGCTCTTATCATTGCATTTTTTGTTGATTTAGAGCATCTTATTATTCCTGATCAAGTGTGGCAGGTTGGAGCTGTGGTTGGATTAGGAAAAGATATAGCTCATATAATAGCTGGCAGTGGTGGATATGTTCAAATTCCAATACCATTTACTGAGATATCATTTCCAATGCTCAATTCAATAATAGGCTTTCTGATATGTGGTGGCATATTTTATATTATTGGGTATGTATCTTTTTATATATTTATGCCAAAAGATGAGAAGAGTCAGGAAGAATATGAAGGCGGAATGGGAGCAGGTGATGTGAAGCTTGCTGCCGGCACTGGTGCTGTGTTGGGAGTTTTGCCTGCAATAGTGTCATTCTTCATTGCAATAGTATTAGGAGCATTTATTGGTGTTGGAATACTTATTGCAAGATCAAGGCAGAAAAGCAAAGATGTGGAATGGAGAACACAGATACCATTTGGACCTTTTATGGTTGTTGGTGCAATGGCATGGATGTTTGCAGACAAGCAACTAATATGGCTATGGAGTGCATGGGTAAATTTTGTAGCTCCATAGATATTTTAAATATTCAAGAATCTTTACATACCTCAATTTCAAATATATAATTCATATATGAATTGGGCGGTTAGATCAGGGGGAGATCGCTTCGTTGACACCGAAGAGGCCACTGGTTCAAATCCAGTACCGCCCACCATTTCATCCTCATCAACTTAATCTTTTGGAGAGACAATGAAAACAGCTATAATTTTAGTTTTTTTAATGCTTTTTATCACCTCAATTAATTTATATGCTTATGATGCTAAGAAAATCAAGATAGTATTCTCTCTTGATCAAGGATTTGCAAATGGAATAATTTCACAGAATGACAAACTAGCAGCAGTTAGGGTTTGCAGAGCCTTAAAGCCACTAGAAGAGCATTATGATGTTTACTTGCTTGTTAATCCAATCATTGAGGACAAAGAAAAATTAAACAGTATATTGGATATCTTAGTAGGAATGGATATGAAGTTTATTTTTGATGTCTATTCTTCAGATAGCTGCACAATAGGTTCTATTGGAACAGGTGTGAAACCTTATGATACTGCTTATGGTATTTCTATATCTATGCAGGAATTGGGTGAATACAAAAAGAAATATGGCAAGCATTTTGCTGGCTTGAGAATATTTGAAACCTTTGCATTTTGCTTTACTGTAGTGCAAGTTAAGGGTAATCATCCAGAGTGGCTTCATCCTGATACAAAATTGCCTGAGGATATGTTTTTTCAAAAGAAAATAGCAGAGCAATTTGTGAAATTTGCAAAAGATAATGATATGTTTGTTCAGTGGTCTGATATGCATACATTAGAATTTGCATCTTGGGATGAACATCAAAAAGACAGAACAGAAGCTTTGATTGAACTACTTAGAGAGTATCCAAATATTATTTATGTTACTTATGCAAACAATGAGGCTGATGAAAACTCTGTGCAAAGGTTAGGTTATTGGGAAAAAGCTGTAATTGGTTTTGTGAATGATGGTGCTAAGGGGTTTGGATTATCAAATCAGAGTTGGATTAGAAAAGATGAAACTAGCACTTCAATTGATGAAATGATAGCTTGGACAGTTGATGCAATAGAAAAAGGTTCTGCTATTGTTCAATTTGAACCAGTGTGGTATTGGTTTAATGTCCCAAGAGGATCATTTGGGGAAAGAAATTCAGTTGAATGGCAGGGAATGCCTAGAGATAATCTCAAAAAGCTTGAAAGTAAATTACTAGAGCTAGCAGAAAGCAAAAATAAGAATTGAAAGTAACAGTTAAAACTCCAGCTTCCAGTGCAAATCTAGGACCGGGTTTTGATACTCTTGGTGTTGCATTGTGTTTGTATAACACTGTAACAATAGAGACAATAGAAAATGGCTTAGAAATTACCTGCTCTGGTGTGGGTGCAGATAAGATACCTCTTGATGAGACTAATATAGTTTACACTTCTGCCTTAAAAGTATGGGAGCAGGTTGGATATAATCCATCTGGAATCAAGCTTCATCTTCATAATGAGATACCTCCAGCAAGAGGATTAGGTTCAAGCTCTGCTGCTATTGTGTGTGGAGTTACAGCAGCAAATGCAGTATCAGGCAATATGCTTGGTGAAAGAGAAATACTGCAGATATGTATGAACATAGAAGGGCATGCAGATAATATAGTGCCGGCATTGGTTGGCGGTTTTTGTGTGGCAACTGTTGTTTCAAATGGACATGTTGAATATATCAAGGTACCTCCATCTAAAACAATAAGTGCTGTTGCTATTGTGCCATCTTTTGAGCTTAAAACTTCAGATGCAAGAAAAGTATTGCCGGAGAGCTTCAGCTTTCAGGATGTGGTGTATAATGTTGGTCATTCTGCGTTTTTTGTGAGTGCATTTATCACAGGCAATTTCAGTTCACTCAAGTTTGCAATGGAAGATAGGCTACATCAGCCATATAGAGAATCATTAATCCCGGGTATGAGAGATGTATTTTCAGCAGCAATGCAGGCTGGTGCTCAGAGTGTATCAATAAGCGGCTCAGGACCAACTCTAATTGCTTTTGTAAACTCAAATCAAAAGCAAATAGGCAAAGCAATGCAAGAGGCATGGCAAAAGCATAATATTGAATCTCAAATATACATTTTATCATTAGATACAGAAGGTCATCAGATTTTTATAGACTAGAGCTTTGTGTATGGTATTGCTGTTATGTTTGGTGATAGTGGCAAAGTGTTTTTCCCAAGATGAACAAGCCAACCTTTCTTTGTTTTGTGTTTATAATCTGACATAAATATTTTTAATCCACCTATCAGAGTTGTTTTTGGAGTTGCTGTTTGCTTTACTTCTATTGGAATTAGTTCACCTTGATTTTCTAAAACAATATCCACCTCTTGACCTTTGCTGGTTCTCCAAAAATAAATTTGTGGTTGAATGCCTCTATTAAAGTAAGTTTTATATATTTCTGTGATAACTGCAGTTTCCATAATGGCTCCAGAGATTGGAGACAATGATGCATGCTCAGGGTCTTTAAGACCAGATAAATTGCAGAGAAGCCCAACATCTGTGAAATATACTTTTGGAGTTTTCACCAATCTTTTTCCTATGTTCTCATAGTATGGTCTTAGTATTATAATCTGATGAGTGGCTTCTAAGATTGAAAGCCATGATTTAGCTGTGTTTAGAGATATTCCAAGATCTCTAGATATATCTGCAAGATTTAGAAGCTGTCCACTTCTAACTGCTAAAACTCTCAAAAAGCTTTGGAACTCAGTCAAATCACCAATTCTCTTTATTTCTCTCACATCTCTCTCAAGATAGGTCTGAATATAGCTTGAAAACCATAAAGAAAAATCTCTATCTGGTTCAGCAGACAACTCTGGATAAAATCCTCTAATAAACTGTTTCCAGATATCTTGAGATGATATATCTAAATCTACATTTTCATATCCATCTTCCCAAGGAAGTTTACTTAGATAATTGCCAGAGAGTTCTCTAAAAGTTAATGGCAGCAGCTTTAGAATTGCAGTTCTTCCTGCTAGCGTTTCTGTAATTTTGCTCATCATCAGAATATTTTGAGAGCCAGTAAGTATAAATTGCCCTTTTTTGCTTCTATTTTCATCAATTGATTCTTTTATATATGGAAATAACTCAGGCACATTTTGCACTTCATCAAAAATAACGGGAGGTTTATAAATATCAAGAAAACCTCTTGGATCAGATTTTGCAGATTCTCTTATATCAGGTGGTTCTAGAGAGATATATCCGAAATTCTCTCCAAGAAGTTTTTTAAGAACTGTAGTTTTACCTGATTGTCTAGGACCAGTAAGCACAACAGCGGGGAATTGACTTACTGCTTTATTTATAATTGGCTCTATGGATCTTTTTATATAATTATTCAAAGCACTCTCCAAAGGTGCAAATATGCAATTATAATGCAACATTACACTAAAAATGTCAAGTGCTATAGTTCAAATATGATAATTTCTATTTTTATATTGCCAATTTTGCCACTAATGCAGCTATTCTTTCACCCATTCTAATACATTGTTTTTCCACTCTTTCATCTGGTGCATTTATGCTGATTCTGCCATAGTGGTCACCTTGCGGATCACCTTGAATTATCATTCCATGAATAAGCATAGCATTTAGAATATCACAAACTGTGGTCTCATTGCCTCCACCAATATTTGCAGCACTGCTGAAAGCTCCACCAACCTTTCCATCTAATCTGCCATGATATTTCACACTTTCATCAAGCAGTTTTTTCACTTCCCAAGCCATTGAGCCATAGTATGTTGGTGAGCCAATTATTATTCCATCATATTCAAGCAATTTCTCAGGATCAATTGCTGTAACAGGCTCCACATCCACCTCAACTCCTCTGTTTTTAACACCAATCTCAATGAGTCTTGCCATTTTTTCTGTGTTTCCAGATCTAGAGTAGTATGTAATTAGCACTTTAGGCATAGTTTAATCCCTCCAATATTTTATTTATTTTTATATAGAATACCACTATTTACCTGCTCATAATCTATAAATGATATAATACAATAAAGTAGGAGTAGATAATGAAAAAAATCATTGATTTAACTCATAAAATAACAAACAACATGCCTGTGTTTCCCGGTGACCCAAAAGTTGAGATAGATAATGCAATTTTTGGTGATAAATCAGCATACAATGTTTCAATAGTCAAAATGGGTTCTCATACTGGCACACATATTGATGCACCTTCACATCTTACATTTCTTAATAATGGATTACAATCAATTTCTTTATCAAAGCTTATCGGAATAGCTGAAGTTATAGATTTAGGCAATATCAAACCAGATTCAATTATTGAAGTATCACAAATAATCCCTCATATTGATAGAATAAAACCCAATGGCAAAATTATATTAAAGACAAATTGGAGCAGATATTGGAATACACCTGATTATTTTCTATCATATCCATCAATATCAATTGAATCAGCAGAATTATTTGCAGATAGAGATATTGATATGCTTGCCATAGAACAGCCATCAACCCATCAAATATTGCATGAACAAATACACAGCATATTATTATCAAAAGGAATTATAATTTTAGAAAACCTTGCAAATACCAGTGAAATAAATGCAGATACAGTATACCTAACAGTGCTGCCATTAAATATTGAAAATATAGATGGGTCTCCAGTTAGAGCTGTTGCAGTAGTATATCCTGAAAGTGTTATGGAACAACTAGAACAGGCATGAAATCCAAAAAGTCTGCTGATGTAAGTAGATATGTTACTCCATTTACTTTGCCGTTAATATATCTTCCACTGTGCAAATGACCATAAACAACAATATCAGCTTTGTATGCTCTTATCAACTCATCAAATTCATTAAACTGCAGATCATCATTAAATGGTGGATAATGCAGCATTACTATTTTCTTATCAACATTAGAAGGGATGTCTTGAAGAGCTTTTTCTAGGTAGGATAATTCTCTATTGAAAATTTTATGTGTATCACTAGAATCTTCACGGTCATCATATTCACCCAATCTCCATCCTCTTGTTCCTGCTATGGCAATATTATCTACAACCACATATCTGCCTTGCAGCAGAGTAATTGAGCTGCAAATCTGTTTTTGAATTTTATTGGTGGAGGCTCTTCTCCACCAATAGTCATGATTACCTCTTATAAGTATTTTCTTTCCGGGTCTTTGGCAAATAAAATCAATATCTTCTGCTGCATCATAAATATCAATAGCCCAAGAGTGATCACCACACAAAAGAACAGTATCATCATCAGATATATATTTATCCCAGTTATATATTATCTTAATATGGTGATCTTTCCAGTGATCTCCAAACACATCCATTGGTTTTGGATTTGAGAAAGATAAATGCAGATCAGATATTGCATAGATAGACATAATGCTATATTTTAATTTCCACTTTTTTGCCTGTTTCTGCACTTTCTACAGCAGCAAAACACATAGCAAGGCTTTTGATATTATCTGTGCAGATTGTTTCAGGAATTGTGTTGTTTTTGACACATTCTATAAACTCTCTAATACAACAATCGTGTCCGCCAGATTTCTCATTTTCATCTATTTTAATATCAATGTCATTTAACTTTCTTATGAAACCTTCATCATTGGCAACTTGTTGAGCTTTGAAATCTTTTTGTCCATCCCATAATACAGAGCCTTTAGTGCAGATTGCTCTCCAATCAGATTCCCATGTTGTATTGCAGCCTTCAGAACACCAACTGCCTCTGTATGTGTAAACTATTCCATCAGTCATTTCAAATATGCATACAGCAGATGCATCATGGTCATACCAAGAACCTTTAGGGTTCCATTCATGACAATACACCGAAACAGGATCTGCACCACTAATTAGTCTTGCCTGATCAAATGTATGAATAGCCATATCAATTAGCAATACATGCCTCATGTGGTCTCTAAATCCACCAAAATGAGCACCAAGATAGAAATCACAGTTTAGAGTTGTCAAATCTCCAATTTCTCCACTTCTGATGAAGTTTTTGAGGGATCTAATCTCTTTTTCATATCTTCTGTTTTGCATCACAGCATAGAGTTTACCAGTTTTTTGTGAAGTTTCCACCATTTCCTTGGCGTCTTGAAAGGTTTCTGCAATAGGTTTTTCACCTAACACATGACAGCCATGTTCAAGTGAGGTGATGGTGATATTTTTATGCCCGACAGGTGCTGTGCAGTCAAAAACAATATTAGGATTTGTATTTTTCAGAACTTCAGAAATATCATTTCCTATAACTGCATTATCCATCTGATATTGCTCTTTATAAGATTTAGCAGCCTCTATATCTATATCCATAAATCCGACAAGTTCTAATTCGGGAATTTTTTTTATAGTATCCATCCATGTATGTGCTATTCTTCCACAGCCAGCAAGAACAACTTTCATATCAATAAGTCTCCTTAAAAGAGAAATATATACAATAAGAAGCTGTTTTATAAGAATCAATTATTTTGAACATCGGATTATATAATCAGATTATTCATTCATATCATTCCGCACAATAGTGAAGAATCTTTCAATTAGACTTTTCTCACTCTGTTCCTAAGAGTGATAACCAACACGTCACCCTGAATTTATTTCAGGGTCTAGTAGTATTTTTAATAGATGCTGAATCAAGTTCAACATGACGTAGGTTTCTAACCCGGTGTTTTGGGAACTTGTTCCTGAAACTTTTGAATCACAATCTGTATCAGAAACAATTCCCAAAATATCTATATAAAACAGCTTCTATTTATTTATAATTAAGCACTAGCTACATATTCAGCAACAAGATCACCAACCTCAGTGGTTGAGTATCCCATTTTGCCAGCACTTAAGCTTTTTAATTTTTCACTTGTTACAAAAGCAATTGCTTTGTCAACTAGCTCTGCAGCCTTATCTTCTTTTAGAGTTTCAAGCATCATCTGAAGGGCACCAATTGCTGCAAGTGGATTAATAACATTCTGACCAGTGTATTTTGGTGCAGATCCACCAATAGGCTCAAACATTGAAACACCGTTAGGGTTAATATTTCCGCCAGCAGCAATGCCCATACCGCCTTGAGTCATAGCTCCAAGGTCTGTAATAATATCACCAAACATATTATCTGTTACAATCACATCAAACCACTCAGGATTTTTAACCATCCACATAGTAGTAGCATCAACATGTGCATAATCTGTTTCTACATCTGGATATTCAGGAGCTATTTCATAGAATGTTCTTTCCCAGAGGTCAAAAGCATAGGTGAGAACATTAGTTTTACCACAAAGTGTAAGTTTCTTTCTTTTATTTCTCTTTTGGCAGTATTCAAAAGCATATCTAAGACATCTTTCAACACCTTTTCTTGTGTTAATTGATTCTTGAACAGCAACCTCATCTAAAGTGCCTTTTTTGAGAACTCCGCCAGCACCAGCATAAAGACCTTCTGTGTTTTCTCTTACAACTACATAGTCTATATCTGCAGGTGTTTTATCTTTTAATGGTGTTTCCACACCCGGATAAAGCTTTACAGGCCTCAAGTTGATGTATTGGTCAAGACCAAATCTGAGTGTAAGCAAGATACCTTTTTCTAGGATACCGGGTTTTACATCTGGATGACCAATTGCACCAAGGAAAATTGCATCATATTTTTTCATTTCTTCAATTGCATTTTCCGGCAGCACCTCACCAGTTTTTAGGTATCTGTCTCCACCCCAATCATAGTGAGTCAGTTCATATTTGAATCCACATTTGCTTGCAGCAGCATCAAGCACTTTCAACCCTTCCTGCACTACCTCAGGACCAGTGCCATCTCCACCTATAACAGCTATTTTATGCATCAACAGCCTCCATATAAATATTTTAAGTAAGCATTGCAAATATGCCCTATTATTATGTGATATAATACTCTTTATTGCTAATAAATGGAAGATGCTTTACATATATAATACAATTATATGTATGAAGGATAATATAAATTATCTATATCAATAAACTGTATATAGGTGATTTGACAAAAATTGACAATCAGCTTAAGTTGTGATAAAATAATTTTAATAGTAATGTATATTTGTAATATTCAAACTATTTCTGTCCTTAATACAGTTTGATAATTCAAAGTTTGGTTCTTTTTGACCTATTGATTTGATTCAGGTGGGATAAATATGACTAAATCAAAATTGATTATAGATTTAATGAACATTCTAAAGAATGAACCAGGTCTAACTGTTAATGAATTATCTACAAGACTCAAAAGGTCAGAAAGAACTGTTTATAGATGGCTCAAAGAACTTACCACTAGTATAAATGCTCCTATATATTGCCTATCAGGTGGATATTATATTGCTGATGCTCCTGAAAATACTTTTACTCAATTATCTCTTGAAGAATTGATTGTTACCAAAATTGCTTTATCCACGCCTCCAGTGTCTTGTTGCCCGTATGCTGAGCCGGCATGGATAAAAATTAGAGACACAAGCTCTTGGGAAAATCTTGAATCAATGGAAAGAGAAATAAGTAAATTTGTTGTGGATGTTGAAGGAGCAAAAGTCGATATTCCCAGCGAAATATTTAAAATTATAAACGATTCCTTGATATATGGAAGAGTGTTAAAAGCTCACTACAGATCAAGAAAAGATAAATTAATCAAAGAATATACTCTTTTCCCTTATGCTGTTACATTTAGAATGCACAGCTACTACCTTATTGCATACTGCAAGGAGCATGAAGAAGTAAGAACATTTAGAATATCCAGATTTATTTCACTTGCAGAAACAAATGAAAAATTTGAAAAACCTGACAACTTCTCAGTTGAACAATACTTCAAATTTTCATGGGGTGTATATACTGGAGCCAAACCAGTTACTGCAAGAATTAAATTTGATGCAGAGGTAGCTGATTTAATTTGTGAAAGCAAGAGGAGTTCTACACAGGTATTATTCCCTCAGACTGATGGAAGTGTTATTTATCAAGTATCTGTGTGTGATATAGAAGAGCTTGGCAGATGGGTAATGAGCTATGGCAAATATGCAGAAGTTTTGGAACCTGCTTCATTAAGAGAATATATCTATAATAATGCCATATCTATGGCAGAAAAACATTCAGAGCCTATTTCAAATGAAAGAACAGAGATGCTTACAGATTCATTATTTAGCTCATTGGGATTTGAAGATACAGTAGAATAATTTGAAGAATTTCAAAATGGGGCGAGAAATGGGATTCGAACCCACGACCTCCAGGGCCACAACCTGGCGCTCTAACCGACTGAGCTACTCCCGCCATACATTCACTAGAATATATTATACTTTTTATTCATAATAAGTCAAATTTTAATGGTGTAAATTATACAAAAAACATCCGCTTCAATGTAAGAAGCGGATGTTGATTTTTTTATAGTTACCTATATATGTTTAGTTTTGTTTCTTGATATCAGATGCTGATTCTACCCAAAGTATTCTTGCACCAGATGCATCTTTAACACCAACAACACCTCTTACACTTACGATGATGTTGTTAGCTACAACTGCAGATGGCAAGCTAAATACACATTGAACCTCTAAGTTTGAACCAGAACCGTCATCAATAAAGAATTTTTTGTTAGCTGCGTCTGGGCTTACTACTTTTCCAGCTACTGTTACAAACAAACCTACATTTGTAAGACCATAAGCAGGATTTGTTGCAGGCTGAGCACCAAACTGATTTCCACCAACAGCTTTTACATTCATACCAAGTGGTTTTGGTACTGTAGTACCAGACTTGTTCATCTGTCCAATGCCCACAAGCATTGCTTCTCCATCAACAACATTCAGTGTTCCGAAGAATGTTACCAAGTCTCCAACAGCTAGACCACCAGGATAGTCACCAGCACTATAAGCTAACTTAATACCAGCAACTCTGTTTTGATCTTGAACATATGTGAAATCAGCATATTGTCCTAAATCATCATCATATCCTGTATATGTAACAACCTTTGGATTAGCCATGAAGTATGTAAAGTATTTGGTGCCTTTCTTTACATCAGCAAGAGAGGCAGTATTACCATATTGTGAAACTATAGCACTTCTCTTGTAAACTGAATAAACACCAGTTGTTGGGTCTGCTACTAATGCATATGCGGTATCACCTTTAATGTTAAGTGCAAGAATTCTTGCACCAGCTTGAGGTATACCAGCATCATTTATTGCCATATCATTAACATAAGGTATTTCAAATTTTACATATACTCTATCAAGTGGGAATGAATATGTGTATGTTGATTCACCAGATACTCCATACCATCCACTACCATCATTAGAATTAGCAGCTAAAGCTGATACCCAAATTGGTCCGCCATAATCATCACCAGTTCTCTTAGGGAATAAATGTCCGCCTTTTTGAGAAACAACACCTTGCTTAGGATCTTCAAATGTTGGAGTAAAGAGACCGCCGTTTGCTGGGTCACCTGTCCATGTTAGTATCATGTTGTGCCATACAGTAGGTGATCCGTATCCTTGTCCTCTACCACCATACCATAATTTTTTGTTTACAGAATCATATCCAAGTGGAGCTGAAGGTCTGCCTATACCAAAATATGTTGATGTAGTAGGATTTGTTCCATTAACTGCTCCTGCTCTTGCTGTAGCTTCTTTGAAAGCTGTGAGTCCATATTGGTTGTTTGAATTTTCATATGAATAGAAAACAGCCCATTGATTGTTCTCAACATATTCTATGCCATATACTTTATGACCAATTCCCCAGCTTGATGTAGGAGCATTATCAGTACTGATTCTGGTAATATTTCCACTTTCAGGATCATATTTCCATGCCCATTGATTTTTCCAAGCATTGTCAGCACCATTCATTGTCCAAACAACACCGCCAGCTGGATGAGATGCAATTGTTTCAATCTTGTTAGCAGTATTCCAAACTATTCCAGTGTATTCTTTAACAACATAAACTGCCCAATCACCAGAGCTGGTAGGATCAGGTCTGATCTGAATTATTCTCCAGTTGTGGCCAGGGTTGTAGTTCCATTGGTTTTCAACCCAGTTTTGAACACCATATACACACACATTATCATCAGCATCTTTACCAAGAACTAGTCTTGTGATACTACCCTGAACATTCTGTCCTGTTTGTGTTGTAGATCCATCAGTTTTTCTGCAGTTCTGAAGATCTATGTCATATCTTGTGTAGCTTGAACCACTTGGAGTGAAGATTGTTACATAACCTTTGTCATTTTCAAATTGACAGTTATTTGTTGTAACAAATATTCTTCCACTGCTATCTACAACCATGTCATTGTTAGGTGATCTGCTTCTATCAGATAAACCAGACAAATATTGTATAGCATTGGCTCCATCACCAATCTTTGTCCATTGGGCAAAAGATGATGCGGATAAACTCATAGCAAATGCTATAAGCAGGAGTAAAACGAATATTCGTTTCATTTTAAATTTATCCCTCCCATATAGTATGGATTTTTTTGTTAACACTACCTTTTTTATGTAGAGGCTTTCTGTCCGGCCACAGGCAGAAAGCCCACATATATGGTATTTGCAACAATACTAATATAGTCTTACCATGCAAATAGGTGTTTGTCAACCAAAATTTTGAAAAATATTTACAAATAATTGTATTGATATGTAAACATTAAAATGTCACAGTGGTATCATATACCATACCAAAAATCTCTTTGATGTTATTAAAGTGTGGCAATTCATATTGATTGCTTTTTTGAAAATTATATGAATGCTCATCAATGTAGTTCAGAAATTAGAGAAATATTGTGGGGAATAGCAGTGTGTTTATAAAAATGACACAGAGTACATTATATTATTTTCTAAAATGTTTTATAGTACTTCTGTGTCATACAATTTATCTATGATTGTTTACTTTCCATTTGCAAACTTGTAAGATCTGCATTTTTTGTGAAATAAATTTTTCCATCTTCAACTTCTATCCTTATAGTATCTCCTTGGGTGAATCTACCAAGTAAAATTTCTTCACTCAATGGGTCTTCTATAAGTCTTTGAATGGCTCTTCTTAATGGTCTCGCTCCATATTGTGGATCAAATCCTTCAGCACTAAGCATATCTTTAACTTCCCTAGATACTTCAAGCTCCATTCCTTGGTTTACCACTTGCTGTCTTACTTTATCTATCATAAGATCAACAATTTGAATTATCTCATCTTTTGTAAGCTGATGGAAAACTATTGTTTCATCAACTCTATTAATAAACTCAGGTCTGAATACTCTCTTCATTTCATCAGTGATTCTATTTTTCATACTGTCATAGCTTTTCTTTGATTCAGCCTCAGCATCACTATCCCTAAAACCAATACCACTACCAGATTGAATAGACTGAGCACCAATGTTACTTGTCATAATAATAATACTATTCTTAAAGTCAACAACTCTGCCCTGAGAATCTGTTAGTCTTCCATCTTCCATTACCTGTAATAGAATATTAAATACTTCAGGGTGAGCTTTTTCAATTTCATCAAGAAGTATAACTGAATATGGTCTTCTTCTCACTGCCTCAGTAAGTTGTCCACCTTCATCATATCCAACATAACCCGGAGGTGCTCCAACCAATCTTGACACAGCAAATCTTTCCATATATTCAGACATATCTATTCTAATCAAAGCATCTTCACTATCAAAAAGGAATTGTGCTAATGCTCTTGCAAGCTCTGTTTTACCTACACCAGTTGGACCCAAGAATATAAAGCTTCCCATAGGTCTTTTAGGATCTTTCATACCAGATCTTGATCTTCTCACTGCCTTAGAAACAGCAACTATAGCTTCATGCTGACCTATCACTCTGCCATGAAGCACTTCTTCCATCTTTAGCAATTTTGCAGTTTCACCTTCAACTAATCTTGAAACAGGTATTCCAGTCCAGCTATATACTATATGAGCAATCTCATCTTCATTTACTATTGAAGGTTGATTTTTCTTGTCATCTGCCCATTTTTTTTCAAGTTCCGCTACTTTTTGGCTCATTTCATACTCTTGAGTTCTCAAATCAGCAGCTTCATCATAATCATAATTTGTCTTTGTTGGTATTGCATTTAGTTGTGCTTGGATAGATGCAAGTTCCTGTTTTGCCTGTCTCAATTCGGTAGGAGGCATTGCAAGTCTTAATCTAACTCTTGAAGATGCTTCATCAATCAAGTCAATAGCCTTATCTGGCAATGACCTGTCTGTGATATATCTTGCTGATAGTTTTGCAGCAGCAATCAGAGCTTCATCACCAATTGTTACAGAATGATGTTTTTCATATCTATCTTTAAGACCTTTTAATATCTGTATAGTTTCATCAAGAGATGGTTCTTGCACCTGCACAGGTTGGAATCTTCTTTCTAGTGCAGCATCTCTCTCAATATATTTTCTATATTCATCCATTGTTGTTGCACCAATGCATTGCAGCTCACCTCTAGCTAAAGCGGGTTTTAATATGTTGCTTGCATCAATAGCACCTTCAGCTGCACCAGCACCAACCAGAGTATGAAGCTCATCAATAAAAAGAATCACTTCACCAGAGGCTTTTCTTACCTCTTCCATAACTCTCTTCATTCTCTCTTCAAACTCACCTCTATATTTAGTGCCTGCAACAAGACCAGCTAGATCAAGTGCAACAATTCTCTTATCATATAATGTTTCTGGTATATCACCACTTACAATCCTTTGGGCTAGACCTTCTGCAATAGCAGTTTTACCAACTCCCGGCTCACCAATCAAGCATGGATTATTTTTTGTTCTTCTTGAAAGAATCTGAACCACTCTTTCAATCTCTTTATCTCTGCCAATGCAAGGATCAAGTTTTTCTTGTCTAGCAAGTTCAGTGTAGTCTCTGCCAAATTCATCAAGGGTAGGGGTTCTAGATTTTTGTCTTGTTGATGTGATCGCTGTTGTCTCACCTTCCTGAAGACCCATCACTTCTTTTCTAGTTTTTTCAAGGTCAACTCCAAGATCTCTCAGCACTCTGCCAGCAAGACCATCACCTTCCCTGATCAAGCCCAAAAGGAGATGTTCTGTGCCAATATAATTATTATTGAGGTTTCTGGATTCATCATAGGCAAGGTCAATCACTCTTTTTGCTCTTGGTGTAAGCTGCATATCCTGACCAAGTCTTCCGTCACCTCTTTTTATATGTTCTTCAATTTTAGTCCGAATTTTTTGGAGACTTACTCCCATTCTATCCAGAATCCGAGCTGCAACACAGTCTTGCTCTCTGACAAGACCAAGAAGCAAGTGTTCAGTTGAGACATAATTCTCTCCCAATCTTGCTGCTTCTTCCTGAGCAGATAACACTACTCTTTTAGCTCTTTCTGTAAATCTTTGCCACATATAAATCATCCCCTTTCACTGCTTTTGGGCTCAATCTTTATTTTGTCATTAAAAATATCATTAAATCCTAAAGTTTAGTATTTTTTTGACGCTTTTGAAAAAGATACTGTTTCAATTTATTTTATTTTCTAAAAACTATCTCACTAGTCTTTTTCCTCATCAGCTCTGCTCTGTCTATATCTGCTTTTGGATTATCTGCACAAGCAGCCTGCAGTCCTGTAAAGATTTCATTCAAAAGACCTCTGGAACAATTCTCCAAAAGGCCATACTCATTTGCAAGTCTCACATAAGAAAGAAAATCAATAGCTCTTTCAGCTTTCACAGAAATAAGATTTTTCAGAGATCTTAAAGATTTTTCTGCATTATAGACAATTTCATCAAGTCTATTTTTATATATTTCCCTTCTGGCTATGCGTTCTTCCTTCAAAAGATAATTTGTAACAGAGCACACTCTTTCTATGATTTCCTTTTCATTGATTCCCAATGTTATCTCATTGGAAACCTGATAAAAATACCCGGTTGATCTAGTGCCCTCACCAAAAATACCTCTAATAGATATTCCTAAATCAAAAGAAGCCCTCAATCTTGAAGCCAGTTTATCAGTCAATGCAAGTGCAGGCAGATGCATCAATGCAGAAATCCTCAAGCCTGTTCCAATATTGCTAATGCTAGATGTAAGATACCCATACTTTTTAGAGTATGCAAACATTAAGGATTCACTCAATACATCATCAGCCCAGTTAACTTCTCTCCAAACTCTATCGGGCACAAATCCACTCATCACACTCTGTATTCTGAGATGATCTTCTTCATTCACAAGCAAAGACAGTTTTCCAGTCTTTTCATACAGCACAAATCTGCTGTATCCACCTTTCAGCTGGTCAAAGCTTGCAATTCTGGCATCAAGTAAGAAACTTTTCTGCTGAAGAGTTAGATTATCCACTTCTACAGCATTTATATCGGCATATTTCTCTTTTAATCTCAGGCAAGCAGAGCATATTTCATCAGCAATTATTCTTAAATCCTTTTTATCTGCTCTATGAGGGAACGGATACTCAGCAAGACATCTAGCAAGCCTAGCTCTTGTAGATATCACAATATCAGCATCAGGACCCTTGCCATTTACCCATTCTAAAGATAATGTTGTGGGATTTTTCCAAAATGAGGATATTTTCCCTGAACAGATTCTATTGATGTTTCCAACTCCTTATAAAATCTGGTATAGCACATGCTGCAGCCCGGCTGTTTATCAATTGCTATCTCTGCAAGAGTCAGTCCACAAAGCTCACAGCTGAAAGAGGTAGATTTTTTTCCAAGTTTTAGGCTGAGTCTGGTTATGATATCAGGCATTTTTATTTCAGACTGAGAATAAAGATTTATCTTTTCTTCTGCACAATCAACACATGTAGGGAGCTTTATTGTTTCTCCCTGCCTAACCCTTATAACCAATCTTTCAGCTGGTTTTTTACCACATACTTGGCATATCATTTATTGTAATTCATGTATTGGTGTTAAATTTAGCAGCATTCTGTAATATATTTTCTAAATGCAGTAATCAGTTTTTTAGTTATTTCACCAGGTTTGCCATCACCAATTTCTCTTGAATCAAGCTTAACCATAGGAATCACTTCAGCAGCAGTGCCAGTTAAAAATACTTCATCAGCAGTATATAAATCAAATCTAGTAAAGCATTTTTCTTCTACAGGTATATTTAACTCACCCAATAAATCAATACAAACCTGCCTTGTGATTCCTTCAAGGATACCAATATAAGCAGGAGGTGTTATCACCTTGCCATTTTTGCAGCAGAATATATTGTCACCAGTGCATTCAGCAACAAGACCATCTTCAGTCAACATAAGACCTTCACCAGCACCAACCATATTAGCTTCCAGCTTAGCTTGAATATTAGCAACATATTTACCCAATGATTTTATTCTAGGTTCCAATACCTGAGGATTTGCAACTCTAGTTGCAACAGTTACAACCTCAAGTCCATTGTCATACATACTTTGTGGATAAAGTGATAGTTTTCCAGATGATATTACAACAGTAGGGTCTGCGCGCTGCGGTTCG
>JBDNDK010000190.1:0-4338 GCA_046719185.1 Armatimonadota bacterium
CTTCAGCCTGCAGCTGCTACTTTTTTGAGTTTTTTAATACTCATTATAATTGGCACAATATTATTAATGCTTCCTATATCTTGGGTAGATGGAAGACCAAATAGTATTGCTGCTCTATTTACTGCTACTAGTGCAGTTTGTGTGACTGGTTTAGTTGTTGTAGATACTGGCAGTGCATTCACAACATTTGGACAAGTAATTATTATGTTTCTTATCCAAATGGGAGGGATAGGATATATGACAATGGCTACAGCAGTAGCAATATTATTAGGCAGAAAATTGGGAATATCTCAAAGACTTTTATTAATAGAATCTCATGGAAAACCTAAGCTTGCCGGAGTATTAAGACTTGCAAGAAACACACTGCTGTTTGCACTGTTAGTAGAATTTGTAGCTGCTATTATACTATCCATAAGATTTGCTTATGATCCAAATATTGAAGGTGCAAAAGCAATATATTTTGGTGTTTTCCATGCTGTATCAGGTTTTTGCAATGCTGGATTTGATCTTTTTGGACCTATTTATGGAGAATTTTCAAGTCTTTCTCATTATAAAAATGATATAACTATAAATTTAACATTATCTCTAATAATTTTAATTGGGACACTTGGATTTCCTGTCATAGATGAAATATTACATAGAGAAAAAAAGAGATTTTCACTGCATACAAAAATGGTATTCACTGCAACTGCAGCTATATTATTTGCTGGAACAATTTTGATTTTAATTATTGAATGGTCTAATCCATATACTATTGGAAGAGATAGAATTGGAGAAAAATTACTAGCGTCATTTTTCCAGAGTGCATCAAGAACGGCTGGTTTCAGCACAATAGATATTGCACAAGTTCATGCTGCAACATTATTAATATTAGGTATTATGATGTTTATTGGTGGTTCACCGGGCAGTGTAGCTGGTGGGATAAAAACAACAACTTTCATAATTATAATTATGTCAGTAATTAGTGTTGTGAAAGGAAAAACAGATACTGAAATATTTGGAAGAAGAATATTACAAGAAAACGTATCAAGAGCTCTTGCAATTATAATCCTTGCATTAGTGATAACTGTTTCTGCAACAATATTTTTGACTCTAACAGAAGTGAAGCAAACAGGTGTCAAAGAACTAGCAGAATTTATGTCTATAGATTTTGAAGTTTTATCAGCATGGGGAACAGTAGGTTACTCAACAGGTATCACAAGAGATATATCCACTCAAGGTAATATACTTCTCATTATACTCATGTTTATTGGCAGACTTGGTTCTCTAACAGTATTTGCTGCATTAGTAAATAGAGAGAAACCTATAAGCAGAAGATTATCAGAAGAAGATGTTATTTTGGGATAAAAAGTTATTTTAATTCTCTAATGAGAATTTCCTTTTCCTTTCCATCTCTATCGACAATCACTTTGAATGATCCATATCTAGGTTCTTCTATTCTAATTTTTGTGTTAGGTAAAGAGCCATATTCAGCCTCTAAAACACTTGCAAAGATAGTTGATTTGCCTTTTCTTCTAACAATAAGACCTGCAAACATTTCATCTTTATATGCATTATCAGCTGGAGATAAATAAGTAATTACTTGAGTATCTTTTTCACCACAAACAGTCAATCTTACATTCAAATTATCTTGATTTGATGTGATGATTAAATCATCATTGCTTTTACCAATTTTTGCTTCTCTAAGCCAATTCCATGGATTACCTTCAGGGAATTTATGACTAGACATATCTAGTCCAGTTGAAAGCTCTTTACCATGATTTATTGTATGATATAAATAATCTATTGTATGATTTGTGTTAGTAACAACCTGAAATACATCTACAACATAATCTTCAAGAACAGCAACACTTCTGTAGAGTAAAACCCCTTTATATACATCTCCTCTTGGATCAATGATAGAAATCATTTTGATATCATTGTCATTTATGTATGCATCAATTACAAGTTTTCTTGAAATAATATTGTTATTCATTTCATCAATCATTATGGTATTATGATTAATTGTGTGTATATTAAGCTGTCTTTGTATTTCAGCAGAAAAAGCATGACCTGAAACAGCTTTTGCATCGACATCAATAGCCAAATGTTTGCCTCTACCATATACCATAAGATTAAATTTATCAAAATGGCTGTGCACACTATTTAGATCATTGCTGACAAATGCACAAAACCCATTTCCATCCCAGTATTCTAACCCTTCTTGAAACCTCAAGGCAGTATATCCGTGCTCAACCCACATTCTGGTTTCCATAGGTGGTGGCTGAAAGAGCATATCAGGAAGATTTTCAATAAATACTGTTTCAGGAAAGATAGTGTCAGATTTTTTAGAAGTTACAGCCCATGAAAATTTTGTGTCTAAATAAACATCATATGCCCAGAAATATATTCCCATATTGCTTATATGGGTTCTTTTACCATAAGTGTCACCAATATTTGGAATAGTCTTATCAGGGAAGAGGGTATATAATGGACCTTCTAATAAATCTCTTAATGAACGTCCATTTGCAAAAATATGGTTCCATAAATCAAAATTGTATTTTGAGTACCTTAGGTGTTTTGCAAAGCCAACTATTCCGGAGACGGCAGTGAAGTGATAATTAATACTGCTTTCAAACCACAAACCATCATCTAATGTTCCATATTCAATTAGGTCTTTGAAACCTTGATCGCTATAAATTGCCCAATTAACTAATTCATCATTACTAACAAATAAACCATATGTTCCAATATAATACTTATGCCATGCATAGTGATTGTTGAAATAACCGCCCGGATTTGTTTCTATCCACCAGTCATCATTTTTTCTAATAGCAATCATAGCTCTAGTAAAAAAATCTAAAATAGCTTCTCTATCAATATCTGAGCAGTCATTATAAATTAAATCAAATGCCCGAATTGCTGGAATACAAATAACAGCCCAGTTTAAGCCCACATCAGGATGTTCTGGAAAAAAATCATATTTTGTATAATGTCTTAAAACTTTTAGGGTTAATTCTTTATATTTATCCTCACCTGTCAAAGCATATACTTTAGCTGCATCAAAACAATAGAGCAAAGGTTCTCTTATAGCAAAATGTGTATGGTGATTGATTTCAGGATATATTTCTGTCCAATGCTTATTCTTTGCTTCATCCCACCATTTTGTCTCAAAAACAGGCATTTGCATTTCTTCTAACTTATTTGCTTTTTCTCTTAAAATTGACAAAGCTTTTTTTGCCCAATCCTCATTGTTTACTCTGTATTGGGCTTTTTTTATTGTGTCTTGATTAGCATATAACATTGGATGAGTCATTTTTATTTTCTCATTTCTTGTTTTAGTTTAGATATGGATTATATTTTTTTTCATATCCTATTGTTGTTTTAGGTCCATGTCCAGGATATAAAATTGTATCATCTGACAATGAATACAGATTATTTTTAATTGAGTTTATTATTTCAGGGAATGACCCTCCAGCAAAATCAGTTCTCCCTATAGACCCATTAAAAATTGTATCACCAACAAAAACACCTATATCTGTTAGAAACATTACTCCTCCAGGTGAATGTCCCGGACTATGAAGTACTTTAATCTCAGAATTTCCCAATTCAAGAATATCATTGTGTTCAATAAATTTATTAGGGGTGAAGGGATTGTAGTCCCTCATATCATAAAACATTGGTGCAAGTTCAGAATTACTGTTCAACAAAGGCACATCATCTTTATGCATCAATATGTTACAGCCAAAATAATCTGATAAATAACCAGCATCAAAATTATGATCAAAATGAGCATGTGTTAGCAGTATGTATTCTACCAAAAGATTATTATTTTTTACAGTTTCAATAATTTCATTTCTATCACCAGCAGGGTCAATAATAGCAGCTTTTTTTGTTGATTTATCCCATAAAATATAGCAGTTTGTTTGTAATGGTCCAGCTTCTATTGTTATAAAATCTATACTCAATTATTTTTTTACTCTCTTTCTAATAATTGCAAGGTTGGCAGTGTCAAAGCTATCCATATCATTTGCACATCTGAAATGGAATCTAGCTAGATCTTTTTGTCCATTTTCAATATAAACTTCAGCTATGACAGAATGATATGTTCTTTCATAGGGTTTGAGATTAATTGCATGTTTTAGAGCTTCAAGAGCCTCATTACATAGTCCTGTTTTTATATATAATAATCCAAGTTTGAAAGAGTAATAAGCATCATATGGACTAAACATTACGGCTTGCTGTAGTTCTATAATAGCTTTATCGTATTCATCAATTTCAGTATATCTTTCACCTAAAATAAAGTGGTAAAATCCATCTTCTGGTGCTATTTGTATTGCCATTTCATACTCTAAAATT
>JBDNDK010000191.1:0-4316 GCA_046719185.1 Armatimonadota bacterium
CCAACAAAGACATTTCCTAACTGGCGGAGTGGGTGGGATTCGAACCCACGAGCGAGTTACCCCGCTACAGCATTTCCAGTGCTGCTCCTTCGGCCAGCTCGGACACCACTCCAGTGAAAATAAATATATCACAGCAACAAGCATTAGTCAATTGCAACTTTTTATAGGTATTATATGGTATTATTAGTAATAAATTATTGGGAGAGTGGATTGAATGACAAAGTATATCTATTCATTTTTAATCTTTTCAATATTGTCTTTAAATGCAATCACAATACTTGCTGATACAGACACAAAACCAAAAAATAAAGTATCAAATGAGCATCATTATGTTGTTAATATGGCATACCAAGGTAAAGTAAAACTTCCACTGAATGACAATCTAGTTGATATAAATACCTCAAGAGAACTTGTAATAAGACACATCACTAATCAAATGGCAGATGATAAATCTGTAATGGTTGAATTAAATGTCATATCAGGTCATCAAATGCTTGGTGAGGATAAGCTTTTAATAGATCCAAGAATTTATCCTAAACTTACTGCAATTCTCACAAATGATAATAATCTAAAAGAATTATATGGCACACAGAAGCCAGATCCAAATGAAATGCCTGCAATTAACTATTCAAATATGATTATTTTGTTCATTCTTCCTGATTATAATCAAGATAAACAAGTTGGAGACACTTGGGATTATGAAATAAAGATTCCTTCAATGGAGCAGACATTTAAATTTGCTAACACCATATCAAAAGATGACTCAAAAACAATCACAATAAAGCAAAATATAAATCAAATATTACAGAATTCAAATAGTAGTCTAACTGCAGAATCAGAAAGTATATTTGATAAAGCTAGCAGAAGATTATTATCAACCACAGTTGATTGCAATGTTTCTAGAAAGCTAACAGGAAAAGATGAAGGCAAAGAAGAGAAAATAAATATAAAGATAACAATCACAGAGGCTAAATAGTTAAATAATATGCTCATATACATAGGTTTCATTCTTGCTGTTGCATTCTTTTTTCTTGTGTTAAAGTGGTGGTCTGATGGTATATATGACACTTCAGAATCATTTCTAATTGCTGTATTGGGTTGTGGACTGATATTTGGTTTCTTTGCAGCTCAGAATCTATTTCAGTTTGTTCTCACGGCTATTGCTTTAGCTGCATTTATTTCGTATTGGATATATCAATGGAATGATAATAGATGGGTTACTTATTACAAAAGACAAATATCAGACTGTATTAGAGCTGTTACAATTGATCCTAAAAATGTTGCAGCAAGAGAATATTTAGCAGAATCATATTATCATATTGGCAATATTGAACAAGCAATCACAGAAATGCAGGCTGCAGTAGATTTAGGTGCTGGACATAACACCAAATTCAAACTTAGAAAATGGCAGAATGAATATGCTGCAAAGATATCAAATAAGCATGTATGTATCAATTGTGGTACAGAGAATGAATTAAATCATAGAACATGCTCAAATTGTGGCAGAGAATTACCAGTTCTTTCTGATTTTGCAAAATGGCTCAAAGGTAAAAAAGAATCCAGAGCAAGAGTTATATTAACTATGGCTTTTGGTATTGCAGTTGCATGTGCTTCTTTTTATATACTCAGTCCACTATATGCAGTATTAGTTTTGATGCTTATTTGTATGGGATTTGCTGGATATATATTGCTTTCATCAAAGTCACCATAAATATAAATAATGAGATTAAAAACAATCTTTATTATTGAAGTTAATTTTGTTCAAAAATATACTCAGACCTATTGAAATTCAATTGAGTTGGTTATATAATATTTTTCTAGTTTGATTTAACTCAAGCAAACATCCTCTGGGGATGTGGCGGAATGGCAGACGCGCTTGGTTGAGGGCCAAGTGTCCGCAAGGACGTGGAGGTTCAACTCCTCTCATCCCCACCAATATATCTTTCAAAAATATTCTACCTGCAAGCTAAATAAAACCTTCAGAGAATGGAAACATTATACGATATCTCTTATGTCTGCATAATTCGTATTTAATTGACACTATTCATGTGGTTGTATATACTAACCTTGGTAAACTAATTTAAGTATAAATGATAGTAGATGAACAAAGACAAAAATCCTAATAAAAAACCTACAAGCAAAACATTAAATGAAGTTCTTCAAACTGATGTTGGTGAAGAACTGATGAATGTTGTCAGCAAACCAGGTGAACTGACTTATACAACTATAAATAATTTTTTTACTTTTCTTGGTAGTTGTTCAATATTAGTATCAAGGGCAATTGGTTTTATATTAAGAGGAAAAATCAGTATAAAAAATACAATTGCACAGATGTCTATCATTGGTATTGATTCAATTCCTATTGTATTAATCACTATTGCATTCTCTGGTGCTGTTTTAGCTCTTTATATGGCTCAAATATTAGTTAGATGGGGTATAGGTAGTTATACTGGTGCAATTGTTGGTATATCTATAGCAAGGGAAATAGCTCCGGTGTTAACAGCTGTTGTGGTTGCTGCTAGAGCAGGTAGTGCTATAGCTGCAGAGATAGGGAGTATGAAAGTTACAGAGCAGATAGATGCATTGAGGGCACTAGCTGTGAGTCCTATTGAATATTTAGTTGTTCCAAGACTTCTTGGAGGGATTATAACATTGCCAATATTGTGTATGTTTGCAATGATAACTGGTATTGCAGGTGCTTATGTGGTAGCAACAATAAATGGTGTTGCAGGTGGTGGATTTATAAGTACTTTGAAATCTCAAATAGAATTGTATGATATCTTTATGGGACTTGTTAAAACTTTATTTTTTGGTGCGGTGATTGTGATTGTTGGAGCTCAGCAAGGATTAAATACTGAAGGTGGAGCAGAAGGAGTGGGTAAATCTACAACTAATGCAGTTGTTATTTCTGTTGTTGCAATTTATATACTCAACTTCTTCCTTGCTTATATTATGTTTGGTGGAGAGACTGCATTCCTTTGATTAGAACAGAAGATTTATCATACAGAATATCTAATAGATGGATATTGAGAAGAGTTAATCTCAATGTAGAGAAGGGCCAAACGCTTGCTGTGATGGGTATGTCTGGTGTAGGTAAAAGCACACTTCTTAGGATTATGGCAGGTCTTTTAAAACCAGAATCTGGGAAAGTGTTTATTGATGGTCAGGATATTACTGTTCTTAGTGAAACAAATCTTTTTCCTGTTAGAAAAAAAATAGGAATGGTATTTCAGAATGCTGCTCTTTTTGATTCTATGAATGTATATGAAAATGTTTCATTTGGCTTAAGAAGACATACAGATAAATCAGAAGATGAAATTGCAGATATTGTAGCAGAAAGATTAACTTTGGTAGGTTTGAAAGATACTCAAGAATTAATGCCAAGTGAGTTATCTGGAGGAATGAAAAAGAGAGTTGGACTTGCAAGGGCTTTGGCTCTTAATCCTGAGGTAGTTTTTTATGATGAACCCACTGCTGGTCTTGATCCTATTGCATCTGCTGTGATATCTGATTTAATTGTTGCTGCCAGAGATACTTATGGAGTAACATCAGTTGTGGTTTCTCATGATATACAATCTATAAACAGAGTAGCCAATAATATAGCAATGCTTCACAAGGCAAAAATTATAGCTCAAGGCAGTGTTGAAGATATGAATAATTGTGAAGATTGTGCTGTGAAACAATTTATGAAAGGTATGGTTGAGGGTCCTATAAAGCTCACAATCTGATATAGAGAAAGGCATCATAATATGAGTAAAGAAGCTAAAGTTGGTCTTGCTATTTTTACTGCAATATTGGTTTTTATAGGTGTTTACTGGTTTCTTGGCAGTCTTAATGTAAAGAAATCAAGTTATCCAATATATGCAGTATTCAGCAATGCCAGAAAACTAGATAAAGGTGCTGATGTTAGAATGGCTGGTGTAAAAGTAGGGGTTGTATCTGGTATAGAGCTTACAAAATACAGTCAAGCAAGAGTTAATATGCTCATATGGAATGGTATAAATATTCCTAGTGATTCATCTGCCAGAATCACAACTGGTGGTATTATTGGTGATAATTACATTGAAATTATGCCTGGTGAGAAATATTCAACATTGTCATCTAATCAGCAAATAAAAGCAGGACGAATAGTCCAAATAGATCAAATTGCTTCTGATGTGAGTGAATTATTAGATGAGTTAAAAATATCTGTAAAGGGTGCAAATAGGATCCTTGGTGATGAACAGCTTACTAATGATCTTAAAGAAACTGTAAAAGCTATAAATGCTGCTGCAAAGTCCGCAGAAGCGATGATCAAACAAGCTCAAGATTTAGTA
>JBDNDK010000192.1:0-4269 GCA_046719185.1 Armatimonadota bacterium
TTTGGTGAAGTGCTAATTATTCTCTATAGAGAAACAGGAAATCCAGAGTTTTTGGAAATGGCTAAAAAAATGGCAAGATGGACAATAAGATTTATGAACAAATGGAAATGGGATGAGTATGTTGGCAATTCTTATGGTTGGCATTTTTTAATGAGAGGAATGCTTCAAACTATCAAAACCACTAAAAATAAAAGAATGAAAGAGTGGTATATTGATATGGCTAGAAAAAACATGACCTATCCAGTGGAAGAAATTGAGTTTGTTATTTGGATGGATTGGCTGATTGTTGAGGCAGAGAAAATGTCTGGTGAAAAATGGATGCTTGATGTTCTTTCTGAGAGAACTGATAATCATCTAAAAGGTATGAGATGTAATGGTACTTGTTCCAGAAGAGTTGGATCTCCGCCAAGTGCATTCCCTACATTCTGGGATTATGGATATGATTCAAAAATTAATGTCTGCTACATACCAGTATTAGCTGCAAGGAGAAAAGCATTAGGTTTGAAAGATTAGACTATATATTTTTCTTTTTGTATTTACAATTCTCATCACAATTTAGATTACAGGACTCTGAGCAAGGCTCAATGTGAATGATAACATTACTGTCAGCGAGCCTTGCTTTTATTTGTTCTGATATTTCATGTGAAATATCATGCGATCTCTGAACACTTGTCTCTGGATCAAATTTTATATGAAACTCTATGAATCTATCTCCACCTGATTTTCTTGTTTTCAAGTTGTGAAACCCTCTAATTTCTGGCAAAAGACTATGAATATAGGTTGATATTATATCTTCTTCATTTTTTGGAAGACTCATATCAAGCAAATCACTAACAGATTTTCTAGTTAGATCATAAGCTGCTTTTAATATCAAAACTGCAACAGCAATTGCTATTGCAGGGTCAACCCAACTAAGCTCAAGACTCGGAAATAGCTTTGCACCAATCAATACTATCAAAAGGCCAAAAGAAACACCAGCAGAAGTGTAGACATCTGTTCTTAAATGCCATCCATCAGCTTCCACAGCAATAGAATCTGTTTCTTTTGCTACCTTTATCAAATACTCAGATACAAAGAAATTTATAACTGCAGAAGCCAGCATTACAATTACACCCAAAGATGCATTTTCAATATGTGAAGGATCAATAAGCTTTTTTATTGACTCATAGATAATCCAACCACCAGCTACAAATATTAAAAAGGCTTCAATTGCACCTGATATGTTTTCAAACTTCCCATGTCCAAAAGGATGTTCTGTATCTGCAGGTTTTGCAGATTCCTTAACTGCAAAAAGGGCAATAAAAGATGCCAATAAATCCACAGCAGAGTGTATTGCTTCTGATAATATTGCAACTGATCCAATGGCTAAACCAACAAATATTTTAGCCAACACCAGAATAGAATTTGATGTTATTGATATATATACTGCAAATGTCTTCTTTTGATTTTTTTGCATTAACGAAACACCTCTAAATACAAAAACCCCTATGGAACACAGTCCCACAGGGGTTATATATATCCTGTTGCTCAATCATTATGAGCCCAGCTGCACCTCAAATCCTTTGAAGCCGCCTGTTCTGAAACAATATTATTATTCCATTAACTTGTCATTTCTTGAAACACCAATGCTGCTCCACCCAACACACCAGCATCATCTCCAAGCTTTGCAGGCACTATCTCACAAGCCTGAAGAGCTGCATAAAGTGCATTAACTTCAACAGTCGTCTTTATAGGTTCAAATATCAACTCGCCCGCCTGAGATATACCACCACCTATAACCACTTTATCCGGGTTTAATATATTTATTGCATTGGCTATTCCTATGCCAATATAATACCCTGTTTCTCTTAAAGTTTCAATTGATACAGCATCTTCCTCAAGAGCTGCCTCACAAATCATAGCAGGAGTAACATTTCTTAAATCATGACCAGACATTTCCAAAAGAATGGTTGGTCTTCCAAGATGTGCTTTTCTTGCTGCTCTATCTACAATAGCATCTCTTCTAGCCAATGCTTCAAGACATCCATACCTGCCACAACTACATCTAGGACCATCTGCCAGAATTATATGATGACCCATTTCTGGAGCAGTCTCAGTAACCCCAATCCAATTCTTGCCATTTATAATAAGTCCACTGCCAATGCCAGTGCCTAATGTAAACATCACCATACATTTTGAGCCTTTTCCTGCTCCAAACATATACTCACCTAATGCAGCAACATTTGCATCATTTCCCATATAAAAAGGCAGTTTGAAATGTTTTTTAAGCGGTTCTAATAACTGAACTCCATTCCAGCCATTAAAATTTGGTGACCACAACACAATTCCTTCTTTACTTTTAAGTGTGCCGGGCACTCCCATACCAACGCCAGCAATATCACTAACAAGAACATTTGATTGACCAATAGCTCTTGATATTGCCTGTATTATCTGAGAAATAGTAATATCAAGACCTTCCATAGCTTTAGAGTTTTCTCTTGCTTCAGCTTTAATTTTACCTTTTCTATCAATAACTGAAGCTCTGACATTAGTACCACCTAAATCGACTCCTACCACATGGCCAGCATTTTTTTTCAGTTCCATTTTTTCCTCTTATAAATCAATTATATTAAATCTTAAATAATAAAGTAATTTTAATTATTTTATGTATAATTACCTGCACACAAACAAAAGTATAGCTTTTCTATGATTATGATGTCAAACAATGCTTATATCTTCAACATCAATTTCCTGCTTTCTATTACTTTGCGGTTTCTTCATAAAAAGAGCAATGCTGTTAATTATCATAAAAATTCCAAAAATAAACTGAAGTGTTGATGAATTAAAGCTTGCTGCAGCAGATGCACCAATAAATGAACCTATAACAGAACCAATTCCCATTTTAAAAGCAGACCTAAGTTTTACATTTCCCATTTTTCTGTGTGCTATCGTGCCAGCAAGAGATATAGGCAAAATGCATGCAAGAGATGTGCCTTGAGCAACTTTTTGATCTATTCCAAAAAGAATAACCATTGTGGGTATCACAACAACTCCACCACCAATGCCTAATAATGAGCTTGCAAATCCTGCAATGATGCCAGTGATTATAAGAAGAATATAAATAATAATAGAACCAAAAGATAAATAGGTTTGAGAAATGCTTTCATAACTTGTTGAAAATGATTTCAACACCATCCAACCACCTAAAAACACCATCACAAATACAAACAGCATTTTTAGATTTTTACCACTTATTCTATCAGCAGTTTTAGCTCCTAAAATAGCACCAATAACGCCACCAACAGAAAGAAGAATAACCAATGTATAGTTTATATTCCCATACACAGCATAAGAGACAAATCCAGCTGCAGCAGTGATGAATAATGCTGCTAAACTTGTACCATGTGCACTATGTTGGGAATAGTTTTGCAATATCACAAGAGCAGGAACAATTATAAGACCTCCACCAACTCCCAGAAGTCCGCTGTATGCACCTGCAAATAATCCTACTAATATTGGTATCACAAATCTTTTAAACATAAAAAACCTATAAAAAACTGCTGTGTATTAGTTCTACACAGCAGCTTTGCATACCTATTAAATTATATCAGATATTATTCTGCAGGTGCAGCTTTTGCAGAAGCTTTGTCTGAAAGCCAGATTCCCACTGAAATTAACAGACCAACAGCACATATAGCTGCAGCAACCATTAAACTCATATAATAATCACCAGTTTTCTCTTTTAATGCTGTTCCAATAAGTGGACCTGAAATTGCACCAACACTAAATGCAGTAAACAATACACCATAGTTGAATGTCAGGTTTTTTCCACCAAAAGCATCTGCACACAATGATGGGAATAATCCAAGATATCCGCCATAACAAAGACCAATCAGCATTATAGCAGTTATAAATAATTTAACATTGTCCGCAAGCGGTGAAAGTGAAAGCACCATTGCACCAGTAATCAAGAACATAAGAGAGAGGGTTAAGTACCTGCCAATTTTATCAGATACAGCACCCCAGAATAATCTTCCAAATGCATTTGCAAGACCAAGAATACCTACAAATGCTGCAGCAGCAACAGGATCTATTTTTGCCATATCCACCATAATTGGTAATGCAAACTGTATAATCATCAAACCAGTATATGAGCCTAATGCATACAAAATCCATAAAAGCCAAAATCTGCTCTTTCCTAACATTTCTATCCAATTGATATCTTTTCCTAATGCTTTTGTAGGTCCTGCTTTAGGAACATAGCCAGAAGGAACAAGAGGCTGCGCCGGA
>JBDNDK010000193.1:0-4162 GCA_046719185.1 Armatimonadota bacterium
ATCGCCGGCGGCGCCTAACAGCTTCTCTGTCTTTTTCACTGTATAAGAAAAATTCTGAAGCTCTAATCACTCCATTAGGACCACCAAGTTTACTAAGTAAATCATAGATTTTTACAATATGCTTCACATCATAAGGTGGTCTTGCTTGCTGACCATCTCTGAAAGTTGTATCAGTTATAAAAATATCCTCAGCAGGTTCCATAGGTACAATCTTGCCGTCAAATGTCAATTTAGGTATTTCTGAGTATGGAAAAATATCTCTAAAAAGATTTGGTTTATCAACATTAATCAATTTGCTTTCCAATTTAGGTCTCAACACACCCAATTTGGGATCTTTACTTATCATTAGATAGTTATATCTCCTTTCAGGGTTATATTAAATGCTAAAAATATTTACTTTATAATACCCTTAATTATACGCTTTGATTACACTGATGAACTAAATATACGCTACATATTAAAAAAAGGGGATTTCAAATCCCCCCTAAGCATTATTAGTATTTTACAATATAACACATATTAGTTTCAACTCATAAAAACAAAACTTCAAAATAAGCAAATATTATATGACTAGATAATGACAATATAAAACATTTATAAATCTAACCTAACTATAAAAATATTTCTTTTCTCAGGCAACTCAAATTGCAAAAATTCTAATTTTTATATACAAACAATCATAAAAATTGATTAAAATACTACCGACAATATAATCTAGAATTGCTGTTTGTAAAAGATATAATAAGAAAATCAATGAAATTGATCTGTAAATATATTCAAAAATAGTGAAGTTGTGCTTAATCATATATTCAAAGTCTGTGTGAAATAAAACAATAAATTTTTAAGGATATTTATTATGCAAGATTTGGATCTTTGTATTTCAGTTGGCGAACTTTTGGGTATCACAAGAATTACAATTTCAGGTTGTATAGAAAATAATCGTATTTATTGTATTGATGAAATAATTTCTGGTATTGTAGATAGTGGTGTAAATACTGTAGTTCTTGATGTTTCATCACTTTGTTTTCTTGAAAAAGAATATGAAAAAAAAATTATTGATATCTTAGCATTTTACTGTAGGAAAATAAGCATTCATATATTAGCAAATAAACGAATAATAAGGCTTTTGAATAAATCTGATATTAAATCTTATCTGAATTTCTATAGGTCAACAGATGAAATATCAGAATATCTCATATCTGAAATAAATAATCAATCAATAAATTATTATGACAGCATAAATAAAAACAACAATAAAGCTGCTTGATTTTGATATAGTTTTTTTAACATGGGAAGCATCTATACATTGTTTGTCCCAGTAAAGAACCAGCCAGTGCCCAGAGTCCTGCTGTAACATAATCACCCAAAACCAGCCCCAAGAAAAATGGCAGAGCTGTTTTATAACCTTTTATACCTGCATATTTTATAATTATAACTTTTGCAAGCCAAGCTATGAATATTGGACACCAAAGCCAGTATAATGTTCCTGATCCAGCAAGCACATATCCAGCAGGATGTATAGGAAACCACACAAGTTTAGTTCTTATATATGTCAGTAGAAAAGTGAAACAGGCACCAAAAACCATTGCTAAAAAGCCATTAATATCACTTATTGTTGGATTATTTAAGTTATTTGTGATTATATAGAAGGGAGCAGCACCCATATATGTTCTCCATGGTTCTACTTTTGCAGTGCCAGCACCGTATGTATAATATACAGATAAACATGCCCAAAATCCTATTCCAATTCCAGCTACTATAGCTAAAAGCAAAAGAAACATAAGCTTTCTTTGCTTTATCCTCACAACATCTGCCATTTTCATAGTCTCTGCAGTTGTAGGCATAGGATTGCATCTCATCTCAATACTAAACCAAGTGAAATATGCAATTGATATTAAACTTTGCTTTGAAAAGAAAGATGATCCTATTGGTTGGATTATGGTATTTAATGCATTGTTGTCTGGTCCCATAGTCCATGCAGGACCTGCCTCTGCTCTCATTCTTGTTATGGCTAATGAAAAAATTAAATAAATGGCTAAATAGGCAAATGCAAATGCCATTGATACTCCGGTAAGACTGCATAATATTAGCATTACTGCAAATGATATAATCAATCCATTTATGGCTGTTTTATAACTCAATGCTTCATTTGAGTCATCTACATCTTCACATCCCTTAAATGCTTTTCTAAATACATCTCTAATATGATCCTTTGCAAGATATATAACTACTATGAATACTCCAATAAATGCTCCTGCACCTTGCTGAGCAAGGTATGGAGGAGAGCTGACTGTTCCCGGTGCTCCACTTTTCCACCCAATAGCTGCAGCAAATACATTCTGAAATTTCATTACAAAATAGAAAAACCAACATGAAAAACTTACATCTGTGGAGAGTATAAAACCTAGACCTATTGCAAGTGGATAGAAAGTTGTTGTCAAAGAACCAAAAGCGTCCCAAGGTGGAGATGTAACACTAGGCATAATATTATATGCTCTTATTTGTATAGATGGAACATTTGGGTTCAAAAAACTAATACTATTTAATGTTTCAACAGCAGCTGCAATAAAAAATCCTATCCACATAAGTTTATTCTTAAAAAATGGGTTCTTAGGGTCTGTCATTTCCATAGGAAGCTGAGCAATAGGATATGCAAGTCTTTCTCTTTCAATCCATTGTTTTCTCACAATAGTATTTATGCATACCATGCTAAACAGCATTGAAAAAAGAAACGCACTCCAAAAAATAATGGGTTTTATCCAAGCATTCCATGGTATTGGTTCTCCACCTTTATAAAAACCAGTAACTGCACTCATATCTGGCAATATCCAACTTGGAACATAATTTAGATATTGACCCCATTCATTTTCAGGAGTACTAAAATACTGCACTGCTCCAAGTGTGGTAACAAGAAATTGAATCATTCCCATTCCAGATAAAATCACAGATACAGTAAGCATTGAATAAATAGTAATTAATTCAGACTGCTTAAGTATCCACTTTGGATTTATATATTTTAACAATAGATTAACTAACATTAAAAATACTAAAATTATAACGGGAGGCATCATGAGGGATGTAGATGTGAGGTCTGTTTGAGATACAATATCTCCATACACACCCCAAAACACTCCGGGGATTATTGCTAAAAAACCAATTATAATTGCTCTTGGTGTTATTCCATGCCACTGTGTTGGTTCATTTGTGCTAGCTTTTTCTAATCTTTCTTTTTCTAAATTATCAACTGACATAATAGATGATTTCCTTATATAATTTATTTATCATTTATCATTATGGATATTTGTCTAGGATGGATTATATATTAAACAATTGCACCATCTCTTGCAAGTGTTTGTTTTATTTTTATAAAATTAATATCTGATATTTTTATTTTATATTTAATACTGATAGCTGCTGCTGTTCCTGCAGCTTGTCCCATAGCACAGCAGGCTGGCATAATTCTAATGGCACCATGACCTCCTTGAGTGCTTGAAATACATCTACCAGCCATTAATACATTAATTAGTTTTTTGGGCATCAAACATCTAAATGGTATTTCATACCAATCACCGTCTGGCGGACCTATCAATTTTTTCTTTTCTTCAGATTTTGTGTAGCCTTTTCCACTTCCGCAGTGAATGTCAACATAATATGCAAGTCTTGCAATTGCATCATCAAACTTTCTTGCATTTGCCACATCATCTTCAGAAAATTTATACTCACCAATTATCCTTCTTGTCTCTCTAATTCCAACTTGCACAGCAGATTTTAGCAGATATGCATTCTCAAACCCCGGCAGGTATTTAACAGCAAAATTTACTACTTCCATCATTTGTTTTCTGCCCTCTATCTCAGCCCTTGTGAGATCATCTGCATTAGTACCATTTATATTTCCTATATGAGTAGTGTTAAATGAAACTTGTCCCTTTATAGGTCTTGATATATAAAACACTAAATCACCAGGCACATTATATTCACCATTATTTTTAGCTGCTTCTACTTGTTTATAATATCCAGCAACACCAAAAACTCTATTTGACAGCTTTTCTATATCAGAATTTTTATCTAGTTTAGGAAATCTCATTTCATCAGGATTATTCTTAATATAATCAAGAGCTTTTTTTATATCAACTCCACCCATATCAAACATATAAGTTGCGAG
>JBDNDK010000194.1:0-4151 GCA_046719185.1 Armatimonadota bacterium
TAATAACAAATATTTGCCTGCTTTTCTAATATGCAATTCGGATATAATATACAAAAACTTGATACTAAAATATTTTATATATTTTAATTGAGTTCTTTAATTCTTATATTTTTATACCAAACTTCACTGCCATGATTTTGTAAAGCAATATACCCCTTTCTTGGCATATCTTTATATGCCCTAGGAAACTTGTTTGGTGTGCCGTCAGGATTTTTTCCTGCTTCAGTCCATTTATTCAAATCCATAGTTATAATTTTTTTATCATTCATAATAACAGTAATAAAATTATTCTGAGCCCTAATTGCAGCAGAATTCCACTCAAGAGCTGGTTTGCATGCATTTTCACTTGGCTCAAGTATATCATATATAGCACCACAATCATGCTTAGATAATTTTTCTCTTCCATAGCTGTCAAAAATCTGCATTTCAATACCAGTGCCAACAATGTCTTTTATATCAGCAACTCTGAAAAACACACCACTATTACCGCCTTTTGAAATCTTAAAATCAAACTTCAATTCAAAATTACTATATTGTTGTTTTGTATACAGATAACCACTTCCTGTGCCATCTGTGTATATTGTTCGATTCACAACTTTCCAAGATTTGTCATTTGGTTTTGCAATTTGCCAATTATTCAGAGTTTTGCCATCAAACAAAAGCTTCCAATTATAAAAATGCTCCATATCAGATAATCTGTTGTCTGCAGTTGCTACAGGATTCAATGGTACACAGCACTGGGCTAAAACTACATTTGCAGAAAATAATACTGCAATCAAGATTGCAATAACTATCACAAAACATTTCTTTAAACTCATCATTCTTCACCTCAAGTTTATTTCAAAAAATTACTGAACAAAAATTAACTAAAACAGTCAATAATAATATACACTCTTTGAAATACAGACGCAATTTTAAACTTCAAAATTGCTTTTTATACCAACACATGTTTTACCTTAGGATTATATTATGTTTATTGTATAATATAAGCTGTCCAAATAATAATTATGAGGAAATAAGTGTTAAAAGTAAACAACTTAGTTAAATATTACAGAAGACATTTGGCAGTTGATGATGTATCTTTTGATATAAATGATGGAGAAATAGTAGGACTGCTAGGTCCTAATGGAGCAGGAAAAACTACTGTTTTAAGATGCATCACTGGTATTGTGCAGCTAACAAGCGGAGATGTGCAGATTGATGATGTTCAAATCTCTAAAAATGAAGAAGAAGTAAAAAGAAGAATAGCATTTGTGCCGGAAGTGCCTACTCCATATGAAATGCTTACTGTTGATGAACATCTAAGATTTATTGCTATGACATATCAAACAGTTGATGATTATGAAAAAAGAGCAAATGAACTTTTAGATAAATTTGACCTCACACAAAAAAGAGACCATTTGGTTTTGAGTCTGTCTAAAGGCATGAAACAAAAACTTGCAATAGCTTGTGCATTCATACACAAGTCAAGAGTAATTTTGTTAGATGAGCCATTGATAGGAATTGATCCTAAGGGAGTAAAAGAACTTAGAGAACTTATCACTGACGCAAAAAACAATGGTACAGCAGTGCTGATAAGCACCCATATGCTTGATACTGCTCAAAAGCTTTGTGACAGAATTATTATTCTAAACAAAGGCACAATTGTTGCAGAAGGCACTCTATCAGAGCTTAATGAAAGAGCTAAAATGGGTCTTGATGCAAGCCTTGAAGATATATTTCTTACGCTCACTCAGGAGGAAGATACAATTGAGACCTCTTCTTTATCTTGAGTATAGACAACTTATCAATTCTATAAAAAATCTTGCAAGACACCCCAAAAGACTCATTCCTGCAATCCTAATAATAGCATGGATAACAAGCTGGATGATGCAGGGAGCAATCACATTCTCTGATAATGATAAATCTTCACTAACACCAAATCTTAATGTTATCAGCTTTATACCTATTGAACTCATACATACTATAGTATTTATTACATTATGTGTTGGCACATTTCTAGTGATATATGGAGCATTCAGTTCAAGCATATTAGCATTTACAATTGCACATATAGATTTTCTGTTTCCAACACCAGTAAAAAGAAAATATGTGCTTTTAACAAAGCTTATAAAAGACTATTTGAAGTATTTTCTATGGGTAGGATTTTTCTTTATTGTGATAGGATTGCCTACATTAAATAGTATTGGTGTTAATTTCTTTCCTCTTGGAATTGTGAGTATAATTTCTACATCACTTCTGATGATATTAGTTGTGAATATATCTCATACTCTAAATATCATCTACACCTTTGGCTTTGAGAAATTAAAGCAATCTGGTTTGATATTCAAAATAGTTCTAGTTGTGTTATTTTCATCTATCTTAATCATTTCAATAGTTGAATACATCTTCACTGGTGATAGTTTTGCTGGCAGAATTATGAGCTCTGATTCTATTGTTGTTAGAACAATATTTGCACCAATAGGTTGGACAACAGATCTTATTTTATCACCTCTTCTTGGGATTACAGATGATGGATACAACAGCTTGTTTTGGCTATTTGTGATTTCATTTATCAGCTTTTTAGTTCTTATATCAAGAAAAGAGAATGTGTATGAACCATCACTTGGAATAAGTGTGAAAACAGCCAGAAGACAGAATGCTTTGAAATATGGTGATATTGCATCAATCAGATTAGATGAGATGAGAGAAAAGGGAGTTGTGAAACCTGATGGATTTTCTATAACACCTTTTGGTGTTGGTGCTATAGCTCTTTTTTGGAAATATCTCATTCAGAAATACAGAATATCAAAGAAACAGATTATTTTTATGGTTGCAATTCCATTTTTAGCTATGTATTTGATTACTGTATTTGCAAAGACAGAAACTGCAATAAGAGCTATGCAGTATATGCCAATAATACTTTTATATATTGTTTGGATATTATCTATCACAGTTCATGCTGAGCTTGGTTCTGAGTTGAGGCATGCAAATATAATTAAGAGCATGCCTATTGCACCTTGGAAAGTGATGTTGGCTCAGATATCAGGTGGCACTTTTTATATCACTTTTGGCACATTATTTTTTGCACTAGCAATGGTGGTTGTGATACCACAGACAAGAAATGAATATCTGCTTGCATCTCTATCAATAGCACCATCATTATGCTTTGTATCAATATCCGCAATGACTCTTGCAGGCATACTCTATCCTAACACAGGTGATGTGGCACAAAATTATATCAGTGGAATGGTAGGTTTTGTTTTCATATCACTTGCAGCATTTCCAACAATGGTGTTAATTATATTCTATCAATGGCTTCCAATATTCACGCTGCCAATACAAGCACTGACTATAATAATTGCAAATTTATTGTATGCAGGTGGATGGATAGCTCTATCAGGAATAGCCTTTAAAAAATACGACCCAACATCAGCATAAGATTAAGATTGATTATTTGAAGTGGAAATATATCTCTACAACAAGTCACCCAAACACCACTGCTTTATAAGATTTATTACCTATCAATATCAATTATCAAATCAAAAAGCTAAATGATAATAAATATCAAATATCATATCCTTATCATATCAAAAAAATAAGTGGATAAGTAATATCTATATTTTATCTATATCTTATATATCATGATATTGATTAGGGCGTAACTTTTCCGTCTGTAGACGCCATCAATGGCGTCAGTGGTCTGCATTGATGAAGGAAGATGTATTACAGTGTGTATGCAAAGTTCTCGAAGTATGATTTTTGCATCTTTTCTAACCTCTTACCTGTTACTTCTAAATTAGACTCTTCGTCGCTACGCTCCTCAGATTTACAAAAGAGTTCTTACATCTGACACCCACCATAGAACACATGTTCTGATTTCTTATCAGATATTAAAGCTAATACGATTTACCTTTCCCATAGAGGATAGTCTGCAGATTTGTTGGTATAATTTTTCATCATAGCTATTTTTAAGCTTTTTTTGATGATTTCTTTATGTGGATGTCTTTAAGATATCTAAACCAACTATATCAATAAATCAAATCAAAAAATTAAGTGATAATAAATATCATATATCAAATATCAAATATCTCATATCTTATCTATATCAAAATCAAAAAAATAAATTAAAGAGTAATATCTATATCTTATCTTATCTTATCTATATCTTA
>JBDNDK010000195.1:0-4130 GCA_046719185.1 Armatimonadota bacterium
CTTTGTGCCCCCCCTTTGTAAGGGGGAATTATCTATAACATCCCCCGGCACTTTGTGCCACCCCCTTTGTAAGGGGGAATTATTAAAACCCATCAATAATTACATATTCTCCCTTTGAACGACTCATGAACAAATTAACAAAATATCAATTCCCCCCTTTGAAGGGGGAGCTTGAACGAAGTGAAAGCGGGGGATGTATGTTGATTTTAATACAGACTACATAAATTTCTTTCCTGTTGCTTCTTCATAGATAGCAAGCACATTTTCAAGTGGTGTGTCAGGTTGGATGCAGTGGGCTGGTGAGAAGATATATCCCCCACCTTTTGCTATCACATCCAATCTGTGTCTTGCTTCTTTTCTGCAGTCTTCCACACTGCCATGAGGAAGGGTTTCCTGTGTGCTTATCATGCCACAATATGTGAGCTTGTCTCCAAAATCTTGTTTGAGTCCTTCCGGATCCATACCAACAGGTTCAGGCTGAACAGCATCTAAAATATCTAATCCCATCTCTATGAGTTTAGGCTGGAGCATTCTAGTTGAACCGCATGAGTGCATCATTGCATAAGCACCATATTCATGAGCTAAATCATAAAATCTTTGAAGTCTTGGTCTGAAGAAACTATCAAAGCAGGCTGGGCTCATTGTGGGTCCTTTTTGAGAACCTAAATCTTCACCTAAACATAGAATATCAATCTTCCCTTGTCCTGCTTCAAGGCATCTCTTGCACCATTCATAATAGAAATCAACTCTCTTGTCTATAATAGCAACACCAACTTCATCCATCATTCCAATATCCATCAAGACCTGCTCCATTCCTCTGCCTCTGCTGACACCATTTATAATATCCGGAATTCCAGCATTGCCAACACAAACAGCAAAATCTTTCACTACCTCTATTTGATTTGGGATTGAAGAATAATCATAATCATCAGCAGAGGGCCATGGATATTTTTCTACTTCTTCTATAGTTTCAATTCTGGCTAGAGTGAGGTCTGTTGCCTCAAGATATTCTCCACCTGATGGATTTTTCACTCTTGAATATCCAACTCCCCACTCATCATACACTTCACCAGTTTTTAAGGTGGAGTAGTTTTCTGCTCTGTTTGGTTTCACTCTTGCAGGTCCTACTGTTCTAAAATCCACTTCAAAAACTTCGTAGATTGATTGACCACTAAAATATTCATTCAGCTTCTGCTCAATCTCTGGGGTCATGTATAAATTTATAGGTGGTCTATCAGGCTCATTATGAGCAATAGCCATTTTAACTCTTTCTTTTGAGGTCAATTCAAAATTCTCCAAATTAAATAAGTAGTAATAATTATTGTAGTGTTATACAAGGGCATTTGCAATAAAAAAAGTGTATCCTAAAATATTCAGATACACTTTTGCGGTGCTTTGTGCGTCTTGCTGAGCTTGACTCAGCATCTGTGGTAAATGTGATGAGACCCTGAAAAAAGTTCAGGGTGACGTGTAGCGGTGTTTTGGGAACTTGCTTGCGGAACTTTGAATATCTAAGCCACATCCCTAAAATCAAGCTCAAAAATATCATTCACAAAAATATCACAAAAAAAATCTTGAATTTGTGTGCCAAAATTTTAATTTAGGTGTATAATATATATGGATAGCAAACATTTGTTCGATATGTTTTCTACAAAAAAGGAGGTGGTGCATATTTGCTAAATGGAATCAGAAAAAGTGCTTGTGAGCTGCTGCTTTCAAACACAGACTCAGACACCGCAGAACTGCTTGGGATAAAATTATCCACTCTGCACAGATGGATGAATGAACCAGAGTTCAAAAAGACTCTCAGACAGCTTGAGAAAAACCAAGCTAAATCACTTGCAAGATTATCAAGACAAACTGCTCTAATGTCTTCTGCATATCTTTGCAGAGCAATATCAGAACAATGCAAAATAGATGCTAAAGTGCTTTTGGATATCATCAAGGCAAGTGGAGCATTTGAACAAACGGCTGAATCAGCAGAATCTGCCCTTGCAGATGTGGTGAGTGCAATCTCAGAAAGGCAGCAAAGTAATGATGACTAATAAAAGAAAGCTTGTGTTAGATCTTGCAGAAGCTTTGTGGAACTGGAAACCTCATGCATCACAAAAACAGTGGCTGACTGCAGAAGGACAAGTGAAGACAGCAGCATGTGGAAGAAGATGGGGAAAAACTGAAGCAGAAGCTTATGATGCAGCCTGCACAGCTATCCTAGAACCCGGATGTGTGCAGATTATACTCAGCCCAACCTATGACCAAAGCAAGTTGATATTTTCAAAAGTAGAAAGCTTATTACTTGGCAATCCAGCCACAAGAGCATTGGTGAAATCTGTTAAAACTCCATATCCAAGATTGACTATAGGCAAAAGCCTGATAATGGCTAGAACAGTTGATGAAGACGGCAGAAATTTAAGAGGTCATTTTGCAGATAGAGTGATAATAGATGAAGCTGCTTATGTGAAGGATAATATTGTAAATGAAGTAGTATCTCCAATGCTTGCAGATAAAAATGGTGAGCTTGTGATGATATCCACTCCATTTGGTAAAAATCATTTCTATCAGGCATTTCAAAGAGGACTATCAAAAAACTCAGAAGGCTATATATCATTCACTTTCCCATCTTGGGAGAATCCTCATATCAATAGAGAATATATTGAAAAGCAAAAAAATATCATAAGCCCTCTGCAGTTTGCTGTGGAATATGAAGCCAGATTTATGGATAACACATCCTGTGTGTTCAAATGGGAAGATATCATCAAAGCAGCTAAAAATAATATCAGCAATGATAATGCTGAGTGTCTTGGAGTGGTGTGTGGAGTTGACTGGGCAAGATATTCAGACTACACAGCTTTCTGCAGTGTGGCAGTGTATGAAACTGGATTAGAAGTGTTGGCAGTTGAAAGATTCAACAATATGAGCTGGTCTGAGCAGATAGATAGACTAATAGAGTTTTGCAGTAGGTATGGTGTGTGTTCAATTCTCACAGATCAAACATCAATTGGTGACCCTCTTTTGGAGCAGTTAAGAGACAAAATATCATCTGAAAATCTAGATATAGAAGCTGAAGGATTAACCTTTTCAAACAAATCCAAGAGGGAAATAGTGGATAATCTGGCAGTGATGTTTGCAAGAGAAAATATATCCATACCCAATAATGACAATCTGATTAAAGAGCTTCAGTATTTTGAGTATAAATTATCAGAATCTGGAAATGTGAAGATGAATGCAAGAGTTGGTGAACATGATGACCTTGTGATGGCTCTTGGCTTAGCCTGTAGAAAGGCAAAGAATTTTTGTGGTCCTATGTCTTTATACTCAGTTGGAGCAAGGGAGGCATTCTAAAGAGCTACAAAAATTATGACCAAGCACGTCATTCCAAACTTGATTTGGAATCTGTTTAATCATATGAGATGCTGAGTCAAGCTCAGCATGACGTCGGTGGTTGGCTTGATGTCGGTTATCAGCATGATGTTGAAACAAACATTCTGAGCATCAGCGAAGAATTATCTAACCTCTCACATCTTTCATCTTACATCTAACATCTAAACAGGAGGTATTGATTGAAGAAATATTTTAGTGCTTTGAAAGATAAAGTGTCTTTTAGAAGTCCGCCACTAAATGAAACAGCTTCTGCATTATCATCAAATGGAAATCTATTAAGAGATATTATGCTCTATCCTGATGATGACCTTATCAACATGAAAGGTTTTGAGATATATGACAAAATGCAGACAGATGCACAGGTGCATGCCTGTTTATCTATCAAGAAATTCTCTGTTTTAAGCAGAGGTTGGAAGATTCATCCAGCATCAGAATCACAGCAGGATAGAGAAGTGGCAGAGTTTGTGAAATTTGCTCTTATGCATATCAAAGGCTCTGTGATAGATGTGTTATATAATGCATTGGATGCCATTGCAAAAGGCTACAGCATTATGGAGATAAACTACTCTCTACTGGACAATCCTCCATATAAGGGAATGGTAGCAATATCTAATATCAAATCCAAAAACCCAGTTGGATTTGCATTTGATACAGATGAATATCTGAATATCAAAAATATCATATCTTTACCAGACAGAAAAAAGCTTAATCCAGAGAAATTTGTTATCTATTCATATATGCCGAAGTAT
>JBDNDK010000196.1:0-4115 GCA_046719185.1 Armatimonadota bacterium
TGTTGGAAAGAAAAGATGTTTTGGTGGTGGCTAGTGTGAGCTGTATATATGGCATCGGTTCTAAAGAAGATTACTATGGCACTGTGGTTAGGCTGAAAGTTGGTGATGTAGTAAAAAGGGAAGATGTGCTGAGAAATCTTATTAATATTCAATTCACAAGAAATGATATAGCACTTGGAAGAGGCACTTTCAGGGCAAAAGGTGATGTGGTAGAAATACAGCCTATAGATAAAGAAAGAATCACAAGGGTTGAGTTTTTTGGAGATGAGATAGAAAAAATAAGCATTATTGACTCTCTGACTGGAAATAAAATAGCTTCTCTTGATAATGTTACAATTTTCCCTGCATCTCACTTTGTAACTCCAGCAGATAAAATGGAAATTGCTCTTGCTAAAATAGAAGAAGAACTTGAAGAAAGAATAAAATATTTCAAAGATAGAGAAATGCATATAGAAGCTCAAAGAATAGAACAAAGAACTAGATTTGATATGGAAATGATGAGAGAGCTGGGATATTGCAATGGCATTGAAAACTACTCAAGAATATTAGACAACAGAGAGCCCGGTTCTGTGCCAAACACATTAGTATCTTATTTCCCTGATGATTTTATAATCTTTATAGATGAATCTCATCAGACAATACCGCAGTTAAGGGCAATGTATGCTGGTGATAGATCCAGAAAACAGACATTGGTAGATTATGGTTTTAGGCTTCCATCTGCTCTGGATAATAGACCTTTGAAGTTTGAAGAATTTATAGAGCTGGTAAATCAGGCTGTGTTTGTATCTGCAACTCCAGGACCTTTTGAACTAGAAAAGTCAAGCGTAGTAGTTGAACAGCTAATAAGACCAACAGGACTAATAGACCCTGAAGTGGAAGTAAAGCCCACTAAAGGACAAATAGATGATCTAATTGATGAAATTAAAAAAAGAACAGAAAAACAAGAAAGAGTGTTAGTTACAACTCTAACAAAAAAAATGGCAGAAGACCTAAGCACCTATCTTTTAGATTTAGGTCTTAAAGTTAATTATCTTCACTCTGAAATTAAAACCCTTGAAAGAACTGAGATATTAAGAGACCTAAGGCTTGGTGTGCATGATGTGATTGTTGGAATTAACTTGCTAAGAGAAGGATTGGATTTGCCTGAGGTTTCATTAGTTGCAATTCTGGATGCAGATAAAGAAGGTTTTCTGAGGTCTGAGACATCTCTTATTCAGACAATAGGAAGAGCAGCTAGAAATGTATCAGGAAAAGTGATTATGTACGCTGACAATATCACAGATTCTATGAAAAGAGCCATTGATGAAACCAACAGAAGAAGAGCCATTCAATTAGCATACAATAAAGAACATAACATAACACCTCAAACCATCAAAAAAGCAATTAGAGATATTATAGAGGCTGAAAAAATTCCTACAGCTGAAGAAATTTCACAAGGCAAAATTAAAGCTGATGAGATGAGCATTGATCAAATACTATCTTTAATTGCTGACCTTGAAAAAGAAATGAAAAAAGCTGCAAAAGCATTGGATTTTGAACAAGCTGCTGAAATAAGAGATGAAATAGCAAGACTCAAAAAATTGATTCCAGACATTAACTGGATGAAATAAAATTATAAATCTATTGCAGAAAACTCAAATCTGAATCTGTTTTTAGATTCACTCCAAAATAGTCTTATTTCCTGTTTACCTATTTTTTTCCCAAGTACAACTTCAATATCATCATACTTACTAAATCCAAAATCCTGAAGTGTGCCAATTAGATGAAGTTTCCAATTATTATCAAAAAAATATGTAAAATCAGCAAATGCACTAATAGAACTGTCATCAAGTCCATAGGTCCAATATAGATTTGAAAACCATCTATAATGTGGATACAAAGAAAGATTTCCTGATATTCTTTGTGAGCTATAGTCATATCTTGAGTTTGTATGAGCATAAGTATAATGCAATCCTAATTGACCTATTAAGCCTATGTTTCTATAATAGCCGGCATTAGCAGAAATTGATGTGCCAGGATCCAATCCACCAATATTATGCCCCATCTGAAGAGATGTTGATATGCTTGAAACCCCACCTGTATTAATTGGCTTTCCATATAACTGTAGAGCAAACCCAGACCCAAGTCTATCATTTTTCTCTTCTAAATAGCTGTCATAGGATACTCTTGTACTATATGAATATGAAACAGCATCTTTAATCAAAGGCTTTATATTTGCCTGAAAATATGCAATTGATGAATATCTATCAGAAAATCCTTTCAGTTTTTGACCCCTAAGATTCATAGAAACAATATAATCATTATATGCTCTGCTGATGTTAAATGTGCTGTATAGATTGTTATGTGAAGGAAAATCTACATAGCTGTCTATAATTGTATCACTAGAAAGATTTCTTCTCTCATTCCAGCTGGCACCCCAATCTTTAGTTGTTATTTTATCAAGCTTGAATTTGCCCTCAATAGTGCCAAATCTATTGTATTCCTGCTCTAAATCCAACTGCCAACCTCTCTGTTCATTATAATAACCCCATCCTCTCTCATCACCATGTTTTAATCTCAGTGAACCAGTGGAATTTGGAGATATTGAATAATACAATGGCAGATTGAGTTTAAGACCACTACTTCCCAGTGATAGTCTTTGATTTTCAGATGCTGTTCTATTGTTCATTGGTATAACATAGAGTGGAAAACTTAAAACCCTAACACCATCAACATAAAACTCTGATCTTTTTATCTTCAGTTCATCAGCAGGTCTGATAATTATAGATCTTGCCTTAACAAAAAACCTAGGTTCTATTAAAGGCTCAAACTGGAAATCAGGTAGTTTCTCATTCTCATCTAAGTCAGAAACTGCTAAATCTGTACCTCTAAAGGCAACCATTTTAGATCCATCATCTGCTGGAGTAACCAAAACACCTCTCATAGAACTAAAGTTATAATATAAAGAACTAGCTAAAAGTACATTTTTTCCTATTCTCAGAGAAATATCATCACCACCAAGTTTTCCTTTTGCTTTGAGAATATTCTTTGTAACATTAATCTGTGCTTCTTGTGCAACAATAATTAAGCCTCTATGCTCTATTTTCACACCACCAGCAGACTCTATAAGATGCAAATTTGGATCATATCCTAAATAAACATCTGATGATATATTTATAAATGATTCATCAAAAAATTGTGTTCCGGGCTCAAGAAAATCTACTTTCAACTGACCAATAGTGCCTGTTGCAGCCACCAGAGCAGTTACATTTGCAGTGCCTATACTTGATTCACTTCTCAAAATAGCTCTTGCAATACCAGATGTGGTTCTAGCTGTCTTTTGGATTTGTCCTAAGCTTGTAGAAAACTCAACTATTGTGCCATCTTCAACAGGTCTGCCAGATGATGTCAAAACTTCCACAGAAATAGTGGTAAATGAATGTGAATCTGCAGAAATTGCTGATGGATGGGCTTTCATTGTTATAGAATAAGAGGCATATGATGAACTACTCATCATAAGACAAAACAAAAAAATTGATATGTAGATTGAAATATATTTCAGCATTTTAGTTGCGGTATAACAAAAAACAGACTGCTGCTATCAGATAACTTCTAGCCAGCAGTCTGATATAATTTAATTTATATTTTTATTGACCTGTAGCAGAATCTTCTTTTTTAGATGAAGAAGCTGCTTCTTCTGTTGGCTTTACTTCTGGAGCCGGTTTTAATGACATTGTGTCACTAATCTGTTCCACAGCATTTCCAGCAGCAAGTGCCTTTAACTCATCTGTATCATAAGCACCACCAGGTCTTGAAAATTGTCCTGTAACTAAAGTGCTTTTTACCAACTTGCCATTTCTGCCATTATAAAGCTGTGCAGAAACTGTCATACTTGATGTTTGAGCAGCAGTATCAACTTTAACATCATCTATTGAACCCACTATAAAATAGTCTACTCCAAGTCTCTGAGCTAATCCTAAAGATTTGTCTTTATCATCAGAAAATGGAGGTGTGGTATCCTGAGTTTTAAGCTGACCAGTGTCTTTTGCTCTTGCTATTTGTGGCAATCTATCTCTGAAGATAATAGCAAAATATCCTTCATTAGATAATGAGCTTCTAATTGCCTCTGCCATATC
>JBDNDK010000197.1:0-4099 GCA_046719185.1 Armatimonadota bacterium
TTACTCGACGAGCAGCGCAACCTGGGCAACCCAGCGGAGCCGGCGTTCAATCTCGGCTTCGAGATCGGCAGGCGGATTAGGCAAATATAGAAAAGTAAAACTTGTTCCATTTGGTGAATTTGTGCCAGCAAGAAATAAGCTTCCTTTTTTGAATAAATATCAAATAAGAGAAACAGATGTTATTCCAGGTGAAAAGCACAATCTAATATCAACAGATTATGGAGATATTGGAATTATAATTTGTTTTGAATCACTATTCCCTGCAATCACCAGAGAAATGGCAAATAATGGTGCAGATTTACTTTTTGTTCTTACAAATGATTCTTGGTTTAAAGATTCATTTGCTGCAAAACAGCACTTGTATTTTTCTGTTTTAAGAGCAGTAGAATCAAGAAGAAGTATTGTTAGATCAGCTGCCACTGGTATTTCTGCATTGATTAATCCTTATGGGAAAATATTATCTAAGACAAATATATTTGAAGAAACAATACTAAGTGGCAAAACATACATAGCAAAAGACAAGAAAACAACAATATATACAAAATATGGTGATTGGTTTGTTTATTTATGTTTTATTTTATTTTTTATTTGCTTATTGATTAAGTATGTTGTCTTAAAGAATTATAAAAATGGTTGCGGACAGATAAGAAACCACCCAAAACTATCAAAGCAAGACCAAGCCAAACAACCCACACCAAAGGCTTAAATGCTGCTTCAATTATAGTTTTTTCTGATTTATTCTGTTTTCCAACAGCTATAGATGCACCAGCTGTGATCTCATCTTGTGAGTGTCCTTCACTTGATAAGAAAGCAAGAAATCTTATTTCATAATCATCTATAAAAACAGATTGATTATCAGTGATTACATATTCAATAGGTTCAAGGTTTTCTTTTGAATATGATATTGTAATAGATTTTTGTTCTACATTTATTTTTTCCAGAGTAAAATATCCATTTAGCTCTGGTATATTAACAGGTAATGATAACCAACCATCATTGCTTATTGTTGTTGTAAGTGTATAATTTTTTTCATCAATAAGATTTGATTCTTGTGATATTTCTACTGGTGAAAGATATAAATCACCTGTTAAGGTTGTTATAATAACAGGCTTTCTAAGCTCACCTTCTCTTGTTTGTTCAACTGATAAATTTGCTTTTCTACTTTTATTATTTTTCTTTACATCAAATATTAGATTCAGAGTATTTCTATCTGTTTGTTCTTTTGAAACAAATTCTATATTCCAATCTTTAAATATTACTGAGTCTTGTAGAGATGAAAATGATAATCTTTCAGGAACACTTGCAGAGGATATAATTAGCCCTATTAGCAAAAGAGATATTCCAACATGTGATATAGCAGCAGAGATTTTTTGATTTTTTCTAAAAAGCGATATTAAGCTTGCAAGAATAACCAACAGTAGAAAAATTACTAGGACTGAATACATAAGCATTGAAAACCAGAAAAACAAGTCAGCATTTCTTGTGTTAAAAATTGCTCTTGCAAATATTAATGCCATAGATACAAATGCTGATATTACAATTGATGTATTTATATTTTTTTCAGAAAATAGCTTGTTCTTTTTATTTTCTTTCCAAGCTATTATTGATGAAACAGCTAGTATCAAACATCCAACAATTGCAATACCACTAGACATTGTATTGAAATAATCAGTATTTAATGCATCACCTGTAATAATCGGAAAAATTGTGCCTGCAAAAATCAATACTGCTAAAATAATAAGAAAAATACTGCCAATAAACACCAGCTTTTCTTTGGAAGAAAGTTGGCTTGTATGTGTATTTTTTATTTTAACTGTTGTTATAAGTCCTATTACAAATGCAATTGTAATAGTGATTAAAAAATATACTCCTGTCTTTGAATCAGCAAATGAATGCACAGAGAAATCTGATAATATTCCACTTCTAGTTAAAAATGCAGCAAACAAAACTAAAATGAAACATAATGTTGATAGAATTGAAGCAAGCTTTGCAAAATTACCTGTTCTTGTAAGAACTATAAATATATGAAATAACGCACCTGCTATAAGCCATGGAAACAATGAAGCATTTTCCACAGGATCCCATGCCCAGAACCCACCCCAGCCTAAAACTTCATAAGACCAGACCATACCCAATGCAATTCCAGCACCTAGAAAAAACCATCCAAGAATAAGCGAAGGCATAGTTTCTTTTGCCCAAGACATATTGTCTTGATCTATAGCAGCTTTAACAGCAAATGGAGGCAATAATATAAAAACTGCATATCCAAGAAATATAACAGGTGGATGAACTGCCATCCATACATTTTGCAATACTGGATTTAATCCAATTCCTATCATCCCTCTATGAAACCCTGCAAATGGCTTGAATGGGTCTTCAATACAAACTATTAAAACTAAAAAAAATTGGAATAAAGAAAATATTGCAAGTGGAATTCCTGTTTTGTGACGAAGATATTTTATTGCAAACAATCCAAATACTGACGCCATTGCTGCCCAAAGCAGCATTGAACCTTCTTGACCTGCCCACAATCCTGATATCTTATAAATTAAAGGATCAGCTACTGAAGAATGTTTATAAATATATTCAATATCATATCTGTTTCCACTTAAAAATTGCTGCAGTAAATAAATACATGCATATATTAATAATATTGAAGATAGAATTTGAAGAATTTCAGCAATTTTGGATGTTTTTGTGTTTTCATTCCACCTAGAAACTAGATAATAAATCATAGCAAAGAATGAAAATATGAGTGATAGCCAAATAGGAAAATTGTCTGTAGATATTATCACTTGGATTTTCCCTCATATTTTGATGGACATTTAAGAAGGATATTATCAGCAATAATCATATTGCCATTATATTTACCTCTTACTACAGCATTTTCAGATGTATCAAAATTAGCAGGAATTGTGCCTTTATATGAAACAGGAATTGTATTGTTATCATCACCTTTAATGCTAAAGTAAAGTGTATCTATTTTATCATCATATTTTGAGTCTTCTCTTACAATCTCTCCCATAAATTGAATTGTTCTTCTTTCATTTTCAATTAAGCCACTTTTTGTTGTGATATATGGTGTTTTTAACTGCTGCATTTCCAGCACTCCTAATATAGCAAAGCCAGCAATTATTATGACTCCTAATATATACAATGTCTTGTTATTCATCTTTCAATTTTCCCAATTTTGAATCTATGTATAATAAGTAAACAAATAATCCCAGCCATACCACAATACATGCAGCAGCAGAAATAAAATTACTCAATATTGTCTCCTTTTTTCAAACTCAATAATGCTGCTTATTATTCTAAGTCTTAATATCCATACAAATATTGCAGTTAATCCTAAAGCTGAAGCAATAAGAACCGCTCTATATTCAAAAGATAATGAATCTGATTGAAATAGGGTAGTTGTAGGATGAAGACTAGCAACCATTCTTGGCATTATAAAAACAAAATGTGGCATCACTGCACAAGCTGCTATATTGTATGCAGCAGATATTTTTGCCTTTGTTATATCAGAGTTTATTGCCCCTCTTAAAACAAAATAACTGGCATAAAGTATCATCAGCATCAATATTGATGTTTGCCTTGGATCCCAATTCCATGCATCCCCCCATTGTCTTTGAGCAAAAATCATTCCTGTTACAACAGTTATAAACGTAAATAAATATCCAAGTTCAGCAGATGAGGAAGATTTTATATCATAAATCTGCTCTCTTTTTTTCAAATAGATTATTGCATATAATGTAGAAAGCAAAAATCCTAATACAGATATCAAAGCACAAGGTAAATGGAAAACAATAATTCTTGCAGATTCTGGATCAGCAAATCCTTTCGCTGGAGGAAGATAAAAGAATGCAACAATAATAACCAAAACCATCCATATACCAATGAATGCTTTGAAATATAATGGCATTATAACAGTTTCATTATTTATTAGTTTGGGCATTATTCCTCCCATATATAAGGGAATAGCATTAGAGATATTATCAGCACAGAACAGAAATAGTATATCAAAAGTCTTAAATTGCTGTAAAAAGATTTATCTAATATCGCATTATATACAGCATCTGTTGCAGAAATACAAATTGAC
>JBDNDK010000198.1:0-4088 GCA_046719185.1 Armatimonadota bacterium
GTGTCAGATGAAAATAAAGGGCTGTCTCCACACATTATTACCAATGAGCCATTAAAAGTATCAAAGTGTTCTTTTGCACAAGCTACAGCATCACCAGAGCCTTTTTGCTCTATCTGATAAACATAGTTATATTTATCACCCAGTTCAGATACTACATCTTCAGCTTTATATCCTACAACTATTGTAGTATCTAATATTCCAGCTTTTTTTAGTGATTCAATCACCCAAAGTATTACAGGTTTATCAAGTAATTGCCTCAATACTTTGGGCATTGATTGTGTATTATCACTTATAAATCTGCTGCCCTTACCACCAGCTAATATTAATCCAGCATATTCCATCTAGCAGATTATTTCCTTGCAAGAATATCGTATTTTTTCTTACCATTTTTATCAAGCTGTCTTATGTCAACTGTATTGAAAGCTGTTGAAATACTGATGTATCCATCTTTTGTTTCATATAATCTTCCGTCCTGCACTTCAGCTCTCCAATATTGATCTGTTCTTGGAAGCTTTTTATAGCTAAATAATTCTTTTTTCTTTCCTGTTTTCAAATCTATTTCATATCCACCATTATATGTTATAAGCATTATAGTTTTAGGTGCAGTAGGGAAATCTATGAGATTATATTCTTTAACAAGCTTTATTTCATCAGCAGTTTGTTTTACTTCTTCAGCTAATCCCATTGATTCTGATATAGCCGGAGCTTTCCAAGCTAAAGTTCCAATTTTGTCTCCTGCAGCCCAGAGTATTAAGATTCCTTTATCAGAAACCCACATATCTTCCACTCTTCCGGGAATATCATCGATCACATCAAGTTCTTTAGTCAATCCTGATGCTTGTATATACATAAGTTTTCTCTCATTTTTCTTAGAGCTTATAAATGCAGCTTCTGTTTTATTCTTGCTGAAAACAAAATTAGATATATCTGAATCTAATATATTTGTTATATTTTCTGTATTGAATATATTTACTTTTGTTGCATCTTTTTTATGCATACCAACAAATGATTCTTTTTCATTAATTATTGATTTGCCAAAGAAATTATCATCACCTTCTAGCCAAGCATAAACTGCTTCAACAAAAGCTTTGGTTTTTTCTTTACTTATTATCTTTGTATCTTTTGCATCAATATATACAATTTCTGTATATTTTTGTTTATTAATAGGGTGCCTTTCTACTACTAATCTTATAGTGTTATTATCTTTCCAGCCAATAAACAATGGTATTGTATCATCTGCAAGAAGAACATGCTCAGCAGATGGTTTTTCTAAATCAATAATCCACACAGCACAAACATGTGTGCCATTAGGTTCAACATCATGCCAAACTCCAGCCCATTTCTTCTGATTGCTAAGAAGAGCTTGACCTGTCATTTTTCCAATAGCATTTTTACTTGACCACACAGGCATATCACCAACAGGTCCAGGCACAATAACTCTTGGAGGAGTAGATATTCTATAAACAATTCCCATTCCTATAAGTAAAAATATAATAAAGACAAGTAATCTTTTATTCATAACAATCCTCCCTATAATCTACACAAATAAAAAATTCAATCACTATATTATAATCTTAAATAGAGTGATAGTATAGCTGAAAATGCATTGTTGAAGTATATTTTTTACAATACAGGAAATTATATCATTATTATCTCAAAATCCCAAAAATACATTCTTTTAATGTTGACAACGGAATAAATGAGTAGGGGGACTTTTGTAATTTATATATTACTTAGGTGATTATATTAAAATATGCATTATTAATAAAGATATTTCAGAAAAGACTTTGCTTTATAATCTATTTAATCTGTTTTTATATATCAATTTATGTAATACAATAACACTTAACAAATCAAAAAAATGTTATAATATACTTCATTATAATTATATTGGAGCAGATTTTGCACGCATTTTGGGTTTCCTTCATTACTATCTTCCTCATTGAAATTGGAGATAAAACACAACTTGTAGCACTTTGTTTTGCAAGTAGATACAAAGCAATAACTGTGCTTCTTGGAATTTTTGTAGCAACACTTATTGTGCATATAATATCAGTATTGCTTGGCTCAGGTTTCGAAAAAGTAATTCAGGACAACTGGGTTAATTATATCGCCGGCATATCATTTATAATTTTTGCCCTATGGACTTTAAGAGGAGATAACTTAGATGAAGCTGAGTGTGATAGACACATTAGCAGATCTCCATTCTTGACCGTTACAATCACATTTTTCATAGCAGAACTTGGTGATAAATCTATGCTAAGCACTGTGGTTTTAGCAACACAATGGTCAATGATTCCTGTTTGGATAGGATCAACAGTTGGTATGGTTGCATCTGATGCATTGGCAATAATTGTTGGAAATATACTAGGAAAGACTCTTCCAGAAAAGCATGTAAAAATTGGTGCTGCCATAATTTTCTTTGGATTTGGAGCATTTAAGGCATATGAAGGAGCAATGCACTTGAACCCAATTTTTTGGACAATAGCACCAATTGCTGTTGGGATTTCATATTATATATTTAACAGACAATCAAACGGAAACTCTAATAAGATACAAGCTAAAACCTGTAAATTTATGGATAGTGAATAAGTAATCAAAAAAACCGTCATTTAGATCTATCTTAGAATATAATACAATTCTGGTTTTTATCCAATATGACGGTATTTTAGTTATAGATATTTAGAACTCCGGTGGGAGCTCATTTAATTCTGCAAGAGAAAACACAGGACCATCCAAGCAAACAAACTTGCTTCCAATGTTGCATCTTCCGCATTTGCCAATGCCACATTTCATTTTCATCTCTAATGTAGTGTAAATTTGTTCTGGTTTGAAACCTAAATTCTCAAGCTCAACAAGAACAAATTTAATCATTATTGGAGGTCCACAAGTGATGGCAATAGTGTTTTCTGGACTAGGTGATAAATCTTTGAGATATGCTGGCACAAAACCGACATTTCCCTTCCAATTGTCATCACCATTATCAACTGTAAGTTTCAAATCTGCTTTTCTTGCCCACTCATCAAACTCATATTTATAGCATAAATCTTCTGGGCTTCTTGCACCATATATCACTTGTATTCTTTCATAATCACTGCTGTTATCTATGCAGAAATTAAGCAGCGATCTCAGAGGAGCCATACCAATACCACCACCAATAAATAAAAGCTTCTTGCCTTTCCACTCATAATATGGGAAAAAATTACCAAAAGGTGCTCTAATTCCTATTATTTCACCTTCACTCATGTCATGCAATGCAGAAGTTACAGAACCTACTTTTTTTACAGAAAACTCTATGCTGCCTTTTCTGGAAGGTGATGAAGTAAGACAAAATGTTGCTTCACCAACGCCAAATACAGATATTTCCTGAAATTGTCCTGGTTCATAATGAAATGCTTCTCTGCATTCAGGGTTCATAAATACAGCCTTGAATGTTTTTGTATCCGATGTTTCAGTTATTATTTGTTCTATAACAGCCAGTTGAGGCTCATAAGGATTATGATCCATTATACTACATGTACACTGATGTTCTTCGTTGTTCATTTTTTTGCACCTTTATATGATTCTTATATTCCTTTTGTATTTACCTTTTTCTATGAAGTCTATCAAACCCATATCTCTTAACACTTGAAGCTGTTGTCTTATTTTTGCTTCAGGATTATTATTATTGGGATATTCTTTTTTTGCAAATTCAATACACTCATTGTATATATCATCTGCAGTAAAAAAATCACTTTTTAGATTCAATACTCCCTCTAATGTCAACCTTTTCCATCCTGTTATAGAATCTAATAAAATACTTTCTTCATCATGAAAAATTGGTATTATTTTTTCATCTTCACCGTTATCTGAATATAACTCACTCTTGCTTTGAATAAGTTTCTTCAGGCATTCAACTGTTTTAGATAATTCTAATAAGCACTCATATTCCCATTTTTCTATTTGATAATTTGCACCAAAACCATTCAAAACTCTTTCTCTTATATCAGAAACATAATATTTATCATCAATTGCTATACCACATTCTATGTTTTTATCAAGCCCACTGAATGTTGCATTTGCAGATGTTATTAGTGCAGATTTATTAT
>JBDNDK010000199.1:0-4064 GCA_046719185.1 Armatimonadota bacterium
TCTAAAAATTATTTTACTGCCGGGATAAATATTTATTTCTCTAGCTTGTACATCTTTGTATTCTTCACAAATCCAACATCCTGCTAATTCGCTGTTTAAAATTGTGATTTCAGATTGACCAATTCCGGATATTGATTTTCCTCTTGTGTATAATGGTGATATTAAATAACCATCTGCAAATTCTGGTGAGATTGCAGAAACAGCATTATAAAATTTCCATTTTCCAGTATTTAGGTTTATATCCAATTTGTTACCTTGAACTTCTTGGTTTTTATATGTGAACACAACCTTTCCAGTAAATAAAGCATTCTGATTTATATGATCCATTACAGCTTTATCTGCTGTGATTTTATATATATTAAATCTAGCCTGCACATTTCCTTCAGCATAAGTAGTATCTGGATTTCCATCAATGAAAGTAGTTCTCAAACTATCAGCAGTTAAATTAATATAGTTATCAGGTGGATCTGGTGAATAGGTGTTACTATTGACAAGAACTGGATTTTGAACTTCATTTTGAATTGGCAAAGAATCATTAGTTTCTGCATCAACAACAACTGCAAAAATTATAAAATACAAAATGAAAATAATGCATATTAATGTTGATTTTTTTGTTTTCATAATTTGCTATGTATTACTCAATTTTCCAGAGTAGCAAAATGCCGAGAATTCCAAAAATTATCAATTGGCTCCAACCAGCAAGATAAGGTGGCAGTCCACCAGTTTCACCAAGCACTCTACTGAATAGTATTACATTCCAATAGAAAAATAACACACCGATACCGATCAATACTCCCATAAATCCACCGCTTCTTCCAAATCTCAAACTAAGAGGAGCTATACAAAGTGTAAGTACTAATGAGCTAAGTGGTATAGCAAGTTTGAAGCCTAATTCAAGTTCTTGGGTTTTTGTTTCCAAACCACCTTCTTTAAGCTTTTCTAATGATTCTCTTAGTTCATTTATATTCATTGCTTGTGGTGTTTTTTCTTCTTGAAGAATATAATCCTGAATTGCTTGATGCAAATTTAACTCCATTTTTTCAAAGCTGCTTATCAATACTGGTTCACCTTCTTGATTTATCTGAAAAGTATGTCCATTTTCAAATGTCCATACTTGATTTTTTTCTTTAGCAATTTTGGCTGTTGTAAGAGTTGGATATCCTGTTCCTACTGGTGGTTCATATAATAATATATCTTGCAATATTAAATTTCCTTCATTCTTATTTACGGTATTAACATAGAAATAATAATTATCTACTCTAAAAAACACATTTGCTTGAATAGGTGGAGCACCAGGAGCTAACCATAATTGCCTTAATATCTCATTACTTTTCACAGCAGCCCAAGATGTAACTTTTTCTTGGAAAATAAAAGCAACAAGACTTATAATTAGTGAGATTGCTATAAGAGGCAGGAATATTCTTTTTACACTAATTCCAGCCATTCTCATCATTGTTATTTCACTATCTCTTGCAAGTCTGCTGACTGCAAGTGAACATCCAAACAATGCACCAGATGGCAAAGCAAGCATAACAAAATATGGAGTTTGCAGTAGGATATAATAAAGTAGTTGCGGCCAAAATTCAATTTTACTAACAATTATGTTAATATTATTATATACAATGTTGCCAATTAGAAGAATAAGTACAACAGAAAAACCTGTAATAAAAGGAACTAGTGCTTCTTTGGCTACATATTTGTCTAAAGTTTTCATAATTTTATCCGTTTAGCATCCTGCAATATAACGGTTATAATTTAACTTGTATGTATAATAATCACTACAAATTAGATAAATGATTATATCATAAGAGTTGCACCATTATATAGTAGTTGCTTATAATTTAGCAGTGAATAATAAGAATAATAAAATGATAAAACTTGATAATGTATCCTTAGAATATCCAAGTGGTGTAAGAGCATTAAATGATATTGATATCACTGTTTGCAAAGGTGATTTTGTTTTCTTAGTAGGATCCACTGGTAGTGGAAAATCAACATTACTTAAACTCCTCTATAGAGAATTCCTTCCTACAAAAGGAAAAGTTATTATTGATGGTAATGATATAACACAAATGCCTCCATACAATGTTCCTTATTTAAGAAGAAAATTGGGAATTGTATTTCAAGACTTTAAGCTACTTCCTCAAAAAAATGTATGGGAAAATCTTGCATTTGTATTAAGAGTTATAGGTGCTGGTCCAAAAGAAATAAGAAGAAGAATAGGGGAAGTATTGGAGCTTGTTGGTTTAACACATAGATGTGATTCTTTTCCACATGAAATGTCTGGTGGAGAACAACAAAGAGCAGCTATTGCCAGAGCATTGATGAATCATCCTACAATACTACTTGCAGATGAGCCAACAGGTAACCTTGACCCTGAAACATCTTGGGGAATTATTAGCTTGCTTGAGCAAATCAATATTAGAGGCACAACAATATTATGTGCTACTCATGACAGCAATGTGGTAGATAAACTTCAAAGAAGAGTAATAGAACTCAATAGAGGATACATTATTAGGGATCAAAATAAAGGAACATATGAGCACTGCTGTGAATCTTAGAACAGTTGAATATATAGCACAAGAAGCTTTTACTGGTATAAAAAGAAATGGATTGATGGCGTTTGCATCAATCACAACAATAGCTCTGACACTTACAATTCTTGGCACATTTATAATGTCTGCAATAGGAGCTAATAAATTTGTTAATGCTCAAGTGAGTAAATTTGAAATTGCTGTGTTTGTGAAAACAGATTCATATAAAGTTGCAAACAAAATAGCAAATCAAATCCAGCTTATTCCTGATGTTGAGAAAGTAGAAATTCATTCAAGAGAAGATGAATGGGAAAAGTTTAAGAAAGAAAATCCCAATATTGATTCTGCTGGGTTAAAAGAAAATCCACTTCCGTATAAACTTGATGTGAAAGTTAAAAATCAATCTAAATCAATGAATATTGCCAATAAAATAAGGCAAATAGAAGGTGTGGATAAAGTAAATGAAGGTAGAGAGGCATTAAAGAATATTCTTGCACTTGCTCATATCATAAGGGTTGTTAGCATTATTGGTGTTGTTCTTTTAATATTTGCAACTGCTTTTCTAATATCAAATGCAATAAGACTCACATTATATGCAAGAAGGCATGAAATAAGAATAATGCAACTTGTAGGTGCTACAAATCAATTTATAAGAATACCTTTAATAATTGAAGGGGTTGTTTTTGGTGCATTAGGTGCAGTAGTAGCATGGCTGATTTTACAAATTTCCGGTGGATATGCATCTGGTGCTGTAATTAAAATATCACCATTATTAGGTAGTTTTAGTAGTGGCATATCTTCAGTTCAATTATTATTAATGCTAATGATTTCTGGCATTGTGCTTGGTGCATGTGGTAGTATTATATCAATAAGAAGGTTCTTGCAAGATTAATTCAAAGGATTTTTACAAAAAAAATTATAGGTATATTTATATATAGTTGATATCTTGATGGAGGTTTCAGCTATGACAATGAAAATGACAAGAAAAATATTAATATTATTAATTACTATAACTTTCATTGCTTTATCATTTGATATTTCTGCATTTGCTGGTAGAGCTAATGTATCTTTGACTTCTAAAAAGAACAATGTTGAATCACAAATAAAAGATGTCAAGAAAAAAATCAATCAAAAAGATAAAGAAGAAAAAAGTGTTATTGAACAAATAACATCTATAGAAAAAAAACTGGAAATAGCTCAATCAAAACTTGCACAAAACAAACTTAGGCTGCTTAAAGCACAAAATGATTTAAAAAAAACTCAAAGAAGATTAGAATTAACTGAGGCTGAATTAGCAAGAAGACATGAATTATTAGCTAAAAGAGTTGTTGATATTTATCAGGGTGAAAATCTGACTTTTGCAAATGTTGTGCTGCAGTCTGAAGATATGTGGACATTTCTAACCAGATCTCATTATCTGCAGGAAATACTGAAGTCAGATACAGAGCTGATAAATAGAATAATTGCTGACAAACAACAAATAGAAGCTGATAGAAAAAAACAAGAAGAGAATGTTGTTTTGATTGAACG
>JBDNDK010000002.1:0-33651 GCA_046719185.1 Armatimonadota bacterium
CGATGTCATAAAGACTCCTGATGACCTCAAAAAATTATCATCAGAACAAAGAATAAGTCTTGCTGAAGAAATAAGGGAAAGAATTATTGACACAGTATCAAGGACTGGTGGTCATTTGGCATCTAATTTAGGTGTAATTGAACTTACAATCGCATTACATACTGTATATGAGACACCCAAAGATAAATTTGTTTGGGATGTTGGACATCAATGTTATCCTCATAAACTTCTCACTGGCAGACAGGATAGTTTTTGTTATTTAAGACAATGTGGTGGTGTATCTGGATTTCCAAAAAGAGATGAGAGTGAACATGATGCTTTTGGAACAGGACACGCCAGCACATCAATATCAGCTGCATTAGGTCTTGCAAAGGCAAGAGATATACTTGGTGGTGATGAGCATATTATTGCTATTATTGGAGACGGTGCATTAACAGGTGGACTTGCTCTTGAAGGACTGAATAATGCCGAATCTTTGAACACTGATATTGTGGTGGTGTTAAATGATAACAATATGTCTATTTCTGAACCAGTTGGAGCTATGGCTTTTCACTTGAGTAAATTAAGAATAGATCCAAGATATCAGACATTAGAAAACAGAGCCAAGGAAATGATGAAAAAAATGCCTGCTGGAAAGACTCTTGCATGGACTGCAGAGGGCATAAGTCATGGTGTTACTAGATTGTTGAGTTCAAAAAAAGCTGTTTTGTTTGAGGAACTTGGTTTTACATATATTGGTCCTATAGATGGTCACAATACTGAATTATTGATTCAAGTATTTGAATCCGTTAAAAAACTAAAAGGACCTATCCTAGTGCATGTTCTCACAAAAAAAGGGAAAGGTTATCAATTTGCTGAGGAAAATGCAAAAGCTTTTCATGGTATATCTGGTTTTGATGTTGAAGATGGAAAAATTGAACCTACAATAGGATATGCTAGCTATACAAAAGCTTTTTCTGAAGCAATAGTTGAGTTTGCAAAAGAAGACGAAAAAATAGTAACTATCACAGCAGCAATGCCTGATGGTACTGGATTATCTAAGTTTGCTAAAGAATTTCCTGATAGATTTTTTGATGTTGGTATAGCTGAAGAACATGCAGTTACTTTTGCTGCAGGTTTAGCAGCTAGAGGATTAAAACCTGTTGTGGCAGTGTATTCTACATTTTTGCAGAGGTCTTACGATCAGATTGTGCATGATGTGTGTTTACAAGGATTGCCTGTTGTATTTGCTGTAGATAGAGCAGGAATTGTCGGAGAAGATGGACCAACCCATCATGGGGTATTTGATTTGTCATATTTGAGACATATTCCGGGTATGGTAGTTGCTTGTCCATCTGACACAAATGAGCTTAGAGATATGCTTGCTACTGCACTAAAGCATGATGGTCCTATGGCTATTAGATACCCAAGAGGAGCAGGTCCTTGTGAATATGAACCTAAGGATATTGAAATATTAAACATTGGCAAGGGTGAGAAAATAAGAGATGGCAAAGATATAAATATTATTGCAATTGGTTCTATGGTGTGTCCATCAATGCAGGCGGCTGACATATTAGAGAAATCCAACATAATTGCAAGTGTCTATAATGCGAGGTTTGTAAGGCCAGTTGATGCACAAATTATAAGAGAATGTTTTTCAACAGGCTCTTGTGTTGTTATAATAGAAGACAATACAATTGTTGGTGGTTTTGGTTCAGCTGTTATTGAAATGGCAGTTGAGATGAGATGTCCAATTAGCAGAATATTGAGATTGGGCATTCCAGATAATTTTATAGAGCATGACAGAGCAGCTTCTATAAGAGAGAAGCTTGGTCTTACTTCAGAGAAGATTGCTGATAGTATTAGAGATTTCATTGGAAAAAATAATTTAGATTCAGATTCTAAAATTAAAATAAAAAAAATAAAGATCTAAACCTCTATAGTTGTTGGCAAATGACCTGTTAAAAAAGAACTTTTTTACCGAATATAAAAAAAGAATAGTTTCTTTTTTGGGGATAGTTGCCAAATTGGAGGATAATAAAAATTGTTTTCAGTAGGTGTTAATAATATGCGTAAAAAGCCTGAAGGTTGGGCAGTGGATGTTCCAGAAGATGAAAGAGGAGCCGATATATCATTTCGTCAAAGATTGGCTGACAGCAATAAAATATGGATAGTGGCTTTTTTATCTGTTTTAGTTATATCTATATTATTTATATATTCAGCAAACATTGAAACAAGTGATAGGGCTGTGGATATACATGCTCCTAAAATTCCACCTGATGAATTTGGTGACAAATCAGCATATGATAATTTTGCAAATGAGTTTAAGTCGGATAAGAACTACAAAGATGTAATTTTAGAGGCTGGTTTTATAACACCTGGCAAATTTAGATTTGTTGTAAAGGCAGAATCTAATCCTGATGAGATAAGAACTTTATCATTTATGGCAGCTAATAAAATACTGAGAAGGTTTAATCATAGAGTTGTAGTTAGTGCCTATATGAGGAGTGCTGTATCATCAAAAGAATCTCTAATGGCTACAACTTTATGGGAGCCAAGTGATAAGGGTTTTGTTACAAGGGTGGAATCAACAACTGTACCAAAATAATTTATTCAGCAAAACAACAAAAATTTATATTTAATATAATTTTAGCTATTTACCAATTGCAGTGGATTGAATAAATAGCTAAAATAATATTATGAATTATGCCTCTAGAATAAGAAACTTTTGCATTATTGCACATATAGATCATGGCAAATCCACACTAGCAGATAGAATTCTGGAGTTTACGGGTGCTGTTGACTCTAATGATATGAAAGATCAGCTGCTGGATAGTATGGATTTGGAGAGAGAACGTGGTATCACAATCAAAATGAAAGCAGTGAGATTTGACTACACTGCAAAAGATGGTCTCACCTATCATTTAAACCTCATTGATACTCCTGGGCATGTTGATTTTAGCTATGAAGTATCAAGATCTCTTGCAGCTTGTGAAGGTGCTATATTAGTAGTTGATGCATGTCAGGGCGTAGAGGCTCAGACAGTAGCTAATACTAACCTAGCTATGGCTCACAATCTTGAAATAATTCCCGTCATAAACAAAATTGATATGGAAAGAGCTGATCCTGATAGAGTAAGGGAAGAAATTGAAAATGTGCTAGCTGTTGATTCTTCTGAAGCTATAAATGCCAGTGCAAAGACTGGTGTGGGAACTGAAGAAATCTTAGAAGCTATTATAAAAAAAATACCTCATCCAAGCGGAGATGTAAATGCTCCATTAAGAGCACTCATATTTGATTCTCATTTTGATCAGTATCTTGGAGTTGTGGCATACATAAGAGTTGTTGATGGTGAGATAGCTGATGGCGATACGATTAAAATGATGTCTAGTGGAAAAGAGTTTGAAGTTGCCAGTGTTGGTGTTTTTAAGCCAAATGCCGTTAAGACAGATAAACTTTCTGCTGGTGAAGTTGGATATATTACAGCTGGAATAAAGAATGTTGGAGACACAAGAGTTGGAGATACAATCACAAATAGTGATAATCCAGCTGCTGCACCATTACCGGGGTATAAAGAAGTGCTGCCAATGGTGTTTTGTGGCTTATATCCCACAGATTCTCAGCAATTTACTGCTCTAAGAGATGCACTATCTAAACTACAACTGAATGATGCTGCGTTAAATTTTGAGCCTGAAAGTTCTGCTGCATTAGGTTTTGGTTTTAGATGTGGTTTTCTAGGACTTTTGCATATGGAAATTGTTCAGGAAAGACTTGAGAGAGAATTTGATTTGAATATCATAGCCACAGCACCGAGTGTTGTTTATAGGGTAACGAAAACAGATGGCACTCAGATTGAAGTTGATAATCCCAATGATTTGCCTGAATCAACAGAGATAGATAAGGTTGAAGAACCATTTGTTAATGCTACTATAATGGTACCAAAGGAATATGTGGGTGTTGTGATTGACCTTTGCCAAGAAAGAAGAGGCATTTACTCTGCAATGGATTACCCATCACCTGATAGAGTGATTATTCACTTTGAGATTCCTCTTGCAGAGATTATTATGGATTTCTTTGATTCATTAAAGAGCAGAACTAGAGGCTATGCATCATTTGATTACGAAATATCAGAATATAGACCATCAACACTTAGCAAACTTAGAATTCTTCTAAATGGTGATCCTGTGGATGCTTTATCATTTATCACTCACAGAGATAGAGCATATTCAAGAGCGAAAGTTTTGGTAGAAAAGTTAAAAGAAGTGATTCCAAGACAGCAATTTGAGGTTAGGGTGCAAGCTGCACTTGGTCAAAAGATAATTGCTGCTGCCACTGTAAGACCATTCAGAAAGAATGTTACAGCTAAGTGTTATGGTGGTGACATCACCAGAAAGAGAAAGCTTCTTGAAAAGCAAAAAGAAGGCAAGAAGAGGATGAAGAACATTGGAAGTGTGGAAGTTCCTCAGGAAGCCTTTATGAGTGTATTAAAAATAGGTGATGATCTTTAGGTAAAATTTCAATGAATCAAAAAAGACCTGAATGGATAAAAGCAAAAGCTCCTTCTGGTGTTAATTATGAAGAAGTTAAAAAACTTGTGGATTCTGAAGGACTTCATACAGTATGCCAGAGTGCAGATTGCCCTAATATTGGTGAATGTTGGCACAACAGAACTGCAACCTTTATGATACTTGGTGATATTTGCACTAGAAACTGCAGATTTTGTGCTGTTAAAAGTGGCACTCCAAATGAATTAGATATAAATGAACCTCAAAGAGTAGCTGATGCTGTTTCATATCTTAATCTTGAATATGCAGTATTAACTAGTGTTACCAGAGATGATTTATCTGATGGTGGAGCAAGCATATTTGCAGAATGTATTGAAAAAATCCACAATCAGAACCCTTGCTGCAATGTTGAAGTATTAATTCCAGATTTGCAGGGTAATTGGAATGCTCTTCATAAGATACTCAAAGCAAAACCTGAAGTATTGAATCATAATATAGAAACTGTAAGAAGATGTTATCCTAAAATTAGACCTCAAGCAGACTATGATAGATCACTTCAGCTTTTAGTGGAAGCAAAAAAATATAATCTAAACCAAAAGACTAAGAGTGGGATTATGATTGGAGTAGGGGAGGAGTGGGATGAAATAATAACCACTATTCAAGATCTCAGGAATACTGGGTGTGACATATTAACTATAGGACAATACCTCTCACCATCACCTTCACATGCCCCAGTGATAAAATTTTACACACCAGATGAGTTTGAAATACTAAAAAATGTTGGATATAACATCGGATTTGGGTATGTAGAATCTGGACCTCTTGTAAGAAGTTCGTATCATGCTGGAAATCATCAAAAAAACCAATAAGAAGATTTCTTGATTATACCAACAATTAAAATATCCATTTTATAACTTTCTTGAGGTTCAAAGCTTTGTGTAATATAGTAATATTTTACAAATGCTATTATCAACCACTCTTTTGGAGGTGTAGTGTTGCTAACAGACAAAGAAAAAATTGACATCTACCGAGAAATGGTAGTGATGAGAAAATTTGAGGAAAAAGCTCAGGAAATGTATGAAGCTAGAAAAATAGGCGGCTTCCTGCATTTATACATTGGGCAAGAGGCTGTAGCTAGCGGAACTATGTGGGCACTAAGACCAGATGATTATGTGATTGGTGCATATAGAGAACATGGTCAGGCTTTAGCAAGATGCACTGAGCCTAGAAGATTGATGGCTGAGCTTTTTGGAAAGAAAGATGGAATGTCTGGCGGGAAAGGCGGATCAATGCACTTATTTGATAAAACAAGAGGTTTTCTTGGAGGCACTGCAATCGTTGGTGGTGGTCTTCCTCTTGCATGTGGTGTAGGATTTGCAATAAGATACTGGGATGGAGACCAAGTCTGTCTTTGTTTCTTTGGTGATGGTGCAATAAATGAAGGTGCATTCCATGAATCTTTGCATATGGCAGCACTTTGGGAGCTTCCAGTTATATTTATTTGTGAGAATAATCAATATGGTATGGGTACATCAGTTGAAAGACACTCTATAGTTCCTAATTTGTATCAGAGAGCACAATGTTATTCAATGGATGTGGAGAGTGTAGATGGCATGGATTTGCTTGCTGTATATGAATTATCAGAAAAAGCTATAGAAAAAACTAGAAAAACCAAACAGCCAATGTTTATAGAAGCTGTTACATATAGATTCAGAGGTCATTCAGTTGCTGATCCTCAAAAATATAGAACAAAAGAAGAAGTAGAGGAATACAAAAAAAGAGATCCTATAATAAAATTTGCAGAGCATTTGAAAGAGAATAAACTCATTGATGATGATGGTCTTGAAAAAATAAATAAAGATGTAGATAAAGAAATAGCAGAAGCAGTTGAATTTGCAGAGCTATCTCCAGACCTTACTTCTGAAGATTTATATACTGATGTGTATATATAGGGGGATATAAAATGGCTGTAATGATGTTTAGACAAGCTCTCAATCTTGCTCTTAAAGAAGAGATGAGAAGAGATGAAAAGATATTTATAATAGGTGAAGAAGTAGCAGAATATCAGGGTGCATATAGAGTTACAGAAGGTCTTCTTGCTGAATTTGGAGATAAAAGAGTCAAAGATACACCTATTGCTGAGGAAGTGATTGCTGGTATTGGAATTGGTGCTGCTATGGTAGGGCTAAGACCAGTAGTTGAAATGATGACAATTAATTTTTCACTTCTTGCAATAGATCAGATAGTTAACCATGCAGCAAAGATGCTTTATATGTCTGGAGGTCAGTTTAATATCCCTCTTACAATAAGATGTCCTGAAGGCTCTGGAATGCAGTTAGGCTCTCAGCACTCGCAGCATTTAGAGGCTTGGTTTGCTCATATTCCCGGATTAAAAGTTGTTGCACCTAGCACTCCTTATGATGCAAAGGGTCTATTAAAAAGCTCTATTAGGGATGATAACCCTGTGATATTCATAGAAAACCAAATGCTTTATCTCACAAAAGCTGAGGTCCCTGAAGATGATTATACTGTTCCTATTGGCAAAGCTGATGTCAAAAGAGAAGGTAAGGATATTACAATAATTGGATATATGAGAACAGTCCCTATGGCTATGAAAGTGGCTGATAGGTTAAGTGATGAGGGAATAGAGGCTGAAATTGTTGATTTAATGAGCTTGAGACCTCTAGATGAGGAAACAATAGTAAACTCTGTCAAGAAAACAGGAAGAGTGATGATGGCTGAAGAAGATTGGCCTCAGTATGGAGTAGGTGCCCAAGTTGTAGATGTGATTCAAAAGAATGCTTTTGATTATCTTGATGCACCAATTCTGAGAGTTACACAGGCAGATGTGCCATTGCCTTATGCTAGAGAACTAGAGCTTTCTGCTTTACCAACTCCAGAAAAAATTTACAATTGTGCAATGGAAGTATTAGCATAGATGAAAATGTTATAATATTAGGCAAATAGAAGGAAATTTGTTTGTTGTTGATTAACTATAGCTTGAGGCTGTCTTATATGAAACTTTTAAAGACAGCCTCATAGTTTTTAATTGGTAATTAAAAATAAAATTAGGTTAGGCAATACTAGAAAAGAATGAAATATACAGAGGCAGTTGAATATCTAAATAGTCTTTTAGTGTTTGGAATTAAACCGGGGCTTGAGAGAATCACGGAGCTTGCAAAGAGATTTGGCAATCCACAAAATAAATACAAAATTATTCATGTTGGAGGCACAAATGGAAAAGGCTCTACTTCTACTTTTATTGCTTCTATTCTTAATCATGCAGGTTATAGAACAGGATTATATACATCACCCTATGTTTATAATCTAAGAGAGAGAATACAGGTTGATTTCAAATTGATACCTGAAGATGACTTTGCTGAGATAATGACTGAGGTGAAAAAAGTTTCAGATGATATATCAAAAAACACAAATCTTGGGAATGTTACAGAGTTTGAAGCCAAAACCATAGCAGCTTTTATATATTATGAGAAAATGAATGTTGATTTTGCTGTGTTGGAAGTTGGGATGGGAGGCAGATTTGATGCTACAAACATAGTAACTCCATTGGTATCTGTCATCACAAATATCAGCCTAGATCATACAGAGAGACTTGGAAACACAATATCTCAGATTGCCTTTGAAAAGGCTGGAATTATAAAAAATGGAAGCATACTTGTTACGAGTGTGGATAGACAAGATGCATGGAAAGTAATCTGCAAAAAAGCTAGAGAAGAAGGAGCAGAGGCATGGAGAGTGGCTGAGGTTGGAGATTCTTCAGCATTTAATCCTCCATCACCAGATATATTGTGGCAATATGAATGTGCAAATGGTGAGATATCGGTATTAGGACCTAATACAGTAATAGATGGATTAAAGCCAAAGCTTTATGGAAAGTTCCAGCAGGTAAATTCTGCTACTGCAGTAACTGCAGTCAAAGCTTTAGAAAAGTATGAAGTAAAACTTCCCAGAGAGGCAATTTTTAATGGTATATCTAATGCCTACATACCCGGCAGAATGGAAATAGTGCTAAGTGAGCCATTATTAGTAATAGATGGTGCACATAATCCTGATTCTGCCGAAAAGCTGATAACATCTATAAAACAAAGTTTTAAGTATAAAAGGCTAATAACAGTAGTAGGAATGTTAAATAACCATTCTGTCCAGGGAGTTATAAAGCCAATAGCTGAAAGTTCTGATATAATAATTGCTACTCAGCCAAAATGGCATAAGGCAAGAAAAGCAGAGGAATTGGCAGAAGAAGCAAGGAAATATAAAAATTCAGTGGAAACAATTATAGATGTAAATAAAGCAGTAAAATTTGCTTTAAGTAAAGCTGATATAGATGATATGATTCTAATAACAGGGTCTTTTTACACAATTGGAGAAATAGATCCTCTATCATATAACATATAAACTAAAAATTCATTAGAGAAAATTGAAAGGTGTTTTAATATATGGTTTCTCAAAAGGATGTAAAAAAAGTATTATTACTTGGTCCTGGACCAGTTGAAATTGGTGAAGGGTCAGAATTAGATAATGCTGTTTATAGAGCTTATCTTACATTAAAAGATAAGGGTATAGAAGTTATAGCTCTCACTTCAAATCCGTCATCATTGATAGCAGATAAAGATGGAGCAGATATATTGTATATAGAACCACTCACAAAAGAGAGTATTATTTCAATAGCAGATATTGAGAAACCAGATGCAATTTTGCCTTGGTATGGTGGACAAACTGTACTTAATTTAATATCAAGTCTTGATGGTGAATATAAAAATTTATGCATAGGTACATCATTTGATAATGTTTACACTTCTGAGGACAATGGACTTTTTTATGTGTTGATGAAAAGTGTTGATGTGCCTTGTGTAGAATGTAAATCAACAGATGTTTTTGAAGATGGTATTAGACTAATCAGAGAAACAGGTTTCCCTGCATTCATAAAGCCTATAATGAGCTCAAATGGTATGGGTAGCTCAATTGTTTATAACAATGAAGAGTCTGTAAGCAAACTTGCTTATGCTATGGAAATTAGTCCTGTTAAAAAAGCATGCATACAAAGAGGACTATTTGGCTGGAGAGAATTTCAGGCATGTGTGATATCAGATTCAAATGGTGAATCTATTGTATTGGGCATCACTGAAAGCATTGAACCTGTGGGGATTCATTCTGGTGATTCTGTTCAGGTGTTTCCTGTGGTTTCTCTTTCTAATTCTGCAATAGACGATTGTGTGAGTTATATAAAAAAGAGCATAAAAAAGCTTCAGATTTGTGGTGTTGCTGAAGTAAAATTAATGATGGAGCCACTTTCAGGAAAAGTTTATATTGGAAGTGTTGCTCCTAGATACAGCAGAACATCATCTTTTGTCTCTAAAATCATAGGTATATCAGCAGCCGATTTATCTATTGATGTTTTATTGGGTGCTTCAATTGATGAATTATCAAAAAAATGCTCTATAAATAACACAAATGCTAAATCAAAATGGGCTATTAGAACACCAGTGTTTGATTTAGAGACATTCAATCAAACAGAAAAATGCCTTAATACATCAATGAAGTCAACTGGTGCAAAAGTGGCATTTGGTGGCTGTTTCCTTGAAGCATTTCAAAAAAGCTTTATGAGTACTGTTATAAGTACAAGAAAAAGGTCAAAAAAAAGTGCAGCTGCAAATGCTGAAATTGATGAAAAGCATAGAGATGAAAGTATAGAAAAATTAAGACAAAACTCTTCATCAGTAAATATGACAATAAATGCATTGCTAGCTGGAGTTGCAGAAGATGTTGTTTGTGATATTACGACCCTTCCAAAATGGTTTATCACCGAGATTGTAAAACTATATGAAACAAACACAAACCTAAAAGAAAAATCACTTGTAACTGTATCAAAAGATGATTTTGTGAATATAAAAAGAATTGGTTATTCAGATAGCTGTTTAGCAGAAATCCTTGAAACTCAAGAAGAGCAGGTTAGGCTTAGAAGAGATATACTCAGTATTCATCCATCCTATACTAATGTCAGCGAAAACAGTAGCTTGGTTAGTTATTCAACATATAATAATAATGAGAATTCTATATCTACATCAAATAAGAAAACTGTTGTAGTGATAGGTTCTGGAGCTTGCAGAATAGGAAATGGTTCACAATTCCAAAACAACACAGCTCAAGCATTATCTGCAGTCAAAGAAGCAGGATATTATTCAGTTCTTATAGACAACAATCCAGATTCAATATCAATTGATGATTCAATATGTGATAAAGTATTTTTAGAGCCATTAAATATAGAAAATGTGCTTGAGATATTAAGAATTATCAATCCTGAATTTGTTATAACTCAAATGGGTGGTATGAATGCTGTTAACATTGGCAAAGAGCTTATTAAAGCTGGGATCAATGTTGTAGGCACAAATCCTGATAAAATATCTGATGCAAAAAGCAGAAACTCAATTAGTTTACAAGGAAATATAAAATTAGCAGATTTTGTAATAGTTAATTCTATAGAAGAAGCTGTTAAAGAAGCAAAGAAATTAGGCTATCCTATATTAGTAAGACCAAAATATGATTATCCAGGTCTATTGAGAGATATAGTTTTTGATGAAGCAGATTTGAAAGAGTTTATAAATGACACTCTCCCAGCATCAATAGAATCTCCTGTGATTCTTGATAGTTTCCTTGAAAATTCTGTAGAAGTTGATGTTGATGCAGTGTGTGATGGTGAAAATGTAGAAATATGTGGATTTGTGGAGCACATTGAGCTTGCTGGAGTGCATTCTGGAGACAGTGCAAGTGCATTTGGTGTATTGACACTTGATAAGAATATAGTAGAAGAAATAAAAAATCAAGTGAAAAGCATTGCTATTAATATGGGTGTTAGTGGACCTCTGAATGTTCAGTTTGGGATTAAAGAATCAGATATATACATATTAGATATAAATCTATATGCATCTAGAACACTTCCAATGGTAAGCAAATCAACAGGTATATCTTGGGCAAAAGTTGCAACAAAAGTCATACTTGGTGAAAAACTATCAGATATGACACTTATTCCTTCAAACAAAGATTTAGTTGCAGTAAAAGAATCTGTATTTCCTTATGTAAGATTTCCTGGTGTTGATGTTGTATTGGGACCAAAAATGAGATCAACTGGTGAAGCTTTGGGAGTTGGTGAGGATTTTGGTACTGCATATCTTAAAGCTCAAATATCAGCTGGTCAGATGTTGCCAAATTCAGGCAAAGCATTTGTGAGTGTATCTGATGCTGACAAATCAGAATTAACTGAAGTAGGTTCAAGACTCAAAAACTTAGGGTTTGATATAGTTGCTACAAGAGGAACTGCTAACACTTTAATTGAAGCTGGAATTGATGTTCAGGTGATACCTAAAATTGGTGATGGCAGACCAGATGCTATAGACTTTATAAAAAATGGTGAAATCAGCCTTATTATAAACACTCCTAGTGGAAAGAAACCAAGACAGCATGAGATATATATTAGAAGCGTTGTTGTAGAACATGGTATTCCAATAGTTACCACTCTTGCTGGTGCAAAGGCAACATTGCTTGGTATGGAAAGAGTGAAAGATGAAGGCTTGAAAGTATATAGGTTCAGATAAAATAAAAATGGAGAGAAAGCAATGACATTTTTATATGGTAAAGAATACAAAAAAGAAGATCTGCTGAATAAAATTGGGGATATATCCCAAATTGCTGGTGCCAGAGAAATAACACTTAATGGTGGTATGCATGATGGTGTTAAAGCAGTTGATTTTAGAACAGGTAGCGGATTTAATTTTCTTGTTGTTCCAGATAGAGGTCTTGATATTACAATAGCAGAGCATAATGGAAGACCAATAGCTTGGAGAGCACCTGCTGGTGAGGTTTCTCCATATTTTCATAATGAATTTGGCTTTGGTTGGCTAAGGTCATTTCCAGGTGGTCTGCTCACAACTTGTGGGTTAGTTACTGCTGGTGCTCCAAGTGAAGATGATGGAGAACAATTGGGCATTCATGGCAGGTATTCCAGCACACCTGCATCAAATGTATGGGTTGATGGTGAATGGGACGGAGATGACTATTGGATGTGGGTATGCGGTAAAGTAAGAGAATCTAGAATATTTGGTGAAAATCTCTTAATGAAGAGAAAAATAAGCACAAAGCTAGGCAGCAATGTAATTTATATTGATGATGAAGTAACTAATGAAAGCACAAAAGAAGTTCCGTTTATGATTTTATATCATATAAATGGGGGATATCCTGCAATAGATACAGGTTCAAAAATGTATAGTCCCACAAAAAAAGCCATTCCAAGAGATGCTGATGCTGAAGTGGATAAAGAAAACTATTTCTTGATTGATCCTCCAACAGATGGATATAAAGAAAGATGTTATTATCATGATATGATGACAGATAAAGATGGCTTTGTGACTACTGCTTTAATAAACAAAAATATGCCAAATGGAGTGCCATTTGGTTTTTATGTTAAATACAACAAAAATGAGCTTCCAAAGTTTACCCAATGGAAAATGAATGGTACAAAAGAATATGTGGTAGGTATGGAACCAGCAAACTGCTGGGTTGAAGGTAGGGCAAAAGAAAGAGAGAGAGGTACACTTCATTTTATAAAGCCTAATGAAGTAAGAAAATTCCATTTGGAAATAGGTGTTATAGAAAGCCATGAAACCTGCCAGCAAATAGAAGATGCCATAAAAGCTTGTTCAATCTAAAATATTGGGATAGATATATGGTTAAAAATATTGCATATCTTATATTAGGATTAATAATTATTGCTGTTGCAATCAGAATTGCTGTTTGGGTGCTTAAAATTGCAGTGGGTGTGCTTGGTTATGTAATAAACTTAGCTTTATTTGCCTTTGTTATCTATCTAATCTATCTAGGTATCAAATCCCTAATATCTTCTGCAAGAAGATAATTTAAACACAGAGAAAAGGTTATCCTACCACCCAATCTTGCCTTTACCATTGCAAGGTTGAGTTATTTCTTCAATTGCTGAGTGATCGCAATATCCTTTACATTTCATGCAACCTGAACATCTATAAAAATCAATCCAAGGCTTATCTTCTATATTTTCTCTTATCACAGCTTCCATTGTGCATTTTATCATCACAGCACACTCACTGCAATTATTACATTTTTCTGGTTTTATCAATGCTCTTTTCATAAGTTTATGTGTATCCTTTAGATATTGAGAAAAAAACCTGCCTGATTGAATATCAGACAGGTTTTTATTTGATTTTAATTCTCAAATTAATCTCTGCTCATTAAAAGCTTCATATATTGAGCTCTTTCAAAAGTCTTAGGATCATCAACATTTGCCTGATTCACCTTCCCTTTGAAGTCAGATATATTAGCATATCCTTTGTTATTCATCCATGCTTCTATTTCTTTATTTATCACACCAATTTGTGAGAGGCCATTCTTATAAAGAGTTGAGACACATTGAACAGCACAAGCACCTGCTAATAATTGTTTTACTGCATCTTTTCCATTTTGTATTCCTGTGCTTGCACAAATATCAGCTCCAACTTTATCAGACAAAATAGCAACCCATCTAAGTGGTAATCTTGACTCTTCTGATGTGCTGAGTTCAAGATTTACAAGTGGAGATTGTGTATCTATATCTATAGTTGGTTGATAGAACCTATTGAATAATACTAGACCCTTTACTCCAGCTTCAACAGCTTTTTTTGCAAAGTTAGCAACTGAAGTATAAAATGGACTGATTTTTAGAGAAACAGGTATCTTTACTTCAGAAACCACAGAGCTTATTGTATCAATTGCTTGATTTTCAATATCTGCGGATGATTTATTCATATCTGTTTCTACTGAATATATATTAAGCTCTAGAGCATTGCAGCCTGCCTCTTCAAGCAACTTAGCATATTCAACCCAGTTTCCCTTACTTGTTGCATTCAAACTGCCAATAAGTGGAAAATTTACAGCTTTTCTTGTCTTTTCTACCCACATTATATGTTCTCTAGGTCCACTATGTTCCATCTGAGGGAAAAAACTCAAAGATTCTGCATAAATATTTGAACCATAATTTAATGCCTCTTCAAGCTCTTGTGCTTCCATCTCTATTTGTTCTTGATATAGGCTTTTGATTACAAGTGCTCCAGCTCCATTATCTTCAGCTTTTTTAATATTATCCACCATTTTGGATATTGTACAAGCACCAACTATCAAAGGGCTGGAAAGTTCAATTCCCATATAAGTTGTATTTAAATTTGCCATAATTAGCATCTCCCAGTTAATCTAAAAAAGTATTATTGAGGTGTAATAAACACCTTAAATATACCCTTAAATCATTTAATCTATTTATTCTTTGTTACCATTGCCATTTATGTTGAGACTTGCCAATTGCTCATAAAATTTGAATTTCTTTTTTGTATCTTCACTAGCAAGTACCATAAGTTTAGAAGCAGCATCAGGATTGATTTTCTTCAGTACTTTATATCTGTTTTCAGCATAGGCGTAATCAGCAAAATCCATTGTAGGAGGCTTGCTGTCAAGTGATAATGGATTTTCCCCTTTTGCAGCTAAATCAGGATTGTACCTTATTAGTGGCCAATGTCCACTAGCAACGGCATTCTTTTGGTGTTCTATACCAAATGTATTGTTAATACCGTGTGCAATACAGTGAGCATAGCAAAGAATAAGTGAAGGTCCATCATAAGCTTCAGCTTCAACCATTGTCTTCACCAAATGAGCAGGATTTGAAAGTGATACTCTTGCTACATAAACACTGCCATAACTCATTGCCATCATTGCAAGATCTTTCTTGCCTGTTGGTTTTCCACCAGCAGCAAATTTTGCTGTAGCTGCTCTTGGTGTAGATTTAGACATCTGTCCACCAGTGTTAGAATAAACTTCAGTATCTAACACTAAAAGATTAACATTTCTACCACTAGCTATTACATGGTCAAGACCACCAAATCCAATGTCATAAGCCCATCCATCACCACCAATAATCCATACAGATTTCTTAACAAGATAATCTGCAACACTTTCTAATTGCTTGCATACTTCGCACTCAGATTTAAGTGATTCCTTCAATTCTCTCACTCTAGCTCTTTGTGCATCAATGCCTTCAAGTGATGATTGATCTGCATTCTTTATAGCATCAGCCAAGCTTTGAGATACACAACCTATCTCAACTGCTTTGTCAAGTAATTCAATAGCATATTCATTAAACTTATCAATAGTTAATCTAAAACCAAATCCAAATTCTGCATTATCCTCAAATAATGAATTGCTCCAAGCAGGACCCAATCCATTTTTATTTGTGCAGTATGGAGTAGTAGGTAAGTTTCCACCATAGATCGATGAGCAGCCGGTTGCATTAGCAATTATGGCTCTATCACCAAATAATTGGCTTACAAGTTTCACATATGGTGTTTCACCGCAGCCAGAGCATGCACCAGAAAACTCAAATAAAGCCGGCAGGAACTGACTTCCTTTAACAGTATCAATTTTTATTCCCTCTGGCACTTCATCAGGAAGTGACAAAAAGAAGTTCCAGTTTTCTCTTTCACGGTCTCTTATAGGATGCTGCGTTACCATATTTATTGCTTTCTTCCCGGTTGGCTGTTTATTAGCATCTTTTTCTACAGCAGGGCAGTTTTGAACACAAAGTCCGCAGCCCGTGCAATCTTCAGGAGCTACTTGAACGGTAAATTTTTTGCCTTTTATCTGAGCTTTACCATCAGTGCTCTTAAATGTTTTAGGAGCACCAGCAAGTAAGCTTTCATCATAAGCTTTCATTCTAATTGCAGCATGTGGGCAGTATAAAGAACAGAATCCACATTGAATACATAATTCTTCATTCCATTCAGGAATTTCAACTGCAATATTCCTCTTTTCATATTGAGTTGTTCCAACAGGAAACCTGCCGTCAGCTGGCATCTTGCTAACAGGAATATCATCACCTCTGCCAGCAATAATTTCAGCAGTTACTGTTTTTACAAACTCAGGAGCATCATCACCAACCACAGGAGGCATTGTTATGCTGCTTGTAACTTTTTTGGGATATTTTACTTCATGTATATTGTCAAGAGCTGCATCAACAGCTTTATTATTCATTTCAACAATAACTTCACCCTTGTTGCCATAAGTTTTCTTTATTGCTTTTCTAATTGCTTCAATTGCTTGATCAACAGGGATAACTTCACTAATTTTGAAGAAAGCTGTTTGCATAATGATATTAATTCTTGGACCAAGACCTATGTTTTGAGCAAGATTAATTGCATCTATTACATAAAACTTAACTTTTTTATCAATAATCTGCTTTTGTACTTCTTGAGGAAGTGTATCCCATACTTCATCTGCACTATATGGCGTAGTAAGCAGGAATGTTCCGCCTTCTTCAATTTTGCTAAGCATATCATATTTTTCAAGAAAGGTTGGATTGTGGCAAGCCACAAAGTTTGCTTTATCAATAAGATATGGACTTCTGATTGGATTTTTTCCAAATCTTAGGTGCGATACTGTTATTGAACCAGCTTTTTTGGAGTCATACACAAAATATCCTTGAGCATAGTTGTCAGTTTCATCTCCAATGATTTTGATAGAGTTTTTATTAGCACCAACAGTTCCATCAGCACCTAAACCAAAGAACATTGCCCTATATACATCAGAGCTTGCAGTTGAGAATGATTTATCATATTTAATACTCTTTCCTGTAACATCATCTTCAATTCCAACCGCAAAATGGTTCATTGGAGCATCTGAGTTAAGGTTATCAAATACACCTTTAACCATAGCTGGTGTAAATTCTTTTGAACCTAATCCATACCTGCCCCCAACAACTACAGGCATTGATTTAAATGGAGCTGTTCCATCTCTTAATGCTTCATCAATTGCTGCCACAACATCAAGATAAAGAGGTTCACCAAGGCTTCCGGGTTCTTTTGTTCTATCTAGAACAGCAATTTTCTTAACACTGGCAGGAAGAACCTTAACAAAGTCTTTGATACTAAATGGTCTATAGAGTCTTACTTTAACAAGACCAACTTTTTCTCCTTGCTTATTAAGATAATCAACTGTTTCATGAGTTGTATCACAACCAGAACCCATAATTACTATCACTTTTTCAGCATCAGGTGCACCAACATAATCAAATAAGTTATATTGTCTTCCTATTAATTTTGCAAATTTGTCCATTGTTTTCTGAACAATTGCTGGAGTTGCTTCATAAAATTTATTGACAGTCTCTCTGCCTTGAAAGTAAACATCAGGGTTTTGAGCAGTTCCACTTATCGTTGGATGATCTGGACTTAAAGCTCTTTTCTTGTGAGCTATCACCAAATCTTCATCAATCATTGCTCTCATGTCATCAAATGTGAGTTCCTCAATTTTTTGAACCTCAGAGCTAGTTCTGAAGCCATCAAAGAAATGCAGGAAAGGAATTCTGCTCTCTAAAGTTGCTTGTTGAGAGATTAATGCAAAATCCATACATTCTTGCACACTTGAAGAGCAAAGCATTGCAAAACCTGTCTGTCTGCAAGCCATAACATCACTATGGTCTCCAAAAATAGACAAAGCCTGACATGCAAGAGCTCTTGCAGATACATGGAAAACGGTTGGTGTTAACTCACCTGCTATTTTATACATATTAGGTATCATCAGCAGTAAGCCTTGAGAAGCTGTGAAAGTAGTAGTGAGTGCACCAGTTGCAAGTGCTCCGTGAACGGCTCCAGAAGCACCTCCTTCACTTTGCATTTCTACAACTGTTGGTATTGTTCCCCAAATGTTTTTTTGTCCTTTTGCACTCTTTTCATCAGAGATTTCACCCATTGTAGAGCTGGGTGTGATAGGGTAAATTGCTATGACCTCATTTGTTGCATGGGCCACATGTGCTACAGCTGCATTTCCATCGTAGCCTTCCATTCTTCGTGCCATGTTCTAACCTCTATATATATATTTATTTATAACTCTCGACGCCACTGAAGCGCCTTGATTAGTGTAGGCTGATCAGCATAGTCTATGTCTGAACCAACGGGCATTCCGTATGCTATTCTTGACACTTTTAGACCCATAGGCTTAATCAGACCAGCGATATACATTGCTGTTGCATCCCCTTCAATAGTGGGATTTGTAGCAAGAATTACCTCTTGTATTTTACCTTCATTTATTCGTGCTAAAAGCTCTTTAATCTTCAGCATTTCAGGTGTAATTCCATCCATAGGGGATATCAGTCCACCTAATACATGATATTGACCTCTAAACTCATTTGTTTTTTCCATAGCCACAACATCTTTTGGTTCTGCTACCACACATATAATAGATTCATCTCTTCTTGGATCTGTACATATTTCACATTTTTCTACATCTGTGTAGTTGAAGCAAATAGGGCATTGGGTGATATGGTGTTTTACATCTGCAATAGCATTAGCTAAATTTTTAGCCTCATCCTCAGAAATTCTGAGAATATAAAAAGCCAGTCTCTGAGCTGATTTAGGACCAATTCCCGGTAGTTTCTCAAATTCTGCCACTAAGCGGGCTAGCGGTTTTGCATATTGCATATATTTAACACATTCCTGAGTACACACAAATAGTGGCGGAGACTATTCTCCGCCATCATAATTTGCCGCATCATTGACGGTAAAATGTTGACTCTAAACATTATACCAAAAAAAACAATACTTTTGAAGTGATTTATTTTTGTTTTTTGTCTATGTCTACCATACTAATACTTGCTAATGCTTCAAGCATTTCATTATTATCAAATCCATTTGAAGAGTTTGGTTTAGGTATGGGGATAGAATCATTTGCCTTATCTGGCTCTTTTTCAGTCGCAGTAAATTCTCCCAGAAATAATGCAATCATTCCACACAAAATACCAGTGCAGCCTGCCAAAAATGGTAAACTTTTGCCAACTCTCATAATATCACTAGTTAATAATGCAAATCCCAGTGCTAATATTGCATAGCCAATTAATGATTGAGATTTTCTCTTCCAATACTTACCTGCCAGCAATAATGCTAAAAAAGCAGCAATACCTGCACTAACCGCATTTGCCATCCATTCCTCAGTTATCATATTTATAACCTCCTATTTTATAATTAAGAAATTCTTTTTAAATAAGATATATTATAAATACATCTCTATTATAGCCACATTCCAAAAATATTCTTAGGTGTCTTTCTAAAATATCTTGACCTAAATAATCACGTTTGTTATAATATCCTTCGGTAGGCAGCGGGCTAGTAACTCAGGGGTAGAGTAACGCCCTTTTAAGGCGTGAGTCGTGGGTTCGAATCCCACCTAGCCTACCATTTAATAAAAATCTCCCATATAATATATTAAACCTTCACTGAGTATATTCCTCTATTGAAATAATTTTCATTTGGTTTAAAATTTAATTTACTTTAGTCTGGTATATGGTATGAAAGCACTGCCAGTTCTTTTACAAAATCTACATTTCTTACTTTTATCTCATCTGGCAATTTAAGGGCAATAGGGGCAAAATTTAGTATAGTGGAAACTCCAGCTTTTACCAAAGTTTCAGCAACTTTCTGAGCAGAGTTTGCAGGGACACATATTATTCCTATCCTTGCTTGCAGTTTTTTATTTTCATCTATTAAAGAATCAATATTTTTTACTGTCAGATCCCATAATGTTTGCCCAATTTTATTTGCTGAGCTGTCAAATACAGCAACTATTCTGAAACCTTCTGATTTTAATGCCGGATATCCAGCAAGTGCAGACCCAAGATTTCCAGCACCTACAAGCAATACTGGCTGTGTATTATGAAGTTTTAATATTTCATTAATCTTACAATATAATTCGTCTACATTATATCCAATGCCTGGTCTGCCAAATTCTCCAAAATATGATAGGTCTTTTCTGAACTGAGCAGCATTAATACCTGTTTTTTCTTCAACATCAGTTGATGATATTGTATCAACAGACCTATTTTTTAGATCCTTTAAAATTGCATGATAGGTGGCAAGCCTTTCAAGTGTCGGCATTGGCACTTTAGATTGTTCAGGCATTAAACAGCACCCTCTGTGAAGAGTATTTTTATTGGTAATTAGCAAAGTATATCAAATCATCTTGCTTGCCTGCAAGAAAAAAGTTAAAATGAAAGGTACGTACTATTATATATTATATAGTGGTTGATTTTAGAGGCTATTGTATGTTAAACTTTTAAGACTTAGCAATACTATATGGTATAAGAAATATTGTATGTAATACTTATTGTTTATTAGATAGCTTTTCTGTTTTCAGGATAGCAAAAAATAGACAAAGGAGTCGATATATCGGTCAGAAGAACTGACCTTGTTGCTATTGGGAGGTAAATAATTTGGCTCTGCTTAAAGAAAATAAGTCTGAGATTATTGAAAACTTTAAAACACATGAAGGCGATACTGGTTCTCCAGAAGTTCAGATTGCATTGCTCACATCTAGAATTAATCAATTGACAGAGCATTTGAAACAACACAAAAAAGATCATCACTCTCGTCGTGGCCTTTTGATGCTTGTTGGTCAGAGAAGAAGACTTCTGAATTATCTAAGCAATAACGACATTGAAAGATACAGAAGTATTGTCGCTAAACTTGGCCTAAGACGATAGGAGTAAATTAATACATAATGCCGATAAATAGATATGAAACAGAGCTTGCCGGAAAAAAAATCATCATCGAACAAGGGAAGATAGCAAATCAGGCAAATGGTGCTGTTTGGCTTACTTGTGGAGATACAATAGTAATGGCTACAGCTACTATGAGTGCTGAACCTAAAGAAGGAATAGATTTTTTTCCTTTAATGGTTGATTATGAAGAGAGAAAATATGCAGTTGGCAAAATACCTGGGGGATTTGTAAAAAGAGGTGGAAGACCATCAGAGAAAGCGATTCTCACTGCAAGGCTCATAGATAGACCTATAAGACCTCTCTTTTCAGAAGGCATGAGAAATGAAGTGCAGATAATTGCAATGCCTCTTTCTATGGAGCTTGAAGTGCCTGCTGATATACTATGCCTAAATGCAGCCTCTGCCGCACTTGCTATTTCTGATATTCCTTGGAACGGTCCTATTGGTGCTGTTAGAGTTTGCAAGGTTGATGGTGAGCTTGTGATGATGCCGTCAATTGAGCAGATACAAAATTCTGAATTTGAACTTGTTATTGCTGGTGTTGACGGCAAGATGCTTGAAATTGAGTTTGAGGGCAACGAAATCCCTGAAGATGAGCTTGAAGAAGCACTTGAATTTGCACATAAAGGAATAGATGTTCTTGTTGAATTCCAAAGAAAAATGGTGGAACAGTTTGGTAAGCCTAAGGCTGCTGTTCCTATGATTGTTCCTGATGCCGATCTTATGGAAGAAATATCACAAAAAATTATTCCTGAGATTCAAAATGCCATTAGAAACCCTGTAAATGCGGGTAAGGAAAGTGCTATATTTGAACTCAAAGAGAATCTTAAAATAAGGCTTTCTGAAGAGTATCCGGATAATGTAGATGAAATAGGGGATATTTTAGAAAAAGTAATCAAGAAACAAGTAAGAAAAATGATTCTTGATGAAAATGCAAGACCTGATGGGCGAGCTATTGATGAAATAAGACCTTTGAGTGCAGAAGTTGGATTGCTTCCAAGAGTACATGGTTCTGGATTATTCTCAAGAGGGCAAACTCAGGTTTTAACTACAGTAACACTTGGTTCACTTGATGACAGCCAAACAGTAGATAATCTTGAAGAAGATTCTGAAAAGAGATTTATGCACTACTACAATTTCCCTCCATTTAGTGTAGGTGAAGCCAAGCCTTTAAGAGGTGCAGGAAGAAGAGAAATAGGTCATGGTGCATTGGCTGAAAAAGCTTTAAGACCAATGATTCCGGACCAAAATGATTTCCCTTATGCGATGCTTCTTACTTCTGAGGTTTTAGAATCAAACGGTTCAACATCAATGGCTAGCACTTGTGGATGCACTCTTGCCTTAATGGATGCAGGTGTTCCAATTAAACAGCCTGTTGCTGGTATATCTATAGGACTAGTTTCTGATGAGACTAGAAAAGTGCTGCTTACAGATATTATGGGTCTTGAGGATTTTACTGGTGATATGGACTTTAAGGTTGCCGGCACTGTTAATGGAATCACAGCGATTCAAGTTGATACAAAAACTCAAGGATTAGATAAAGATGTTGTATCTGGAGCTTTAGCAAGGGCAAAAGAAGCAAGATTTAAAATACTTGATGTTATACATTCTGCTATTCCTGCTGTAAATGAAAAACTTAGCCCGTACGCTCCTAGAGTGTATGTGGTTGTAATACATCCTGATAAAATTGGAGATATCATTGGTCCTGGTGGAAAAGTGATAAAGAAAATTGAAGCCGAGACAGGTGCTAAACTTGATATTGAGCAAGATGGACATGTATATATCACCTCTCCAGATGCTGCTGGTGGTGAGAAAGCTAAGAAAATAGTTGAAGATATCACAAGAGAAGTTGCTGTTGGTGAAGTTTATACAGGAAAAGTAACAAGAATTGAGTCTTTTGGTGCTTTTGTTGAGTTCCTTCCGGGAAGAGATGGCTTGGTTCACATATCTCAGCTTGCAAATGAGAGAGTAAACAGAACAGAAGATGTATGTTCTATTGGTGATGAGATGCTTGTTAAGGTCATTGAAATTGGAGATGATGGCAAAATAAGGCTCACCAGAAAAGGTATTCTTGAGAATGGTGCAGATGTTATTTCTTCTCAATCAAGAGGTAGAAGTGGCGGAAACGATTTCCGTGACTCAGATAGAGGAAGAGTGTCTAGGGGCAATAAATCATCTGATGATGAATTCCCAAAAGCAAAATTTAGACCAAAAAGATAATACATACTATAATATCTAAAAAGCAAAAGTAACTATGTAAGCTAATTGAATAGCAATGACTACCACTGCAGATGGATGCTTCTTATAAAAAGAGTTGCACTGCAGTGGTTTTTAATATTATGAGGATATAAATGACATCTGAGTCTTCAATAAGTAAGACAGTTCTAAACAATGGAATAAGAGTGCTCACTGAAAAAGTGGGATATGTAGAATCTGTTTCTATAGGAATATGGGTAGTTGTTGGATCCAGAGATGAGGATGCAAAATCAAATGGTATAAGTCATTTTTGTGAGCATTTATTTTTTAAGGGAACAGAAAAAAGATCTGCTGCTCAGATAGCAGACGAAATGGATTGCATGGGAGCACACTTGAATGCTTTTACAGATAAAGAATTTACTTGTTTTTATGTGAAGGCACTTAGAGAATACATTCATCAAGCAATGGACATAATGTCTGATATGATACTAAATTCTGTTTTTGATAAAACAGAAATTGAGAGAGAAAAGAATGTTGTAATTGAGGAAATAAAAAGGCATGATGACACTCCAGAAGATCAGGTGCATGATATTGTTGCTCAAACCTTGTGGAAAGATCATCCATTAGGCAGAAGTGTTATTGGCACAACAGATGTAATAAGTAATATAAATAGAGAAACTATAGTAAACTATATAAATAGATATTACAGACCCAATTCTATTGTAATTGCAGCTGCTGGAAATCTTGAGCATCAGGAAATTGTTGATTTGGTTTCTAAGTATTTCAGCAATCTTTCAGGAAAAAGACCAGAAAGAGAGCCAATTAAAATACAGCTTAACCCGGAAAAAAAGATTATAAAAAAGTCCACAGAACAAGTTCATTTTTGTATGTCGGCAAATGGATGTTCTCAGCATGATAAAAGAAAATACTCACTTGCTGCTATTGATGCAATATTGGGTGGCAGTATGAGCTCAAGGCTCTTTCAGGAAATAAGAGAAAAAAGAGGATTGGTTTATTCTATTGGTTCCTATGCATCATCATATAATGAAGCTGGTATGTTTGTTATATATGGTGGCACTGGTCCAAAGAGTTATCCAACCGTGATGGAGCTTACTAGAGAAGAAATTTCAAAATTGGGTAAGTATGGTATATCTGATTCTGAGCTTTTAAGAGCAAAAAATCAGATTAGAGGTGCTTTGGTGATGGGACAGGAGAGTATGTCTAATAGAATGAGCCGACTTGCAAAAAGTGAGCTTTATTTTGATAGAATTATAAGACTTGATGATATACTTACTGAGATTGAAAATGTTTCAAGAGATGATGTTGCTTATTTGGCAAAAGATCTCACAAACTCAGATGGCTTTGCAGAAGTTGCAATAGGACCATTCAAATAATTCACAATTTTATTTAAATAATAGTTGATTGAATTGATTAGGAGTTAAGAATGGCTAATAAAATCAAAGTAGCGGTGTTGGGTGCATGTGGAAAAATGGGTAGTGAAGTTGTGAAGACTGTTGTTAATTCACCTGATACTGAGCTGGTTGGTGCTTGTGATGTTGTATTTATTGGAAATACAATTAAAGATGTATTAGGTATAGCAAATTGTGATGTTGTTATTAGTGATGATTATAATTATATAATTACTAATAACAAACCTGATGTTGTTGTTGATTTTGCAAAACCATTTGATATATCAAAATGTATTTTTGCAATGGAGAATGGTGTAGTGCCTATTATTGGTACCACTGGACAGAGCAAGGAAGACACATCAAAGTTGGAAGAAGTTGCCAAGAAAAATAATATTGGTGCTATGCTCATACCAAATTTTGCAATTGGTGCTGTTTTGATGATGAAGTTTGCTTATGAAGCTGCAAAGTATATGGGAAGTGTTGAGATTATAGAACTTCACCATGACAAAAAGGCAGATGCTCCATCTGGAACTGCTATAAAAACTGCTTCAATGATAGAAGAGGCAAGAAAAGAATCTGGAATAGAATATGAACCAATAGGTATGGAAGATAGGGCAAGAGGTGAGCTTCATTATGGAGTTCCAGTGCATAGTGTAAGATTAACGGGTCTTGTTGCCCATCAGGAAGTTGTTTTTGGTGGACAGGGTCAAAGTCTGTCAATTAGGCATGATAGCATTGATAGGACTAGCTTTATGCCAGGTGTTCTCATTACAATAAGAAAAGCAAAAGAAATTAAAGGTTTTGTATATGGCTTAGATAAACTTTTATAAAGGAGATTAAAATGTCTAAATATAGAGTAGCTGTTGTTGGTGCTGGTGCTGTTGGTGAAGAAATGGTTAGAGTATTAGCCCAAAGAAACTTCCCAATGGAAAGTTTAGTAATACTTGCAAGATCATCAAGAAAGCAAGAAATTGATGGTGTTGAATATGATGTAAAAGAAACAACTCCGGAAGCTTTTGATGATATTGATATAGCATTTTTTGCTGGAACAGAAGGTGTGAAAGGTGCCAGCCAATTATATGGTTGGGAAGCTGTAGCTAGAGGTGTTTTTGTAATTGATAATGGTGATGACTATAGAATGGATGACAGAGTGCCTTTAGTTGTTCCTGAGGTAAATGGTGATGCTATTGCAAACCATCAAGGTTTTATTTCAAACCCAAACTGCAGCACTATCCAAATGGTTCATGCACTTGCTCCTCTTCACAAAAAAGCAGGATTAAAGAGAATTGTTGTTTCCACATACCAGTCTGTTTCTGGTACTGGTAGCGGAGCTATTAAAGAGCTTGAACAGCAATTGAAAGCTTATGTGAGTGGTGAAGATATGCATATTGAAAACTATCCATATCAAATACTTCTAAATCTCATTCCTCAGATTAGTTCATTGAAGAATGAATTTGAAGGATACTATGGTGAAGAAATCAAGATGATAAAAGAAACAAGAAAGATTTTTGGGATTCCTAATCTTTCAGTTTCAGCTACTTGTGTCAGAGTGCCTGTATTCAGAGCTCACTCAGAGGCAATAAATGCTGAGTTTGAGAATCCAATAACTGCGGATGAAGCAAGAGAAGCTTTAGCTAATTGGCCCGGAATTGAAGTGATTGATGATCCAGCAAACAGCAAATATCCTATGCCTTTAATGGCTGAGGGTAAAGATCCAACTTATGTTGGAAGAATCAGACAAGACAGCTGCAACAAAAACACTCTTGACCTATGGGTTGTTGCTGATAACATCAGAAAAGGTGCAGCATTAAATGCTGTTCAAATCGCAGAAGAAGCTATTGCTAAGGGATATATAAAATAGATTACTACTGTCATCCTGAACTTGTTTCAGGATCTATTAAGAATTTTATGAGATGCTGAATCTAGTTCAGCATGACGGAATAAAAATGGTGTTTCGAGAAATTGTAGGTGTTTCGGGAACTTGTTCCCGAAACCTATATTTAATTCTAATAGCAAATACCCTTAAGTAAAATAAAAAAAAGTAGATTATATGAAAGAATGGAATATAGAGCAAAGCAGAGGCAAACTTCATATTATCCCACTTGGCGGAGTGATGGAGATAGGGAAGAATATCACTGCCTATGTGTATGATGAAGAAATATTGGTAGTTGATGGTGGTTTGATGTTTCCTGAAGAGGAAATGTTGGGAGTTGATATAGTAATTCCTGATGTATCTTTCTTAGAGGAACATTCAGATAAAGTATTAGGTATTGTTCTTACTCATGGTCATGAGGATCACATTGGTGCATTACCTTATATACTAAGAAGATTAGATTGTCCTGTATGGGGCACACCTCTAACTCTTGGTTTTTTGTCAAATAAGCTTTCAGAACATAAAATGCTTGAAATGGCAAAACTCAACACAGTATCCACAGATGCAAAGCTTGAGATTGGTAATTTCAAGGTTGAATATGTGAGAGTATCACATAGTATTCCAGATGCATGTGGTATCATAATCCACACTCCAAACAGTATAGTTGTTCATACAAGTGATTTTAAGTTTGACCAAACACCAATTGATGGAAATCTAGCAGATGTAAACTTACTTGCAAAAACTGGTGAATTGGGAGTTGATGTGCTTTTGTGTGATTCAACAAATGTTGAGAAAAGTGGATTTACACCAAGTGAGAGCAGAGTAGGTGAAAGTATTGATCAAATATTTGCAGAGGCTCAAGGAAGAATAATTATTGCAGCATTTGCCTCTAATATTCATAGGGTTCAGCAAGTATTTAACATAGCAGCAAAACATAATAGAAAAGTTGCTGTTGTTGGCAGAAGTATGGAAGCTAATGTAAGAATTGCTGAAGAACTAGGCTATCTAAAGATTCCTGAGGGAGTGAAGATAGGTGTTGAAAGTCTTGATAAATTAGATACTTCTGAAATTGCTATTATGACCACTGGCAGTCAGGGTGAGCCTCTTTCTGCACTTTCCAGAATGGCAATGGATGAGCATAAGTATATTAAGGTTGAAAAAGGTGATGTTGTAATCATAAGTGCCACACCAATACCGGGCAATGAAGATTTAGTATTAAGAACTGTAAACAGACTTTTCAAGCTGGGAGCAGAGGTTGTTTATGAGACTAATATGAATATACATTCATCTGGGCATGCAAATCAGGAAGATATCAAATTTATGCTCAACATAATTAAGCCAAAGTATGTGATACCTGTGCATGGTGAGGCAAGGCATTTCTCAAAATTTGTTAAGCTTGCAAAGACAGTAGGATATTCAGATGATAATATATTAGAAATGAATCCGGGTGATGTGCTTGCAATAAACACAGATGGTGCACAAATTGTTGGCAGAGTGCATGCAGGAATGATAATGGTTGATGGGTTGGGTGTTGGAGATGTAGAAGACCCTGTATTAAGAGATAGAAGACATCTTGCAAATGATGGCATTGTAATAGCTGTAATTGGAATAGATATAAACACTATGGAAATAGTATCAGGTCCGGATATTCTTACTAGAGGTGTTATGGGTGAGGAATATGCAAGTGATCTCATAGATTCTGCAAAAGATGCTGTGATTGCAAAACTAGATGATTTCTTAAATGAGGATTCTGTGATGGATATAGATGGAATAAAAGCAATAACAAAAAAAGCTATTTTGAAGGTTATACATGATGCAACTCACAGAAGACCAATGATAGTACCTATAGTACTTGAACTGTAAAAGATTAATTTCTGACCTTATGCCATATCAATCATTCGTCTTGTTGATCTTGGCTCAGCATCTTTAATAATTATATAGTTTCCAAATCAAGTTTAAAATGACGTCATTGTAGTTTCAGCACGTCCACCTTGGGTCCATGACTCGTGCATATTCAAAAACACCATGTAAATCACCAACAAAACTCATAATTACAATAAAGAAAGATGTAGGTGCAAGTGAAGGCAATTGAATACATTCCATTTATTAGCCCATCAATAAGAAACCTCTGTTTTATATTATCTATATATTATCTAAATCAATATTGATTTTTTCAATAGTTTCAGATTTTCTTGATTTTTCAGCAGCAAATACCATTAAATGGCTTATTAATGATATTTCAGGACCTGATGAAATATAAATTGGATTATTTTCTTTTAATGCTTTTAGAAAAGATTTCATCAATCCAAAATCTCCGCCACCATGTCCTGATGTTATTTGACCATCACCAGCATATAAATCAATTTTGTTTGTAGTTTGTGTTAGAAAGTCATAATGTTCAATTCCATTATCATCACATCTCAGAGTACCTTGATCACCCATAATATATATTTCTCTGCCTCCACCTTTATTGAAAGCAGACATTGTAAATGATGCTTCTGCACCATCTTCAAACTCCAAATTTACTATCTGTTTATCCACAACATCATTATCACAAGCATACACACATCTTCCATAAGGACCTTTTTCAAGAGCCTTGGAAACTGATTCCACAGTTGGAATTGGTGTCAACACACTAATAGGCCATTGATTAAGATTATCTTCTTTTCCTCTCAAATACATTTTCAATGCTGAGTATGCACATTTAGATTCTATTTCTTCAGGGCAATTTATGCATCTATCAGCAGCACCTTTAGGTTGATTTTCTTTTGTGAAATATGAAAGAGATCCAAATGAAGATACTTTTGTGCATTTTTTATTTATAAAGTAGTTAATTAGATCTATGTCGTGGCAGGATTTTGCAAGCAGCATAAAAGATGACTCATTTTCATTTCTCCAATTGCCTCTTACAAAGGAATGAGCATAATGTGCAAATCCAACTGGTTCAAGTAGCTGAATATTTCTTATTTTACCAATAATACCACTATCAATCATTTCTTTGAGTTTTATATTAAAATCTGTATATCTTAGCACATGACATACAGCAAACATTACACCGGTATCTTTAATTGTTTTGTATATACTTATGCAGTCTTCAGGATTAGTTGCCATAGGTTTTTCTAATAGTATGTGATAACCTTTTTTTGCAAATGCTATTGCTGGATCTTTATGCATTCTATCTTGTGTACAAATAATCACGGCATCAGCAAGCTTTGGTTTTCCCGCTAATTCTTCCCAAGAATTAAAAACATTTTCTCTTGGAATAGAGAAATTATTTGTAAATATATTTCTATTTATTTGATTTGGTTCACAAACACCTACTACTTTTCCTTCATTTGGATAATGATGTATATATGATGTGTATCCAAATCCTCTTTGACCAGCACCTACAACAATAAAAGTTGGGATTTTCATAAATTTCTCCAAAAGATTTTAATTGATACAAAAAACTCTGAAAGATATAAGCATCTAAATATATTACAAAAATATCTGTTTGAGTTCAATATTTTACTTAATAAAGAATTTATTATTCTTGCACAATAACATCTTATAACCTAAAATATAGCAGGATAATGTAAAATCAATTGGAGTTTATAATATATGAAAGTTGGAATAGTAGGATTGCCTCAATCTGGTAAAACAACCCTTTTTAGAGCATTAACAAGGGGAGCTGTGAGTACAGATTCATTTGGCAGCAATAGTGGCAAAGCAAATATTGGGGTTGTGAACGTACCTGATGAGAGGGTTGATTTCTTTGTTAAGGAATATAGTCCCAAAAAAATTACTTATGCAAGCATTGAATTTGTTGATGGTGCTGCCAAAGTGAATGTTGATTCAGGTAAAAGCAAATTTGGATCAGATTTCTTTGCAGATGTCAGACAAGTTGATATGCTGGTTAATGTTCTAAGAGGATTTGAGTCTGATATTGGTGATAGTCCTACTCCTGTAAAAGACATTCAGCAATTAATGGATGAGCTTTTGCTTGCAGATCTTCAGATGATAGAAAAAAGACTTGAGAAGATTGAAAAGCAAATGCATGGTGTAAAAAAAGGTGTTACAAATATGGTAACAATGGAAAATGACCTTTTACATAGATTGAAAGCTGTTTTAGAAGAAGGTAAATTTCTTAAAATTGATATGCTTAGTGCTGATGAGGAAAAGTTTATTAGGAATTATGATTTTCTTACATTAAAGCCAATCATACATGTTCTAAATGTAGCGGAGTCTGACATTGGTTCTGATAGTGAAGTTGTAAGTCAATATAGAGCATATTGTGAAGCTAATAGTCTAAATCCGGTAGTATTGTGTGCTGAGCTTGAGCAGGAAGTTTCTCAATTATCTGATGAAGATGAAGCTGAATTTTTAAAATCATCAGGAATTGAAGAGCCTGCAAGAAATGTATTGATAAAAGAATGTTATGAAAAATTAGGACTGATATCATTTATCACTGCAGGCGAACCTGAAGTTAGAGCATGGACACTGAATAAGGGAATGAAAGCAGTTGATGCTGCTGGTACAATACATTCTGACCTTGCAAGAGGATTTATAAGAATGGAAGTTGCTAATTTTGATAAAGTTAAAGAGGCTGGTGGATGGGAATTAGCCAAAAAGGCTGGAATAGTTGAGCTGCAAATGAAGGACTATATTGTTCAAGATGGTGATGTTGTTTATATAAGATTCAAAGTTTAATTAGAGGAAAATATGAAATAAATACCTAAATATGTTTTGTTATAAAATAAAAATCTTATATTAAAAATATAGTAGCATATGTTGCTAAAATATGTCATTGGGTAGTGTTTGCAACACAAAAAAAGCAATATCAGTTTATAATTTATAAAATATTTATATTTTTTGTCCTAAAAGCTCTTGACATGCAGGTATTTGTACGAGTATAATACAAATGCTTCTTTTTCTCCTTTCACTACCTCTGCTGGGCTTGGCTGAGACGCCCTACGGCCAAGTCACTTTTTTGATTTATGATTGCTAAAATTTATTTGTGTTTTATATTAAGCAGAGGGAAAAATCTTCAATATATACTTCCCACAATATTTTTATATAGGTAATTTTGTAAATGGCTGAAAATCTAGATAGGACTGTTCTCATGAATATCATATCAAAAAAGTTTGATATTCCTATGAGACAAGTTGTATTAGATAGGGTTTCCACTGGAAAATTCAATACAACATATTTTGTAAAAGGCTACTCAGAACCTTTGGTATTGAGGGTTGCTCCTCCAGATAATGCAGGTTTTGTTTTTTATGAAAAAAAGATGATGGCTCAAGAACCTCAAATACATAAACTTGTATTGGAAAATACATCTGTTCCTGTTCCGAAAATTTATTTATATGATGATTCCAGAGAGCTTATAGATAGAGATTATATTATTATGCAAAGACTTGATGGGATAGCTTTAACAAATTATAGGTGCACTCTGCCTGAGTATTATAGAATTTTAGAACAGATTGGAAAATATTTATGCGAGATTCATGATATAACATCAAAGAAATATGGCTATTTAGGTGCTCATAAACCTATGGAACCTGCTGATGATTGGGCATCTGCTTTTAATATTATGTGGAACAAAATGATTGATGATATTGTAAATGCAGGATATTATAGTGCTATTGAAGAATCAATGATGAGAAGAAAATTATATGAAAACTATTCTCATTTTGACAGACCTGTAGTATCAAGACTTTTGCATATGGATGTGTGGAATCAGAATATATTGGTTAATATGGATGGTAAAGTTACAGGTCTTATAGATTTTGATAGAGCACTATGGGGTGATATTGAAATAGAGTTTGCTGTTCTTGATTATTGTGGAATCAGTGAAGCACCATTTTGGAGAGGATATGGAATGCAGAGAGATTTGTCTGATTCTGCAAAAATAAGAAGATTATTTTATTTGCTTTATGAAATACAAAAATACATAATTATAAGACATTATAGAGATAAAGATCCTAATAGTGCACAATCTTACAAAGCTGAAGTTCTTAGAATGATTAATTCTATATAATGATTTCTTTGCAGTAAAAAGCATTTAATGGAGAGTTGAGATGATATTATCTGTAACTCCAAATGCTTCTATTGATATTACATATATTGTAGAAGGTTTTGGAGTTGATAAAATTCATAAGCCTAAAAGTTTGGAAATTGTTGCAGGTGGCAAAGGAATCAATATTGCAAGAGTTTTAAAAGAGCTAAATACGCCTTCAATGGCTACTGGTTTTATTGGTGGAAAGAATGGTGATATCATTCTTAATAAACTTTCTGAGGAAAAAATTCAAAATGATTTTGTGAGGGTTGGTGGTGAGTCCAGAACTTGCATTAAAATTGTTGACCCCAAGAACTCTACTCAAACAGAAATAAATGAAACAGGTCCTGTGGTGACAAATGAGGATTCTACCTGTCTATTAAATAAGATAGATGAATTATTATCTGGTGTTGAATTTCTTGTATTATCAGGAAGTTGTCCTCCGGGACTTGAAAATACATATTATGCTGATATAATTAAGCATGCTAAAAATAAGAATGTAAGAGTTGTATTAGATGCAAGTGGTGAACAGTTAGCTGAGGCTGTGAAGGCTGTTCCTTATATTTTTAAGCCTAATGTTTTGGAGCTGTCTGAACTCACTAAAAAAGAGTTATATACTCAAGAAGAAGTTGTTAAATCTGCTCAAAACTTAATAGAGCAAGGAATAAAAATAGTTGCTGTTACAATGGGCAGATCTGGTGCTATTGTAACTGATGGTAGAGAAATATGGCATGCCACTCCGCCTGAGATAAATTTTGTTAGTGCTGTTGGTTCTGGAGATGCATTTATTGCTGCATTTCTTGATACTATACTTAGAGGAGAGAGTATTTCATCTGCATTAGTTTGGGGTATATCTGCTGGTGCAGCTAATGCCTGCACACATAGTGCTGGTTTTGTTAAGAAGGAAGATATAGAGCAAATTAGGGAAGATGTCATACTTAGCAGACTCAGTATATAGAGTGGGTATGATATAATAAATAGATATAAAAATAAAGACATTTGAGTTGTCGATATTAAGCAGTTATTGTTTGACTTCTAGAATGG